>JAFGRB010000127.1 GCA_016935365.1 Deltaproteobacteria bacterium
CCAGCGGAGCCAGGCTGGTGTCGGTCGGGATCAGCAGGCCGGTGGCCTGGGCGGGCAGGGCCAGGCCCAGGGCGGCCAGGGCGGCTGCGATGATAAGGGCTAGGTTTTTCATGGACTTGGTTCCTTTCTCTCGACAGCTGCGACCCGAAGGCCGAGCGGGGATTGAGACGCCTCGCACCGCCAGAAGATCTACACTTCTCCAAGAAGATCGGAGCGCCTCTGCTTGATCTGGTACACGGTCTGGGCTAGCTTTGGCAAGTCTCTTCTCCGATCCAGGGCAGCCCCTCGAGCTCCTGGTCGGTGTGTTGACACGAACGAAAGGAGCCATCGATGCGCGCAAAGGCCCTCATTCCGGTCGCCCTGATGCTGGCAGCCTGGCAGGCGCAAGCTGGCGAGAAGGTCGATCTGCGCTTCAAGTTCAGCCCGGGCGAGAAGATCGTCTACCAGATGGTCATGGAGCAGTCCATGGAGGCGGAGACGGAGCTGGCCCCGGGCATGATCCAGAAGGTCCTCATCAAGATGGACATGGACATGTATCAGAAGACGGTCGCTGCCGACGACGCGGGTGCCGGTCTGGAGGTCGGCTACACGCGGGTGGACGCCACGATGGGCGTGGGCGGGCAGCCCATGCCGGTGCCGGGGGCCGACGAGCTGACGCGGGTCAAGCTGACCATGCGCATGACGCCGCGCGGGCGCATCTCCGACGCCAAGATCGCAGGTGCGGACAAGGTGGGCGAGAAGGCGCGCAAGATGGCCGAGGAGATGAAGAAATCCCTGGCTCAGGGCACCATGATCTTTCCGGACAAGGCGATCGAGGTGGGCGAGACCTGGTCCCACAAGCAGAAGCTGCCAGCCAACATCGAGGGCGCCAAGAACCTGATGATGGACGTGGAGAGCCAGTACAAGCTCGTGGGCATGGAGAAGCACCGCGGCAAGCCGTGTGCCAAGATCCAGGCGACGGTCAAGCTGTCGCTGCACGGCAAGGCTGTCCAGAACAACATCCCTCTCCAGGCCGATCTCGAGGGCCAGGGCTCGAGCGTCAACTTGTTTTCCCCCGAGCTGGGCCGAAGCCTGCAGACCCGGACGCGGATGGACATCGGTGGCACCGTCACGGCCACGGCCCAGGGACGCGACATCAAGACCAGTCTCAAGATAGGCACCACCGCGCAGATGGACGTCAAGTGAGCCGCCCGGCGGCCAGCTGGATTCGCCTGGCGAGCGTTTTGGCCTGCCTGCTCTCGGCGCACTGCGCGCAGGCCGGCGAGGCGCTCGTCTATCTCCGTGTTCCGGACAGCCGGCTCGATCTCAGGCAGGAGACCGTCACCAGCGATCCCGACACGCCGTCTGTCAGCCAGCGACTGCTTTGCTCCATGCAGGTCGATCTCCGCACGCGACAGCTCGATCGCGGCGTCGAGCTGCGCCTGGCTGGATTCCGCCAGAAGATTCGGCTGGACGGCATCGAGGTCAGCTCGCCCCTCGGGGCGCTCGACAGGCTCAAGCTCGCGTGCCCGGATGCCTTGCCGCACGGACCCTCGGCCGCCCCGCAGGCGGCCAATGCGGATCGCTTCGATGCCCTGGCCTGGTCGGGCATCGAGCAGACGGCCGACGCCATCCGGGGCGCCTTCCTGCTGACCTTCCCCCGACTGCCGCGCGAACCGGTCTCTGCGGGTGGGGGCTGGGAGGTGCGCAGGCGCTTGCCCCTCGCCCTGGCGAGCCTGCCGGGATTCGAGCTCGAGCTGGTGTCCAGGATGCGCCTGGACGGCTTCGCGGACGTCGGCGGGAAGCGCTGCGCGTACCTGTCGGAGAAGATCGAGCTGCACCTGAACGAGCAGCGTTCCTTCCCGGCCAGGATGATCCAGATCGAGGGCAGCGGGGAGGGGACAGCCTCGCACGTGGTCTGCGGGGGCCGGGTAGAGAGCTCCGAGGCTCGCCTCAAGCTCAGCCTGGAGTTGCAGGCGCTCTACTCGACCGAGGCGCTTCCCTTTCACACCCGGAGCGCCATCGAGATCCGGGCTCGACGGGTCTCGGACGGGACGCGCTGATCCGGACCTGGCTAGACCTGCAACAAGCAGCTTCACCCCAAAACGACGACCCTTCGGGCGGCAAGCCCTGAAAACAAACGCGGCTTGGAAAACCGCTGCTGGAATACGATTCCAGCAGCTTCACCCCAAAACGACCGCCCTTCGGGCGGCAAGCCCTGAAAACAAACGCGGCTTGGAAAGCCGCGCTTGTTTTAGGACTAGGGCTAGTCCGGCTGTCGTGCGGGCTCGCCGGGCGGCATTCGCTGGACGAGGAGGTGGATCGCGCCCGTTCCTGTCGGTGGCTCGGGATCGAGCTGGGCGTGGAGATCCAGCCGCTCCAGCGCGAGCTGGAAGTCGCGCCAAGCGGTGCGTGGGATCTCCAGGTCGAGCTCCCAGGCATCGCCGAGCGGGCTGGCGGCATCCAGGCTGTGGCCGGCCAGGCCGACCCGGCCACCGCAGTCCCAGATCGCCCGGGCCAGCTCCTCCATCTCCTGGATGGAGCTGACCTGCAGGCGCGGCGGGGGTTGGTGCTCGATCAAGAGCTCGATCTGTTTCTGCAGCATGAAGACCACGATGAGCAGTGCGCCCACCGAGGCCAGCAGGACAGACATGACCATGGTGGACGAGAAGGGCATGGACATGCGCCACAGGGCCTTGCGGCGCCGCCGGGAGAGCAGACCGCTCCTGCGTGCCCGGCGCCTGAGCCGGGAAGCGAAGTGGGCGGGCGCCCGGACCTGCGGGAGGTCGTGGACGACCTGAAGCGCCCGGCGCAGCAGGGCGAGCTGGTGGCTGCACGCGTCGCACTCGGCCAGGTGCGCCTCGAGCTGGTCGCAGTCCTGCTCGCTCAGCTCGCCGTCCAGGTAGTCGGACAGGATCGCCTGGAATCGCTCGTGCTCCGTCACGCTTCCTCCAGAAAGGGCGCCATGCGCCGGGCCAGGTCCATGCGGGCGCGGTGCAGCCGGCTCTTGATGGTCCCGATGGGCAGTCCGGTGATCGACCGGATCTCCTCGTAGCTCAGGTGCTCCAGATCGCGCAGCACCACCAGCTCGCGGTGCTCCTCGTTCAGCGCGGCGATCTGGTCGTTGACGATGGCCTCGATCTGCTTGCCCTCGACGAGCCTGTCCGGGCGGGGCACCTGCGCGGCCACAGGCCGGTGGATGGCCTGGCCGTGCAGATCGGCCTGGCGGGCGTCCTCGAAGGAGAGCTGCTTTTCGTGGGCGCGGCGCTTGAGGAACTTCAGCCGGTTCAGGCAGTGGTTGCGCGTGATGCGATAGAGCCAGGTCGAAAGCCGGCTCTCCTCCCGGAAGTCCTGGATGGCCCGAAAGACGGTCAGGAAGACCTCCTGGGCGAGATCCTCTGCCTCCTGGCGGTCGGCGAGCATGCGCAGGCACAGGCCGTAGACGCGGTGCTGGTGCGTTCGCACCAGGATCACGAATGCGGTCTCCTCGCCGCGCTTGAGCGCCTCGACGATCTGGCGCTCGGCCTGGATGTCGTCCTCGGCTCTCACCCACTTGCCAGAATAGGCGCCCGCAGGTTGGGAGGCAAGCCATCGTCGCGCGCGTGCCCGGCGCCCCAGCTTGACATATCGGACGGCCGCCTTTAGTATGCACTTGGCCGCGAGTCTGATTTTTGCCTTGCATCGCGAGGAGATAGAACCGATGCCCTCCGCTGAGACAAAAGCCCTTGCCGCGGGTGCGCTGCTGTGCCTGGCCGTGGTCTGCCACGCAGAGCCCGCCTACGATCTCTCGCGCATGGAGGCCTACAGCTGGGTCCTGCTCCAGATGAAGCAAGACTACGTGGATCCGAGCAGGGTGGATCCGGCGCGCATGCTCCAGAAGACGCTCGAGTTCGTCGAGCGCCGGCTCTCCGAGGTGGAGATCACGCTGGAGGGCGGCAATGCCAAGGTCCAGGTCGGGACCAAGCAGGCCTCCTTCCAGGTTGGGCAGCCGAGCACCGTCTGGGAGATGAACTACAACCTGCAGCCGGTGTTCAAGTTCATCGCCGAGAACCTGGATCCGGCCTCGGATTCCAAGGAGGTCGAGTTCGCGGCCATCAATGGCATGCTCTCGACCCTCGACCCGCACTCCAACCTCCTGCCGCCGGAGCTGTTCCGCGAGATGCGGCTCAAGACCACCGGCGAGTTCGGCGGCCTCGGCATCCGGATCTCGATCCGCAACGGCGTGCTGACCATCATCTCGCCGCTGCCGGATACGCCGGCCGCCAGGATGGGGCTGCGGGCCATGGACCAGATCGTGCGCATCGAGGATCAGTCCACGGTCAACATGCCGCTGGACGAGGCGGTCAACCTCCTGCGAGGCAAGCCCGGCTCGAAGGTGACCATCTGGGTGAAACGCAAGGGCTGGACCGAGCCCCACAAGTACGTCGTCACCCGGGAGACCATCCGGGTGCGCTCGGTGGTGTCCAAGCTGCTGGACAAGAAGATCGGCTACATCCAGATCCAGGACTTCTCCCGGCACACGGGCGGAGACATGCTCCGGCACCTGTCGCGCCTCAAGCGGGAGGCCAAGGGCCTGCGCGGGCTGGTGCTCGATCTTCGCAACAACGCGGGCGGCCTGATGAAGTCCGCCGTCCAGGTGGCCGATCTCTTCCTGGACAAGGGGATCATCGTCGCCACGGTCTCCTACAGCGAGGACTCCACCTCCAGAGAGCGCATCCAGAAGAACCGGGAGGAGCAGCGCGCTGACGAGGATGGAGTCGAGCGGGATCTGCCCATCGTCGTGCTGGTCAACTCCGGCAGCGCCTCGGCGTCGGAGATCCTCGCCGGCGCCTTGAAGAACCTCGATCGCGCGGTCCTCATGGGCGAGCAGACCTTCGGCAAGGGCACGGTCCAGATCCTCAACGATCGGGTTCCCGATTCCATCGAGGGGGCATGCCTCAAGCTCACCGTGGCCGAGTACCTGATCCCGGGCGACGTGTCCATCCAGGAGACCGGCGTGGTGCCGGACATCGAGCTCGACCCCGTGCTGCTCGACGCGGACGATATCCAGATCTTCGCCCAGCCGGAGCGGTTCCGCGAGGCGGATACCGAGTCGCATCTGCGGATGCACCAGAAGGTGGACCTCAAGCCCAGCGAGGTCGTGAGGTTCGTCCAGGAGATCCCCGAGAAGCAGGAGGGGGAGGAAGAGGAAGCGGCGCTCGACGACGGGACCGTCAAGGAGGACTTCGAGATCAAGCTGGCCCGCGATTTCCTGCTGGCCATCCAGACCCCCCGCGGCTCGGCCATGCTGGACGAGGGCAAGGAGTTCCTGCAGCAGATGCGGGAGAGCGAGCTCGCAAAGATGGCCCGGATCATGGAGAAGCTCAAGGTGAACTGGGCCGCGGGCAGCGGGGAGGGCGCCGCCGGCCGGGCCGAGTTCAAGCTCGAGGGAGAGGGCGTGGACAAGCAGGGCCGGGCCGTCGCCGACAAGCCCGTGCGCATGAAGCTCAGCGTGCAAAACAGCAGCAGCGCGCCTTTCTACCGCCTGCGGGCGGTCTCCAAGTGCCAGAACGCGCTGTTCGACAAGCGGGAGTTCCTCTTCGGACGCGTGGACCCCGGCGAGTCGCGCTCCTGGGAGGTGCCCATCAAGATCCCGCGCGGCGCCTATGCCAGGACCGATGACCTGCGGTTCGAGTTCTCAGCCGACTCGGGCAGCGCACCGCCGCCGATAGAGACGCGCATCTCGACCCAGGCCCTGGCTCGACCCGCGTTCGGCTTCCGCTGGTGGCTCGACGACGACAGCGGCGGGAACGGGGACGGGCTGATCCAGCCGGGGGAGAAGATCGAGCTGGCTCTGACCGTCATCAACCGGGGCGAGGGAAAGGCGCTGGAGACCAAGGCCCTGCTGCAGAATGAAGCGGGCAAGGATCTCTTCATCGAGGCGGGCCGTGGCCGGCTGCTCTTCGGAGAGATCGAGCCAGCCGGCTCGAAGACGATGCGATTCGAGTTCCGGGTTCGCACGGACACGCAGCGCGATTCGCTCCCGGTGGAGCTGACGATCTGGGACTCCGCCCTGGGCGTGACCCAGGTGGCCATGCTGGAGCTGTCCGTGATGCGCGGGAGAGCCGCACCCCATCCGCTGAAGCTCGGCCTCAGCGTGCGGCGCAGCCGCAGCGAGGTGCGAGGCGGGGCCGACGTGGGGGCCCCCATCGTGGCGTTCGCCCGCAAGGGGGCCGTGCTGCTCGCCGACCGGCAGTCGGGAGACTGGTTCCGCCTCAAGGGCAGCGACGGGCCGGCGGGCTGGATCCACACCGAGTCGGTCAAGAAAGTCTCCACGAAGCGCGCCCAGCTGGCCGGTGAGGAAAACCTGTTCGCCTTCCAGCAGCGCACGCCGCCGAAGATCGAGCTGGAGGCGCTGCCCGCCTACCTGGAGCGCGGCGAGTCGGTCTCGGTCAAGGGGCGGGTCGTCGACGAGGACGTCGACATCCGCGACGTGGCCGTGTGGATCGGCGCCCAGAAGGTCTTCTTGGTGTCCGGCCAGGCAGCCCCCAACCCGCGGGACCTGCCTTTCGAGCTGAGCGTCAAGCTCAAGCCCGGGGCGAACATCGTCACCATCATGGCCCGGGAGGGCGTCAAGTACTCCAGCAGCGAGGCCGTGGTGATCACCCGGCCCGGCGGCCTGGAAGAGAAGACCGAGGAGGCCGACGAGGAGCCCGCGGTGCTGCTGCGCTGAGCCCTACTTGCGACGCTGCTCCTCGATCGCGGCCGCGAAGCCGGGGAGCGCACCCTCGATCTCCGCGCGCTTGACGCAGAAGCACAGCCGGATGTACCCGCCGCGGCCGAAGCCCGAGCCGGGCACGGCCAGGATGTGCTGCTTCTGCAGGACGCGGACGAAGGCCACGTCGTCGGGATCGGGGCTCTTGGGGAAGATGTAGAAGGCACCCTGGGGCCGCAGGAACTCGTAGCCGGCCCGCTCGAGACCGTCGCAGAACAGGTCCCGGAGCTCCTGATAGACCGCCACCGGCACGCTGGCCGCCTGGGTCTCGGCCACGACCCGCTGGAAGAGCGAGGGGGCGTTGACGTAGCCCAGGGTGCGGTTGGCGAAGGTGATCGCGTCTCTGAGCGCCTGGCGGTCCGCGTGCCGCGGGCAGATGGCCGCGTAGCCGATCCGCTCTCCCGCCAGGCCCAGGTCCTTGGAGTGGGAGGTGATCAGGATGCTGTTCGGGTGGGCGGCGAAGATGGTCGGGGCCTCGAGCCCGTCGAAGACGATCTTGTGGTACGGATCGTCGAAGAGCACGGTGATCGGATTGCCCGAGGCCTTCTCGCGCTTGGCCAGCAGCGCACCGAGCTGGGCCAGGCGCTCGGCCGTGTACGTGCGGCCGGTGGGGTTGTTTGGAGAGTTGAGGATCAGCGCCTTGGTCCGCGGGCCGACCTTGCGCGCGAGCTCGTCGATGTCCAGGTCGAAGTCTCCGGCCGACTCGGCCACGACCAGCGTCCCGCCGTGGTTGTCGACATAGAAGCGGTACTCCGGGAAGAAGGGCGCCACCACGACGACCTCGTCGCCGGGATCGAGCAGCGACTTGAGCGCCGTGTTGAGCGCGCCCGCAGCGCCGGTGGTCATGATCACGTCGGCGGCCTCGAGCTTCTCGCCGCTCTGCTCGGACAGGTAGGCGGCGATCCGCTCGCAGACATCGGGATGGCCCGCGTTGGCCATGTAGCGGTGCAGGCCGGGGGGCGGGTCGCGAACCAGCTCGGCCAGGCGCTCGAGCACCGCCTCGGGCGGCTCCAGGATCGGGTTGCCCAGGCTGAAGTCGAAGACGTTCTCGGCTCCCAGCTCCCGCTTCATCCGGATGCCCTCCTCGAACATGCGTCGGATGAAGGAGGCCTTGGTCATGAAGTCTTCGATTTTCTTCGAGATGGGCATGGGCACCTCCGGAGCTGTTCCGCTCCTCTTTCGTTATGTATCGGGCCTCTCTTCGCTTGTCAACGCACTGCCGTCTGCTAGCGCTCCCCGCGCAGCTCGAAGATGCCCACCAGCGGCAGGTGATCGGATCTGCCGGCGGGCAATACCCGGACGTCGACCGGTGTGAGCCTGCGGTCGTAGGCGATGTGATCGAGCTGCGAGCTGACGGTGCCCACCGAAGTGTGCCAGCGCCAGGTGGCCTGGTAAGGCGAGAACTCCGGCAGGGCGCTCCGGTAGCCCCTCTGCCTCAGGCGCGCCACCGCGTCGCCTGTACGGCTCTCGTTGAAGTCGCCCGCGATCAGGGTCGGAAGATCGGGATCCAGGCGCTCCAGGTAGTGCGCCATCTGCCGCGCGCGGATGGCGTCGGTCTCGAAGTAGCCGGACACGACGCTCCCGCTGTCCGAGACCGGTGGGCGCAGGTGGAGGTTCAGGACCTGGATCTCGCCCGCAGGGCTGTCGAGCAGCAGCCGCCAGGCTGGAAACCAGCCGCCTTCGGGGGGCTCGATCAGCTCCCCGGGCGTGAATCGGAGCTTCGAGAGGACGCCCAGCCCGCCTGCGCCCCGGCCGTGGCGGAAGTCGATGTAGGCGTACTGCCCTCCGAGCTCCTTCCGGATGGCGTCCTCCCAGGCCGGCGTGGTCTCCTGCAGGAGGACCAGATCGCAGTCGGCGTCTCGGATGACCCGGATGATGGACGCATCCCCGGCCAGTCCGTAGTTCACGTTATAGGACATCACCTCGAGATGAAAGACGCCGGGGGCGGGCTCCCGGGGCCTTCGAGTGGCCTGTGCACAGCCGGCAGCCAGCAGCAGGGCTGCGAGCCGAATGTACAAGGTGGGCATACGACGTTGTCTATCGCTCCGGGCCGTGCTTGTCAAACCGGCACGGCGAGCGAACCGGAATCTGGCGGCCGGGCGGCCGATGGGCTATCCTGCCCTGGTAGACCGGAGGAGGGGGTCATGGAAGACGAGAGACAGAAGAGACGACGCGCCGACGACACGCGGAATGTCATCATGGCCATCGGGCGCGGTGCCACCTCGACCGTGGTCCTCCAGGGCAAGATCCTCAAGAAGATCTGGGCCCACACCCTCGGGGCGCTGGTCAGCCGCTTCTGGCACGCCACGCTGGTCGGCAAGCTGTTCGCGCTGGTGGGTCTGGGCGGGTGCATCGCCACCGGCGTGCTCGCCAGCCGGGACGCGATCGACATCTCCGTCGCCCACCACGAGTTCATCCTGGTGACCGGATCGCACGCCAGGATCCACGACAGCACCTCGCGCAAGGCGGAGGTCATCGCCAAGGTGAAGCGCGGCGACGAGCTCAGCCAGCAGGGCGAGTCCAAGGACTGGTGGTTTGTCACCGCCGAGGGCTGGAAGAAGCCCGGCTGGATCTCCAAGCATCTGGCTCGCCCGGAGGAGAGGGTGGTCCTCAAGCTGGACTACGAGATGAAGGGTTACGGAATCGCGTTCGCGGTCTCGTTCGTCCTGCTCTACCTCGGGCTCTGCCTGCGCAAGCCGAGGAGCGCCTAGCCGAGCCTACTGGCCATAGCCGAAGACGATGCCCGGCAGGTCCTCGGAGAAGCTCATGGGTACGGGCCGGAGCACGTCCAGGGGGTCGACCTGCTTGCCCTCGCGGAACACGGCGAAGTGCAGGTGGGGCCCGGTGGCCCGGCCCGAGGCGCCCAACAGGCCGATGACGTCGCCGGCCTCGATCCGCTGTCCCGGCTTGACCAGAATGAGGGCCAGGTGGGCGTACATCGTCTGCGTGCCGTCGGGGTGGACAATGCGGACCGCCCTGCCGGCCTTGCCGGCCCAGCCGGTGCGGATGACCTGGCCGCTGGCCGCGGCCATCACGGGCTCGTTCAGCGGGGCGGCCAGGTCGATCCCGCTGTGGAAGCGGACCCGGCTGGGATCGAGGGGATCGCGCCGATACCCGAAGCCCGAGGTGATCATCCCGTGCGCCACCGGCCACTGCAGCCCCTGCGATTCGCTCGCCGCGTCGCGGGGCGCGGCGGTGCTGGCGAGCGTCCGCATGGCCCGTACCTTGCTGTCGATGCGCGCGAGCAACCGGCCCACGACCCGTTCCAGCTCTTCGGGGCAGCCATCCGGCCTGCGCCGCTCCATGTCCAGCTCGTACTCGGCCGAAACCCGGGCCCGGATGAGCGGCGAGAGGCTGAGGTGCTCCGGGGCCTGGTCCAGGTAGGCGTCGACGATCTCCAGAAAAGGCGGCCAGGCCGCGTCCAGGGCCGGCCCGTCGCCGCGGCGCTGGGTCTGGAAGAAGCGCACCGCCCGCTCCACCTCGCCCAGTCCGGGCGGTGCCAGCCCCTCGTCCTCGGGCTCGGCGCACAGCGCTTCTTCCCGCCCGGTGGAATCCGGCCAGCTCGACAAGCCCGACTCCGCCCGGGCGGGCCGCTCGCGGTGCAGCCGGGGCATGGGGGAGTCGTCTATCCGGTAGCGGGGTGCGCAGGCGCCGAGGCTCGCGGCCATGGCTGCCGCGCTCGCGAGCAGCGCGCATCTCGAGACCCCAAAGCCCATGCTTTCATGATAGGCCATGCCGCTGGAGGCCGGCAAGTTCGCGCCGCGCCTGGAGGCCGACCCGAGACAACGCGGCGCGCCGTCGGGGCCTTGTATTTGCTGAAATGTCCATGATAAAAACAGACGAGGCGCGCGTCCGCGCGCAAACGTGTCGCGCTCCTGGCACCGAGGAGGTGCCGGCGCGGGAAGGGGAGCCGGACATGCGGTTCAAGCCGTCAGTCGCCCTCGCCTGGGTTCTCGTGGCAGTGCCCGTGTTCATCGACTGCGAATGCGAGCAGACCCGGGTCGACGTGGATCAGTCCCTGGCAGGCCACTTCCACGTCTCCGAGGTCTCCGAGGTCCCGGACTTCAATCTATACGGAGAGGTGACGCCCTCGGCCGTCGAGGGAGAGGGCGAGATCGACGTCGACTTCGGGCGGGTGGACCTCGGTGTCCAGGCCAGCAAGTACCTCTTCATCCGCAACACCGGCAGTGCGGCGTTGAATGTCGTCGGGGTCGAGTGGGACGAGGAGGTGGCGGGCTTCTCGCTCACCTGCCAGGAGTCCGGAGAGTTCGTGCCCTGCGCCTACACGGGTTCCGACTATCTCGCCATCCCTCCGGGAGGGGACCTGATCGTCGAGATGACCTTCTCGCCCCAGGAGGAGCGTGCATACCAGGGCCGTTTTTCGATCCGTTCCAATGCGGCCGACTTCCAGCTCATCACGGTCTCCTTGACCGGGGAGGGGGTCACGCCCGAGATCCAGGTCTGCATCTCCGACTGCGAGGGCGACCAGGGGTCGGAGGGCTGCCAGCAGGCGGAGGCGCTCTGCAACGACGGGGTGGCGCCGGAGAACCTGCGCGTGGCCTACGGGGACGTCGTGGTCGGCGCGTCTGCCTCCCGGCTGGTGACCATCCACAACATCGGCACCCAGAGCCTGCGGGTGGAGACCCCCCAGATCACGGGCGGGGACTTCGGCCAGTTCGGCTGGGAGCTCGTCGACGGCAACCTGCCCGGCGAGATCGGGTCCGGCGAGTCGGTCGTCGTCGAGGTGCGCTACGCGCCGCTGCTCGGCGGGCAGCACGCCTCGACTCTGGAGATCATCTCCAACGACATCAACGAGTCCGAGATCCGGGTGGACCTCGTCGGCCAGGCCATCGCCCCGCGGGTCTGCCCGGATCCCATGTCGCTCGCCTTCGGCAGCGTGGGCATCGGCGAACCGGCCGTCCAGTCCTTCACGCTGACCAACTGCGGTCTGCTCGAGCTCGAGATCGAGAACCTGGCCATGAACGAGATCCCCGGGCACAGCCCGGACTTCTCGCTGGTCGATCTGCCCGAGCTCCCGATCCGGCTCCAGCCCGAAGACTCGGTCGAGATCTCGGTCCAGTTCAACCCCAGCGTCGTCGGCCCGGCCACGGGCGGCGTGGACATCTTCTCCAACGACCCGGCGTCCAATCCGGAGACCCACCTGACCGGGACGATTTCCCTGACCGGCAACGGCTTCCAGCGGGTCTGCCAGATCCAGGTCAACCCGCCCGGGGTGGTCAACTTCGGCGGCGTGGTCCAGAACGCCGCCGACCCCGATGACGACAAGATGGTCGTCAGGCTGCTGAACTCCGGCAACGACACCTGTACATTCCATTCGGCCGAGATCACGGTCAACACGCCTCAGAACGAGTTCTCCATCCTGCTCACGCCCGAGGCCGAGACGACGTTCGAGCCGGGCGACGTGGTCGAGATCGAGCTGCTCTACGCCCCGGTGGATCTCGGGCTGGACAACGGGACCATGACCGTCCACTCCAGCGACTACGACGAGCCGGACATGGACGTCCAGCTCGTGGGCGAGGGCGTGGCCGAGGCGGTCTGCGACCTGGTCGTCAGCCCCGAGTGGCTGCACTTCGGCACGACCAAGCTCAACACGACCCGCGTGCTGTACGTCGAGCTGAAGAACGAGGGCCACGCCCCCTGCATCGTGGAGACCTTGGAGTACCGGACCGGCTATCTCTTCCCGCACGACTTCACCATCACCTCGGCGCCCAGCACCCCGATCCATCTCTTTCGCAAGGGGCGGCCGGGAGACACGCAGGAGATCGAGGTCACCTTCGCACCCAGCCAGGTCAACCTCCACAAGGCCGGGCTGTGGATCGAGACCTCGACCGATCCCGACTTCCAGGTGGGCGGCGAGCTGAGCCCGTTGCAGGCCATGTGGTTCTGTTCGGCTCAGCCCGCGCCGGGCCAGGGCTGCGTGGCCATCACCGGCAACTCGGCGGAGTCGGACATCGAGGTCGTCCCGGGCGAGCTGGATTTCGGCGTGGTCACGGTCGGCTGCAACTCCCCGGACATGCGCGTGACCGTCTACAACCTGGGCGGCTACGAGCTCCAGGTCAGCTCCATCTACCTCGAGAACATGGCCGATCCGAACTTCGAGATCATCCAGGCGCCCAACACGCCCTTCACGCTGGCCGGCGGCAGCAGCTTCCAGGTCGTCCTGCGCTACCATCCCCAGGACTACACGGCCCACCGCAACGCGCTCTACATCGAGTCCGACGCCTCCAACGAGGACCTGCTGGTCGTGCCGTTGTTCGGCATGGGCACCGACATGACCCAGCAGACCGACATCTTCCATCAGCCGGACGAGGTCAAGTCCGACGTGCTCTTCGTGGTGGACAACTCCGGATCGATGGGCTGGGCCCAGGACGAGCTGGCCGACAACTTCGACTACTTCATCTCCTGGGCTATCTCGCGGGACGTGGACTACCACATCGGGGTGACCTCCACCGAGGTCAACGAGCCCGAGACGGATCAGGGCGACCCGCCGCGGGATATCATCCCCGGCGTGCTGGTCCACCCCACGAACAGACCGCCGTTCATCACCAACCAGACGCCTGATTTCGAGCAGGCCTTCGCCGAGAACGTCCACGTGGGCATCTGCTGCTCGGACGAGCAGGAGGCCGGTCTCGAGGCCGCCTGGATGGCGCTGAGCGAACCGCTGATCACCGACCCACAGGCCAACGCGGGCTTCTTGCGGGAGGACGCCAAGCTCTACATCGTCTGCGTCAGCGACGAGCAGGACCAGTCCCGGGGCAACCCGGACTTCTACGTGGACTACTTCTCGCACATCAAGGGCCCGCGCAACCGCGAGATGATGAAGGTCAGCGCCATCTGCGGGGACGCCCCGGACGGCTGCGGCGGCGAGACGGCCCAGAGCGGCAGCCGCTACATCGAGGTGGCCAACCGCACCGGCGGCATCTTCGAGTCCATCTGCACGAGCAACTGGGCCATGGCGCTCGAGAACCTCGGCATCGACGCCTTCGCCTTCATTCAGGAGTTCCCTCTGACGAGGCCGGCCGAGTCGGACAGCATCGTGGTGACCGTGGACGGGATGCCGGTCGACGAGGCGAGCGTTCCCAATGGAGCCGATGGCTGGACCTACATCGAGGATACCAACTCGGTCTTCTTCGGAGACGACGTGGTGCCGGAGCAGGGCGCACGGATCGTGATCACCTATACCGCTGCCTGCCTGTGAGGAGGTTGTCGCCATGACTTCCAATCGCGCCTTTATCTTTCTGGTCGGCCTGATGATCTTCATCCTCTCGGTCGACTGCGAGTGTGATGATGGTGGCGGGCTGCAGCAAGCCGCGCCCCGTGTGGAGAAGTACTACGTCGGCACCAGCCAGGCGGCGCCGGATCTGGCCGAGTACCTGGACACGCCCGGGTCGGCCGAGATCGCCATCGACTTCGGGCTGACCGATGTGGACACGATCAACCGTCGCTACTTCATGGCGCGCAACACCGGCCGGGGCGATCTGAAGGTCTCGGGGGTCGCTTTCTCCGATGGCTCGAGCGGCGACTTCTTCGTCAACTGCCTGGAGCAAGGCGAGTTCGTCAGCTGCGACTACTCCTCTTCGAGCCCGCTCGCCGTTCCTCCGGGCGAGGACCTCGTGCTGGAGCTGGCCTACGCGCCCAGGGACGTGGGCCTGGACGAAGCCCGGCTCGTCCTGACCACGGACGCGGTCGACCACAGCAGCCTGACGCTGGTTCTCAGCGGCGAGGGCGTGACGCCCGAGATCGAGGTCTGCATCTCCAACTGCATCGGAGACGAGAGTGGTCCGGCCTGCGCCGGCGCAGCCGAGATCTGCAACCACCAGGCCTCGCCGATGAGCATGCCCTTCGGCGAGGTGGACATGGACACCCGCCTGACCCGGGATGTGACCATCCGAAACCTGGGCGATCGTCCGCTTCAAGCCCACGTGGCCTTCGTCAGCGGCGCCTACTCCCAGTACGAGCTGGATCTCGGCGACAGCGGCTTGCCGGGTGTGCTCGAGACGGGCAGGCAGGTCACGATCCATGTCAGCTACGACCCGGGCACGGGGGGCAACCACGTGGCGACGCTGCGCGTGAGCTCCAACGACGTGGACGAGCGGGAGATCGACATCGTGCTCGACGGCCAGGGCATGGCGCCGCGCGTCTGCCCCGATCCGCTGGTCCTGGACTTCGGCAACGTACCCACCGGCGAGGCGGCCGTGGACTCCTTCTTCATCTTCAACTGCGGCCTGATGGACCTCGACCTGGAAGACGTGGACCTCGCGAGCGGGACGAGCGCCGACTTCAGCTTCGTCAACCGGCCCGCTTTCCCGGCCACGCTGCGGCCCAACGACTCGGTCGAGATCCAGATCCAGTATCACCCGCAGACCCAGGGCTCCGATGCCGGCGGGGTCGACATCTTCTCCAACGACCCCACCTCGGATCCCGGTACCCACCTCACGGGCACGGTCTCCCTGCGGGGCGCGAGCTTCCCGCGGGCCTGCGACATCGCGGCCGTGCCGTTCGCGGTCAGCTTCGGCTCGGTGCTCGTCGGCACCCCGAGCACCGTCAGCCTCGGCATCGCCAACGAGGGCTCGGACACCTGCATTTTCGATCGGGCCGCGATCACCGCCAACACCCCCGACAACGAGTTCAGCATCGTCTCGGGTCCCACCGACGGTACGTCCTTCGAGCCCGGCGACATCCTGCAGATGGTGCTGCAGTACCAGCCGACGGCCGTGGGGCAGGACACCGGCACGCTCAGCCTCTACGGCAACGACAAGGACGGCAACGAGATCCGCGTGGATCTGAACGGCCAGGGCGTCGAGCAGGCGGTCTGCGATCTGGCCATCGCCCCGACCAGCCACAACTTCGGCGTCCTGCGGGTCAACCACACCGACGTGGTCGCCGTCCAGGTCACGAACCTGGGTCAGGAGACCTGCCACGTGAACCGGGCCGAGCTCAAGCAGAGCTTCATGACGCCCGGCGACTTCGACTTCGTCAATCCCTTCTCGTCGATGACCGTGGGGGCCGGCAGCCGGCAGGACGTGGAGATCGTCTTCGCGCCGGATCACCCCGGCCAGCACGCGAGCTACCTGGTGCTCTACACGGACGACCCGGACCTGTCGATCACCGACTTCCGCTGCCAGATGGCCATGATCCAGCCGGCGCCCGGCCAGGCCTGCATCCCGCTGCGCGGCAGCTCGGAGGAGGCGGCCATCGCGGTGGTGCCCGATGAGCTGGACTTCAGCATCGTCCAGGTCGGCTGCTGCTCACCGTTGCTCACCTTGACCGTGTACAACCTGGGCACGATCGACTTGCACGTCTCGGACATCTACCTCGAGGATGCGACCGATCCGAACTTCGTCATCTGGCAGGCTCCGAATACGCCTCTCACGCTCGGGGGCGGCGGCAGCTTCACCATCAAGGCGCGCTACGAGCCCCGGGACAGCTCGCGGCACATGAACAACCTCTACATCGAGTCGGACGCCTCCAATGCCCCCGTGCTGGTCGTACCGCTCTACGGCCAGGGGACCACCTCATCGTCCCAGACGGATGTCTTCCACCAGCCGAACGAGGTGCTCTCGGACGTGCTCTTCGTGATCGACAACTCGGGCTCGATGGGCGAGGAGCAGCAGGCGCTGGCGGACAACTTCGACGTCTTCATCCAGTACGCCCTGACGCTCAACGTGGACTTCCACCTCGGCGTGATCACCACCGAGGTCAACGACGCCGAGACCAACATGGGCAGCCCGAGGAGGGACATCTTCCCGGGCATCCTGGTCCACCCGACCAGCCGGCCCAAGTACATCACCAACACCACGCCCGATCTCCAGCAGGCCTTCCGGGACAACGTCTCGGTGGGCACCTGCTGCTCTGACGAGCAGGAGGCCGGCCTGGAGGCGGCCTACATGGCGCTCAGCGCGCCCAACATCGACGACCCGGCCAAGAACGGCGGCTTCATGCGCGAGGACGCCAAGCTCTACGTCATCATCCTGAGCGACGAGCAGGACCAGTCCAGCGGGGATCCCGACTTCTACGTGGACTTCTTCTCCTCCATCAAGGGCTACCGCAATCCCGACCGCATGGCGGTCAGCGCCATCGTCGGCGACAGCCCGAACGGATGCGAGGGGCCTGGGGGCTCGGCCGGATCGGGCAGCCGCTACATCGACGTGGCCAACCGCACGGGCGGCGTGGTCGAGTCGATCTGCACGTCCGACTGGGCGGGCTCCCTGAGCAACCTCGGCCTGGACGCCTTCGCCGCCATCCGGGAGTTCCCGCTCTCGCGCCAGGCCGACGCGAACACGCTCGTGGTGACGGTCAACGGGGTGCCCGTGCCGCAGGCCTCCTGCGAGGGTTGTGCCGACGGGTGGACCTACTACGGGGACACGAACTCGATCTACTTCGGCAACGACGTGGTGCCCGAGCAGGGCGACACCATCGTGGTGGACTACGAGGCGCTCTGCCAGAGCTGCTAGCCCCACGGGCGGAGGCTTACGAGATGGAGCGCTTGCTGATCGCTGCAGCGGTCCTGGTGCTGTCCGCACCCATCACGGCCGCGAGCTGTGACGAGAAGAAAGCCGTGCAGAAGCCCGCAGCGGCCAGGGAGGAGGCCGGGGTGAGCGAGAAGAAGAGCGAGCCGGCCGAGCGGCCCGGCGCGCCGATCGCCGGGGCGTTCCGGCCGCAGGTCGCGGGCGCGTTCTACCCGGGCGATGCCAAGCAGCTGCGGGCCGAGATCCAGGGCTACCTGGACGACGCGCGCAAGAGCGGCAAGCGCGTGCAGGGGGACCTGCTGGGGATCGTGGTGCCCCACGCCGGCTACCCGTACTCGGGCCCCGTGGCCGCGCACGCCTTCGCGCAGCTCGAAGGAAGGAGCTACCGGCGGGTCGTGGTGCTGGCTCCGGCGCATCGCCGCGGCTTCGACACGCCGGCGCTTCTCGATGCGCCCGCCTACCGCACCCCCCTGGGCGACATGCCGATCGATCGCCAGGGCGTGGCCGCGCTGGCGCGCAGCGGCGCGGCCCGGGTGGACCAGGAGAAGTTCACCCAGGAGCACGCCCTGGAGGTGGAGCTGCCCTTCCTGCAGGCCGTGCTGGGGAGCTTCGAGCTCGTCCCGATCATGCTCTCGGGTCCGGACCTGGCCGCGGCCGAGAGGCTCGCCAGGGCCCTGCAGGAGGCCTTTCCGGCTCGCGACACGCTCTTCGTGGCCAGCACCGACATGTCCCACGACTACCCGTACGACGTCGCGGTGGCCATGGACAGGAATGCCCTGCGCTACGTCGAGGCCCTCGACAGCCAGGGCCTGCAGGCGGCCTACGATCGATTCCGACGGGCCGGCGATGCGATCCGCGCGGGCGATGGCGGCAAGGTGGAGCCGGACTGCGCGCAGCTCTGCGGCATGGGCCCGGTGCTGACACTGATCGAGCTGGCCCGGCTGCAGGCGGGCAAGGTCTCCGTCCGTACGCTCGACCGCCGCAACTCGGGCGACGTGGTGGGCAACCCCCGCAGCCGGATCGTGGGCTACTGCGCGGTCGCGATCGCGCTCGCCGAGCCGCGGCCCGAGGCCAAGCCGGCGGCCAAGCCGGCGGACAAGCCGAGCAGAGCGACCGGCGGGGAGCAGGCCGGCTCGACCGGCGACTACTTGAGCGCAGCCGAGAAACAGGAGCTGCTCGGCATCGCCCGCAAGACGCTCGAGGCGGTCCTGGCCGGCGAGCCGCCACCCGATTTCAGCCAGGCGAGCGCCAAGCTCTCCGAGCCCGGGGCGGCCTTCGTCACGCTCAAGAGCAAGGGGCAGCTCCGGGGCTGCATCGGTTACATGGAGCCCGCGGATCCCCTGTGGCGGATGGTGCGCGACCGGGCGATCGATGCGGCCAAGCACGACACGCGCTTCCGGCCGGTCTCTTCGGACGAGCTCGCGAAGATCGAGATCGAGATCTCGGTCCTCACCCCGCGCGTCGCCGTCTCCGATCCCCTGCGCGATATCCGCATCGGCCGGGACGGCGTCTGGCTCGAGCTCGGACACCACCGGGGCGTGTTCCTGCCCCAGGTGCCCGTGGAGCAGGGCTGGGACACGGTCGAGGAGTACCTCGACATGCTGTGTCGCAAGGCGCACGTACCCATGCGCGGCTGCTGGCGCTCGGCCGAGGCCAAGCTGCAGCGCTTCACGGCCCTGGTCTTCTCCGAGTAGTGTTCTTCTTACAGAAAGGCTGGCCAGAGCAATCCGCGTTGTTCGCAAATGCGCGCTTGCTGTGCGGGTTTGCGCAAGTCAGGAAAAGGAAATACCCCATGATTTGGCCGTGAAATGGCACGCAATCACGATGATTGACCAAGCTACGCGTTCCCCTCCCTCGGCCTTCGGCCGGTCCCTCCCGCCAGGGGAGGGACG
>JAFGRB010000128.1 GCA_016935365.1 Deltaproteobacteria bacterium
CTCCACCCCGTCCAATCGCGCCTCCACCCCGTCCAATCGCGCCTCCACCCCGCCCAATCGCACCTCCACACCCTCCAGCCGCATCTCCACACCCTCGACGCGTTCGGTCAACTCGCCGACCTTGTCGTTCAGGGAGCCGACGCCCTCGGCGATGAGCTTGATGTCGCCGTGCATGGTCTCCAAGAGAATCTCGAAGTGTTCCTGCTTCATCATCTCCTCCAGGCTAGCGGCTCCCGCAGAGCCGGTCAACGGGTATCGCCGAGCTGGAGTGCAAGCAACCAGCGTGCCGAAAATCGGACAGCTGCTCTTCCGGAGACTTGCACGTGTCATCCGAGCCGAATCGCTCAGGGTGCGTGTCCGGAATCCGAACAGGCGCCAGTCTCGCATTTTCGGTTGACTCCGCCCCGGGAGTCTTTTAGTTTCCCGCCCTGACAAGGCTTGAACCCATGCTGACCCATTGACAGGAGAAAAGCGATGCTGCCCGTTGTCGACGAGAGCAAGTGCACCGGCTGTGGTGAGTGTGTGGACGTCTGCCCTTCGGAGCCGAACGTATTCGAGGTGCAGGACGAGAAGGCCAAGGTGGTCCATCCAGAGGAGTGCATCGAGTGCGGAGCCTGCGAGGACTCCTGCCCCGACGAGGCCATCGAGCTGAAGGACTGATCCGACCCGGCGATCAATCCCCGCCCCGGGGGGCGAAGAAGTAGCTCCCGTCCCGGCCGGGACGACATACCACACGACCCGCAGCCTGCGCCTCGTCGAGTATCTTCACCACCTCGTTGGGGTGCGCGGCCAGCGAGGCCGCGATGTCCTCCAGGGTGCAAGGCCTGCGCTCGAGCATGTCCATCACGCTGCGAGCCAGATCGGGCTGTGCAGCTTCTACAGCCCCTCCGCGGAAAGCCGCGATCACCTCGGCCCGCGGGCCGAATGCCCGCCGGGCGCGATCGAGGCAGCCCGGCTCGCAGGCTTCGAGGCCGCTGCCCGGCACCGGCCGCACGGGCGTGTTGATATCGATCCGATCGGCCCGCAGGCCCGAAAGCTCGGCTGCCAGGGCGTCGATGCACGCCTCGTTGTAGCCCGGAACCAGCATCACCTCGACGCGCACGATCCCGGAGTGTGCCCTGCAGACCGCATGCAGCCCCTCTCGCATGCGAGCGAACGGTATCTCGCCGCAGGGCCGGTTGACGCGCCGCCAGGTGCCCTCGTCGGCCGCGTCCAGGTTGGGGGCCAGCACGTCGGCCTTCAGCGCGTCGGCGGCCAGATCGTCCCGGTAGAGCAGCCCCCCGTTGGTCAGCAGCACGACCGGCAGGTCCGTAAGGCCGTGCAAGCAGTCGATGAGCGGGCCCAGAGAGCGGTACAGGCCGGGGTCGCCGCTTCCCGCCAGGGTGAGCACGTCCGGTCGAGGGCCGCGCGAGAGCGCCAACTCCACGTCCGCGAGCATGGCGTCGAGCGCGAAGAAGTCACGCCGGGCACAGACGAGCTCACGGGTCGGCCCGAGCTGGCAGTAGACGCAGTCGTAGTTGCAGACCTTGTGGGGCACCAGGTCCACTCCCAGCGACAGGCCGAAACGCCTGGAGGGGACCGGCCCGTAGACATGCCGTCGTCTTTTCTCCACGCAGCCCTCCAGCGTCCACCTTCAGGAGAGCGTGCAGGCCGTGCCCGCCGAGCCCGGGCTGCACCACTCCAACGTGGCATGGCGAATACCATACTCCTCGTGCAGCCGGTGCTTGATGCGCAGCGCGCAGGCCTCCAGCTCCGGTAGCGCGCTCCGATCGGTGGCCAGCACCCCGGTCAGCACGGTCCGACCCTCGTCGATCTGCCAGACGTGGAGGTCGGAGGCTTGCAGGACCTCGTCCTCCTCCTCGAGCGCCCTGGCGACGGCGGCCAGATCCAGGTGGGCCGGGGCGCCCTGCAGCAGCACCTTGGTCGAGTCGCGCAGCAGCGGCCAGGTCGAGGCGATCAGCAGCACGGCGATCAGCACCGAGACCAGCGCGTCGACCGGCTGCCAGCCGGTGATCAGGATGATCGCAGCTGCAGCGATGGCGCCCACCGAGCCGAGCGCGTCGGCCAGCAAGTGCAGCATGGCGCCCCGGATGTTCAGGCTCTGCTCGGCCGAGCGGTGCAGGTACCAGGCCGAGACCAGGTTGATCACCAGGCCGATCGCGCCCGCCACCAGCACGGGCCCGGCCATGACCTCGGGCGGATGCAGCAGCCGATGCCAGGCCTCCCAGAGGATGAGGACGGCGATGATGACCAGCGAGAGCGCATTGCCGAATGCGCCCAGCACCGGAACGCGCCGGAGCCCGAACGTGAAGGCCGGTCCTGCCTGGGCGCGCGCCAGGCGCTGGGCCACCAGGGCCAGGCCCAGCGCCGCGACGTCCGAGGCCATGTGGCCCGCGTCCGAGAGCAGGGCCAGCGAGTCCGATATCAGGCCGACCGCGAGCTCCACGGCGAGATAGACGCCGTTGAGCGCCAGCGCCACCCACAACGCCCTCTCCGCCAGCGCTCCGACGTGATGCGAGTGCGGGTGCTCGTGAGAATGGGAGTTCATCTCCCCGGCATGATGGGGCTGGATCGCCGCGACGTCAAGACGCCCGGCCTCCGCCCCGCCCGGGTCGTCGTCAAGCCTTGCGGAGCTTGGTCTTGAGCGTGGCGAGCAAGACGTCGGGATCGATGGGCTTCTGGAAGATGCCCGCCAGCCCGAGCTTGCCGGCATCGATGCTCTGATGCAGCTCGTCGCCGACCGAGCTCAACATGTAGATGGGCGCGGTGTTGCCCAGCGCCTGCAGGTCCTTGACGAAGCGCGTGCCCGCGTCGATCTCCTCCATCATCAGATCGACGATCAGCAGATCCGGCTTCTCGGCCTGGAAGACCTCGAGGCCCTCTTCGGCCGTGGGTGCAGAGGCCATGATGTAACCATTGGCTTCCAGGACCAGCTTGAGTGATTCGAGGATGTCGGAATCATCGTCCACGCAGAGAATCACGAACTTGCCGTCTTTCATCCCTAGACCTCCTGGTCACCCCTCTTGGGATCGAGTTCGCCGAGCTCGAGGCGCCTCTGCAAGAAGCCCAGCGCCTCCGCCAGATTCCTCTCCGCCCGGGCGCTGAGCCGCTCGCCGAAGGAGTCGAAATCATAGCCCCGGATGCCTAGTACATAGCCCTCCACCCGGCTGCCGAAGACCTCCCGGGCCAGTCCGAGCACCGCCTCGGGCTCCACGCCGTGGCTGGAAAACCCGAGATCGACGCGGCCCTCGACCGGCCGGAAGGAGAAAGGCGCCGGACCCTCGGCTGCCGCGTCGATGAAGACGACGGTTTCGTGCGCGGCCGCGGCGCAAGAGTCCTCGACGGTCAGCTGGTAGTCGGCGTCCACGCTCACGCCATCCAGCCCCCAGGTCTCCACCGCCTGGGCCGCGACCGGTCCGAGGCCATCGTCGCAGCGTCCGGGGTTGCCGAAGCCGATGACGAGCACTCGCCTTCGCGCTCTGTCCTCTTCCGCCATCTAGGCGCCCTTGCTGCGGCTATCGATCAGCTCACCGTGCGCGTCGCGCAGCTCGACCGCGAGCGGCATCCGTCCGATGGCATGGGTGGCACACGACAGGCACGGATCATAGGCCCGGATGGCCACCTCGATGTGGTTGAGCAGGCCCTCGGTGACCTCGTTCCCGTCCAGGTAGTCGGCAGCCACTTTCTGCACGGCCCGGTTCATGGGCTCGTTGTTGTTGGTCGTCGAGACGATCAGGTTGGCCATGGTGACCTGATCCTGCTCGTTGACCCTGTAATGGTGGAAGAGCGTACCGCGCGGTGCCTCGAGGATCCCCATGCACTCGTCGCGGCGCTCGCCCCGGGTGACGAGATCGCCCGCCTGCAAGTCCGGGTCGTTCAGCAACTGCTCAATCTTCTCGACCGCGTGCACGGTCTCGATCATCCGCGCCCAGTGGTAGCACATGGTGATGTTGTTCGGCTTGCCGTCGGTCAGCGCCATGAACTCCTTGCGCTCCTTCTCGGCGATCTCGGTGTCGATGTAATCGCAGCAGTTGATCCTGGCGAGCGGCCCCACGCGGTACCAGCCCTCCCGGGGCCCGAGCTTGGAGATGAAGGGGAACTTCATGTAGGACCAGGAGCGAACCTCCTCCTGGATGTACTTGAAGTAGTCCCGGGCCTCGACTTGATCGAAGATCATCTTTCCATCCGCATCGATGGCTCGCAGCTTGCCGTCGTACAGATCCATGCAGCCGTCCTCGCGGACGATGCTCAGGTGGTTGGAGGGGAAGGAGCCGAAGTCCTTGAGCTTGGCCAGGTTGTCACGCGTGTAGCTCTTGCAGAGCTCCAGCGCAGCCACAGCCCAGTCCAGCATCTGGTCGATGTCCTCGAGGAAGACGTCCCGCTCCTGCTCGCTGAGGTGCTTGTTGATCCCGCCGGGCACGGCGCCGGTGCCGTGGATCTTCTTGCCCGCCGTGGCCTTGATGATCTCCTGGCCATACTTGCGCAGCATCACGCCCTGGACCGCCAGGTCCTTGTACTTCGGGGTGATCGCCAAGCCGATGACATTGCGGATCTTGGGATCAGCGTCGAATCCGAAGAGCAGATCGGGAGAGACCAGGTGGAAGAAATGCAAGGCGTGCGACTGCAGGGTCTGCCCGTAGTGCATCAGCCGCCGCATCTTCTCGCCGGCCGGCGTGAGCTCGTCGGCACCGATGAGCATGTCCATGGCCTTGGCGGCGGCCAGGTGGTGGCTCACGGGGCAGATGCCGCACAGGCGCTGAACCAGCACGGGCACCTCCCAGTATGGGCGTCCCTGGACGAAGCGCTCGAAGCCCCGGAACTCGACGATGTGCAGGCGGGCCTGCTTGACGTGGTTCTTCTCGTCGAGCAGCAACGAGACCTTGCCGTGCCCCTCCACGCGGGTCACCGGCTCGATCACGACTCGTCTCAATCCCTTTTGACTGATCACGTTCATGCTCCTTGAGAGGATCTCAATCGTACTTGAGCAGCTCGTACGGCAGATCCAGCGGCTTGTTGTTCAACAAGGCCACCACGGCTTCCCAGATGGCGTCCGCCGGCGGGGGGCAGCCGGGCAAGTGATAGTCGATCTTGACCACCTCGTGACAAGGGTAGACCTTGTCGAGGATGAGCGGCAGCTCCTCGTCGTGGGGGACACGGCCGGTCTCGTTGTGGACCGTCGGGCCGTCGAGGTAGGCCTCGGCCAGGCACTCCTTGAGCGGGATGCCGTTGCGCATGGCCGGGATGCCGCCCATGGTGGCGCAGTCCCCCACCGACACGAGCACGTCGCAGTGGCTGCGGAACTCTCTCAGCACCTTGACGTTCTCCTGGTTGGCGCAACCGCCCTCGATGAGCCCCACCAGACAACGATCGGTGAACCTCTTGATGTCGTTGATCGGCGATTTGTCGAACTCGACCAGCTCGACCAGCTTGAGAATCCGGTCGTCGATGTCGAGTATCGACATGTGACAGCCGAAGCAACCGCAGAGGGATGTCGACGCGATCTTTGGCTTCGTCATGGCTCCGACCTCACTCAGGATTTGGCCCGCCGGGCCTCGATGTCCGAACCGATGGGCTCGTGATCGTACTTCCGCTTGCCCACCGGGACCGCATAGCCGACGCGCTTTCTCAGGATGGCGCCGACCGGACAGACCTCGACCGCCTTGTCCATGGCGCTCAGCGCCGTGTCCGCCAGGTTGGCTTCCGCGTTGATCGCGATCCGGGTCTCGCGTCCCCGATTGACGAACTGGAAGATGTTCTTGCCATCCACGTCCCGCGACGCACGCACACAGCGCCCGCAGAGAATACAGCGATTGCGGTCGATGAACACGTCGGGGTGGGAAGCGTCCACGTCTCGCTGGGGGAACATGTACGGGTATCGCGGCGTGGCGATGCCGAAGCGATAGGCCATCGCCTGCAGCTCGCAGTTGCCGCTCTTCTCGCAGAACATGCAGAAGTGGTTGCCCTCGACGAAGAGCATCTCGACGATGGACTTGCGCCACTCCCGGATCTCGTCCGTCTCGTTCTGGACCAGCATGCCCTCGCTGATCGGATACGTGCACGCCGCCTGGGCGCGTCCGTTGACCTTGACCGTGCAGACCCGGCAGCTGCCGCCCGGCGACAGGTCCGCGTGCCAGCACAGCCGGGGAATGTAGATCCCGGCCTGGTCAGCGGCTTGCATGATGGTCTGGCCTTGGGTCCCGGTGACCTCGACTCCATCGATGGTGAAGGTGATCTCGTCGCTCATCTCGTCCGTCCCTTCCTGAGCAAGGCGCTTCCCACCCTGCTAGTCCTCGTGGAATACCGGCTCGCGGCCCTGGGCCTCGACCGCATCGCCTAGCGCAGCCGTGAGATCGAAAGTCGGCTGTAAGCCGTCCTTCGACTCCACCAGCCTCTGCGTGTAGTGCTCGCGAAAGTGCTTCAAGGTCGTCTGGACCGGGTTGGGCGAGGTCTGGCCGAGCCCGCAGCGGCTGCAGCGCTTGACCGTCTCGCACAGCTGCTCCAGGTAGTCCAGGTCCTCCGCCTGCCCCTTGCCCTGCCGAATGCGGTCGAGCCGCTCCTTGATGAGCACGTTGCCCACCCGGCATGGCACACACCATCCGCAGCTCTCCTCGACGAAGAAGTCCATGAACTGGGAGGCCGCGTCGAGCAGGCTGCGCTGCGGTCCGAAGACGATCATCGAGCCGCCGGTGCCGAGATCCTCGAAGCAGATCCGGCGATCGAACATTTCGGGATTCACGCAAGTGCCGGAGGGCCCGCCCACCTGCACCGCGATGGCGTCCCTGCCGCCGACGGTCTCCAGAAACTCCGAGATCGTCAGGCCGAATGGAAGCTCGTAGACCCCTGGCAAGCTGCAGTCGCCGGAGACCGAGAACAGCTTGGTGCCCGTGCTGTCCTTGGAGCCCAGCTCGGCGAACCAGCCGGCGCCTTTCTCGACGATGCGAGCAGCGCAGCAGAAGGTCTCGACGTTGTTGACCACGGTCGGCATGTTCAAATAGCCTACCTCGACCGGGAAAGGCGGCCGGTCCCGGGGCGATCCCCGCTGCCCCTCGCAGGACTGGATGAGCGCCGATTCCTCTCCGCAGACGTACGCGCCCGCGCCCATCTGGATCCGGATGTCGAAGGCGAAGCCCTTCTTGCCGGCGATACCGTCCCCCAGCAGGCCCTTCTCGTGCATCTGCGCCATGCTGAACTCGAGGTGCGCTCTGAGGTAGTCGTACTCGCCGCGCAGGTAGATGATGCCTTGCTCGGCGCCGATGGCGTAGCCGGCGATCGCCATGCCCTCGATCAGCAGCTCCGGGCACTCGGTCAGGATCACCCGGTCCTTGAAGGTACCCGGCTCTCCCTCGTCGGCGTTGCAGATGACGAACTTGCGCTCGCCGGCCGCCTTGCGGCAGAACTCCCACTTCATGCCCGCGGGGAAGCCGGCGCCGCCGCGCCCCCGCAGCCGGGCGGTCTTGACCTCCCGGATCACTTCCTGGGGGCTCATGCCAGCGGCCTTGCGCAGCGCCGCACCGGGCTCCATCCCGGCGAAGATGACCTCGCCCTTCTTGCGCACGTTGTTGATCACCATGGAGTGGATGCGCTCGGTGGCGTTCTTGCCCTCTCCGAGCGTCTTGACGAGCTTCTTGGGCTCGCCCGTGGCGGTCAGCGAGTCGACGATCTCGGAGACCTTCTCGGTCGACAGGTAGGTGACCGGCACGTCATTGACCAACGCCGCCGGGCCCTGGTCGCACAGCCCGATGCAGGCGGTCCGCTCCAGGCCGATCTGGCCATCGGCCGTCGTCTCGCCCACCCGGATGCCGAGCGCCTGCTCGAAGGCCTCCGTCACCTTGTCCGCGCCCTTCATCCGGCAGACCACGCAGTCCGAGATCCGGATGACCGCCTTGCCCTTGGGTTGCTTGGACAGAAAGGCGTAGAAGCTGACCACGCCTTCGACCTCCACTCGCTCGCAGCCCAGCTCGCGGGCGATGGCCTCCATCGCCTCTCCGGAGACACAGCCGAGCTCCGCCTGGACGCCGCGCACGACGTCCATCATCCGGGTTCGATCGCGTCCGCTCGCAGCCGTGAGCTTCTTCACCACCTGATCCACTTTCAGATTCATGCCTGCTCCCGTCAGGTCATCTCCGCGCTGCCCCGAGCTGAGAGCCTCGATAGCAACCCGGGCTCCACGTTTTCAGTCGACGCTCTGCCCCTTCACGAGCTTGACAGTATAGTCAACGAAAATGAAAAGACAAGCCAGAATCGAAAGTTGTCTTCGCACGAAAACGACATTCGTGTCACTCAAGAAAATACATCTTGTTTTTATAGACTTACTATAGCCAGAAGATCACTCCGGCCAGCGGATGCCGAAGCGCTTCATCTTGCGATACAGGGTGACCCGATCCATGCCCAGCTGTCGAGCCGCTCGAGTGCGCTTGCCCCCGCAGCCTGCGAGGGCCTGGCGGATTCGCTCGACCTCCTCGGCCTCGTCGATCCTGGCGGCATAGCGCGGCGCGCGCGCGCCCGCGAGCTCGGCCGGAAGATCCTCGGGGCGGATCCTGCGCCCCGGCGACAGGGCCACGGCGTACTCCAGCGCGTTGGCCAGCTCGCGGACATTTCCCGGCCAGTCGTGGCGGGCGAGGCGCTGGAGCGCTGCCGGCGTGAGCCCGAGCGCCGGCCTGCCGCGCTGCTTGCCGATCCGCTCCAGGAGATGGGCCGCCAGCAGCGGGATGTCGTCCCGCCGCTGGCGCAGCGGCGGCAGGGCGATGGGGATGACCCGGATGCGGTAGTAGAGATCCTCTCGGAAATCCCCCTCTGCCACCGCGCGCGCCAGATCGCGGTTGGTGGCGGCCAGGATGCGCACGTCGGCACTGCGGTTCCGGCTCTCGCCGAGGCGCTGGTACTCGCGGTCCTGGAGGAAGCGCAGCAGCTTGGCCTGCACGGCCGGGCTCAGCTCGCCGACCTCGTCCAGCAGCACGGTCCCGCCCTCGGCTTCCTCGATCCGGCCGGCTCGATCGCGCAGCGCTCCGGTGAACGCCCCCCGCACGTGTCCGAAGAGCTCGCTCTCCAGCAACGTCTCCGGCAGCGCCGCGCAGTTGATGGCCTGGAAGGGCTTTGCTCGACGGGCCGAGAGCCCGTGCAGCGCGCGGGCCACCATCTCCTTGCCCGTCCCCGACTCTCCGGTGATGAGCACGGTCACGTCGTTGCGGGCCACCTGCTCGAGTAGCCGGAAGACAGCCCGCATGGCCTCGCTCTGACCGATCATGCCGGCGAGCTGCGCGCTGCGGCCCGCCTGTCCCCCGAGCAGCGTGCGGTCCTCGATCACGAGAACCGAGCCGAGGATCTCGCCGCTCTCGTCTCGAAGCGGCACGGCCAGCTCCGTCACGCTCAAGCTGCGGCCGTCGGCGGTCTCGATCTGCGTGCTCCGCTCTGCCTCGTCGTCGCCGCTTTCCAGGCAGTGCCGGGCCGGGCAGTCCTCGCGGCACAGGGCCGAGCCGATCACCTCGCGGCAGGCGCGACCCATTACCCGCTCGGCCTCGAAGCCCGTGATCTCTTCGGCCCGTCGGGAAAAAGACGTGATCCGCCAGTCGCGATCGACCGCGATGACGCCCTCGCGGATGCTGCCCAGCACCGCCGCCTGCAGGCGCTCCCGCTCGGCGAGGGTCCGGCTCTGCAGCTGGCACTGCTGCACCTGCCCGACGAGCTCGCTCTCGTCCCGCAGCCACTCCACCCCGCCGATCGGCTCACCCGCCTCGCCGGTCAGCACGTACGCTCGCTTGAGCACCGAGAGGCTCCGGCCGTCCTTTCGGCGGAGCTCCACCCTGCGCGGCCCGCCTTCGCCGCCCTGGAGAGCGCAGGTGTAAAGACAGTCCACACAGCGGATGCCCTTGAGGCAGTGCTGGCCCATGACCTCCGCCGCCCGATAGCCGGTCAGCTCCTCTGCGCGACGGTTCCAGAAGACGATCGTCTGCTCCCGATCGACCGCGAAGAGCGCGTCGCCGACCGTGTCCAGAAACTCGCCCAGCCGGCCCGCATCGGCGCGCAGGAAATCGATCAACGCGAGCTTCTGCCTCGGCATAGATTCCTCCGTGTTGCAATTCATGTTGCAACTGTCGCTCCAGCCAACTTGCAACACGATCCGGGCTTGCCTGTCAAGCCAGATCGGGATGTGACTGCGGTCCGCTCGATCTCTATATCAGAGACTCTACAGTGCGGATCGCTCGGAAAACAATTGCCTTGCAGACCTGATGGCGTTTGAATCTAGGCACTGGACCGCTCGGCTCCGGAGGCAGGAGGGAGCCATGACGAGAAGCACCCGATCCACTGGGCGCGGCCCGCGATCCGCAAGACCGCGCACTCGCAAGGCGCCCGGAAAGCGGGCGAAGTCCGGCAGGACCCGCTCGCTGTCCTTCTCCGAGATCACGAAGCGGCGGCTCGCCCATGGCCGCGAGTCCATCCGTCAGGCGCTCCAGCGGGCCGATCGCTGGATGGCCGAGCTGATCGCAGCCGGCTACCAGGAGGCGCTCGAGGAGGAGTACTCCAGCTTCTTTTCCCTGCAGCCCGCGGACACCGAGCCGCGGGCCGTGCTCCAGACGGCTTCGCCGGCGAGCGAGGATCTCATCCGCGCGATCGAGCGCGAGCTCGAGTGCCCGTTGCCACCTTCCTATAGAGCCTTCCTGCGAGACATGGGCGGGCTGCGCTTCATGAGCTACTGGACGAACGAGACCACACCGGCCGGGTCGCTGGTCGAGCGCAGCCGCGAGCTCATGCTGGAGCTCGCCCCCGTGGTGAAGCGCCGGGCCGAGCTCTCCGCCCGCGCGGAAAAGAACGCCTGGCAGCGCTGGCCGGTCAAGCGCAACACCGGCAGACGGCTGACCGAGAAGCAGCTCGCCTCGTTGCGCGCGCTGCTCGTGGGCGCGCTTCGAGACGGCGAGGCCCAGGTGATGCTGCTCAACCTGCGCGACGCGCGCGACGAATCGCCCGTCTTCCGTCCCGACCCCGCGCAGCCCGGGCGCTTCTACAAGCTGGGCAACCACTTCGCCGAGTGGCTCTCGAATGCCGTGGACGCGATGATGGCCGACGCCGTCCAGACCGTCGAGGCCAGGTAGGCGCAATGCGCGATCCGAAGCCCACCCATCCGGCCGATACCCATCCCGAGCGCTGGGTGGACGAGCACGGCGACGCCTTGTACCGCTTCGCCCTGATGCGGCTCCAAGATCCGTCCGCAGCCGAGGAGGTCGTCCAGGAGACGCTGCTGGCTGGCCTGAAGTCACGGCACAGCTTCTCGGGCCGCTCGAGCGAGCGGACCTGGCTGGTGGGCATCCTGCGGCACAAGCTGGTGGACTTCATCCGCAAGCACAGCCGCGAGCGCCCGGGCCCGGCCGGAGACGCCGGCGCCGAGATCGACCGAGCCGAGCCCGAGCAGCTCGACGCGCCGATCCACTGGCCGGCCGCGGCAGCCCGGTGGTCTACCGATCCCGCAGTCGCCAGGCAGAGAGCCGAGATCCGCGAGGCGGTCACCGAGTGCGTCGACGAGCTGCCGCCCAGACAGGCGGATGCCTTCTCGCTCAAGGAGATCGAGGACGTCGATGCGAAAGAGATCTGCCGGGCGCTCGGCATCAGCGAGGCGAACCTCTGGGTCCTGCTCCACCGGGCGCGGCAGAGGCTGCGGGGCTGCCTGGCGGACAGCCTGGGCAGCGAGGCGGAAGACGAACCGCGAGGCGTGTAAGGTCACCCAGCCTCCATCCGACTCCTCTCCAAGATGCTTTCGGGCTGATTGTGAGCCGGAGGAGTCCCCATGCGAGATCCGGGCTCAGCGCAGATCCGCGCAGCGGAAGATGCTCGAAGCGGATCCGGTGAAAACGCCGGCTCCCATGTCGAGCCGACCGGGCGGCTGGCCTGCCAGCGATCGGTCTACCTTCGACAGCATGCGCTCAACCCGGTCGACTGGTATCCCTGGGGCGAGGAGGCGCTCGAGCGCGCGCGGGCCGAGGACCGGCCGATCTTCCTCTCCATCGGCTACAGCGCCTGCCACTGGTGCCACGAGATGGCGCGCCAGGTCTTCGAGGACCGTCGGATCGCCGAGCTGCTCGACGCGCACTTCATCTCCATCAAGGTCGACCGCGAGGAGCGGCCCGACATCGACCGGGCCTACATGGACGCGGTCGTGGCCATGACGGGCCAGGGCGGGTGGCCCTTGACGGTCTTTCTCACCCCGGATCTCGAGCCCTTCTTCGGCGGTACGTTCTTTCCGCCCGAGCCGTTCCTGTCTATCCTCTCACGGATCGCCAGCGAGTGGCTTGGCCGGCGCGAGACGATCGCGGCCCGAGCCAAAAAAGTACGCGCCTACCTCGGAGACCAGCTCGAGGCCTTGAGCCCTGTGCGATCCGAGCCTGGCCAGCTGGGCGAGGCGCTTCTGGATGCGGCCGTGGTGCAGGCGGCCGAGCGCTTCGACGAGCGCTGGGGCGGGCTCCGCGGCCGGATGAAGTTCCCCACGCCGGTGCTGTGGCGCTTCTTGCTCCATCGCCACCGGGCGGTGGGAGACCCGGATGCCGAGCGGATGGTCCGCAGGACCCTGGACTCGATGGCCTCCGGAGGAATACGGGATCACCTGGCCGGCGGCTTTCACCGCTATGCGGTCGAGCCAAGCTGGCGCGTGCCCCACTTCGAGAAGATGCTCTACGATAACGCCCAGCTCGCCGGACTGTACACGGAGGCCGCGGTCGTGCTCGTCGAGGCGTCCGCCAGCCGCGTCGCGAGAGAGACGCTCGATTACATGCTGGCCGAGATGCGGGATCCGGACAGCGGCCTGTTTTACAGCTCGGTGGACGCGGACAGCGAAGGCGAGGAGGGCCGCTTCTACCTCTGGCGTCCCCAGGAGCTCACCGTCGCGGTGGGTCCGGAAGACGGCCCCGTGCTTTCCGCGCTGCTCGGCGTCGAGGCGGAGGATTCGCTCGGCGGCCGGAGTCCACTCACGCGGAGGGTCGAGCCGGAGTCGTTGTCTGCGCGCTTTGAGAGGCCGGCTTTCGAGCTCCAGGGGCTGTTCGATGCTCGGCGAGCTGCCCTGCTCGCCCACCGGCTTCGCCGCAGCCGGCCGGCTGTGGATCGCAAGGTGGTCACGGCTTACAACGGGCTCGCGCTCAGCGCCTATTCCCAGGCCGCCTCGGCCTTCGACGACGTGCACTACCTGGCTGCGGCCGAGCAACTGGCCGCCTCGCTCCACGCCCTGCATCGGCGAGACGACGGCAGCCTCTTTCGTGTCTCGAACCTGGGTCGCGCCGAGCACGAGGCTGTCCTCGACGACTATGCGTTCTTCACAGCCGGCCTCCTGGACCTGCACCAGGCGAGCGGCCGGCTGGTGTACCTGCAGCGCGCCCTCGAGCTGCTCGACTACGCCGAGGCCCACTTCGGCAGACCCGGCTGTGCTTTCTTCCTCACCCACCGACGGGCCGAAGCTCCGCTCGGACGCCAGATCGAGATCGAGGACGGCGCCCGGCCGTCGGGCAACGCCGCCATGCTCCAGTCCATGTTGCGGGCGGGCAGCCTGGCGGGCGACGATGCCCGCTTTGCAAGGGCCCGGACGTGCCTGGAGGCCCACGCTGCGCTGCTCGGCTCGGCCGGCATCTCGATGGCCGGCTGGCTGGATGCCGCCCTGATCGCCTCCCGTCCTGTGTATGTCGTGGTCGTGGTAGGCGATCCGTCCGACCTGCGCACCCGGTCATTGCTCAGGACTTTTCGCGAGCGCGCGCCGGTCCACGCGCTGCTCGCCACCATCGGAGCCGAGGGCGCGAGCCCCGATGCCGTCGCGACGATCCCGGTGCTGGCCGGCAAACGCGCAATCGACGGTAGGCCCACGGCCTTCGTCTGCCAGCGCGGCATCTGCCAGCGCCCTGTCCACACAGCCGAGGAATTGCTGGAGTCGATCCTGACGGGCTGGAAGAAGTGAGCCCCGGTCCGGGTGACTTCCTCGAGGAGCACGCCCTCTTCAGATCGAGGCGATGCGCCCCTGGGAGCGAAGCGCCCAGCCGCAGAGCTTGTACAGCACCCTCATGCCCACGTTGGCGTCCCAGTCGTCTCGATCGTCCGGACCCGGGCTGACCTCGCACAGGTCGAAGCCCACGACCCTGCGGCTCGATGTGGCCAGTGCGGCGAGCAGGACATCCAGCTCCGCAAAGGAAAGGCCCCCGGGCACCGGCGTGCCCGTGTTGGGGCACAGAGACGGGTCCAGCCCGTCGATGTCGACCGAGATCCAGACCCGCTCCGGCAGGTCGTGCAGCACGCCCTCGACCAGCTCCTGCCAGGGCGTACCGGCCAGGCGCCGTGACTGCAGGCTGGCGTCGAGGTGGGTCACGACCCGCGGAGCGCCGGCCTGGATGAGCGCATACTCCGCGTCGCACAGATCGCGAACCCCCACCTGGACGAGCCTCGAGATGCCGGGGCACTCCTGCAGCGCGTTGAACATGACCGAAGCATGCGAGTAGCGCAGCCCCCCGAAGGCCTGGCGCAGATCCGCGTGGGCGTCGACCTGCAGCACGCCGAGGCCCGGCTCGCGCGCGGCAGCCGCCCGCAAGGCGCCGAGCGCCACCGAGTGATCCCCGCCCAGCACGCCGAAGATCTTCCCGCGCCCCAGCCACTTCAGCGCCTCTCGCTCCACCAGCGCCACCATCTGGCCGCAGAGCGCATCGACCCGCTCCGCCTTGGCGCGCAGGGCCTCGCCCTCTTCGTCCGTAAACAGAAGCCCGCCGGCCTCCAGCACCGGATCGGCCGCGGCCGAAGCGAGCGCATTCCAGGCGATCACGTCTTCCGGCTCTTCGAGCAGGCAGATGCCCGCCGCGTATGGCCGCCCGATGCGCGGATCGAAGAGATCGATCTGGTGGGATGCCTCGAGCACGGCCGCCGGTGCCTCGGCTGCCCCCCGGCGGTAGCTCGCCGTCGCGTCGAACGGCACCGGCAGCAGAACCACCCCGGCGTCTTCCGGTTCGAAGTCCAGCCCGAAGATGCCCGAGCCGGGTCGGGCGGCCGAGTTGGGATCGAGGGGCGCAGGCATGGCTAGTACACCGTCTGACAGTCGGTAATGGTCTCGCGGCGCAGCTCGGCGAGATCGGCGTCCAGGAAGACCAGCTCACCGCCGAAGCAGGGCTCGTTGTCGACCAGCACGCCCGCCAGCTCGCCGGCGGGCGGATCCAGCAGCACCGCGAAGACGGGGTTGATGTTGTGGTGCATCGAGGAGTAGGCCAGCAGGAAGGGATCCTCGATCGAGATCGGCTGCTCCGCTGGCAAGCGCAGCTCGGCCCGGGCCAGGAAGTAGCACATCGTGCAGCCCGCGCAGAACTCGGGCGGCTCCTGGCAGTAGCGCCGATCCAGCTCGAGCTCGGCGCCGCTCTCGCCCGTCAGCCGGTAGCCCGTGGCCCGGCGCGGAAGCTCGCAGGGATCGAGGAACTGCAGCTCGGTGGCCAGATCGACACCCGGGCCGATCACCGCCTGGCCCTGCACGCGAAAGTTCATGTATGCCGGCGTCAGCACGACCTCCTCGGCGCTCGCACCGGCCGGCACGCTCAGCGAGAGCGCGTAGGGCTCGCCCTGCAGGTCGAAGCCCTGCCTGTATGTGAGCAAGATGGTCGGCTCGTCTCCCTGCTCGTGGCTCACCTCGAAGCGTCCCGGGCCCTCGGGCTCGAGCCGTGTGCGCTGAGGGCCGAAGCGGACCTCGGCCACGAAGTCCGCCTCGAACTCGGCGCCGTCGGCGCGCGGCACGGCGAAGGTGCCGGCGGCCAGCTGCACCTGACCGCGCATGGCGAGCTCCTGCTGCCAGTCGCGGGCGATCGAGAAGCGCGTGCACATCGCCGTGTCCTCGGGCACGCCCACCAGCAGGTGGCTTTCCGGATCCACGTCCGGCCGCTGGCCCCCGTCCCAGGGCTCGCCCAGATCGCCGCCAGCGTCGGTCGTCGCCGCATCCGGGCCATCGCCGGCGTCCGGACCCGACGGACTGGACGCGCAGCCCGCAACCAGCATGAAGACCACCGGCCATGTGAGCACGTTGCGCATGATCACCCTCGCCCCGCATGGATCCTCGGGCCATATTACCACACGAGCCCGTTCTGAGAAGAGCTTCAGGGGCGAAGGAGCACGTCCACGTAGTCGGCCACCTTGTCGCAGGGATTGTCGATCTGCTGCAGGCGCCAGTACGGCCGCTTGCCGCGGCGGTGGAAGCTGAGCTTCCCGTCCCGCACGCAGGTGTAGCCCTTGGCGATGTGATCGATCCGGGTGACGATCCGGCCTTCGAGCACGAAGGAGCGCGCGCCGATCTCGCGCAGCACGCCCTCGAGATGCAGGAAGTTGCCCTTGCCGTCCTGCTGGCGGCCCGAGATGCGGTACAGACCATCCGCGCCCTTCTTCACCTCGGCCTTTCCCGGCCGCCCCTCGATCCACTGCAGGCGCAGGCCGCGCTTGCCGCCGAGCTTCGCGGCCTCGCCCCGGTCGCGCACCGCCGTCTCGAGCGGCGCCAGATCCGTACGCTGCTCGCGACCGCAGGCGGTCAGCTCCCGGCATTCCGGGCTCGCGTCGCAGGTGACGGTCCTGATCGACCTGGCCGCGCCGGACGGATCGAGATCGAGCCGGGCCTCGGCCCGCGCGCTGCAGCCGGACTGGCCGCCGATCTCGCCCACCTGCACGGCATCGCCGAGCGCGCGGACATCCTGCGCGCAGATGCGGTAGAAGCGCCGGTAGCGCAGCATGCCCCGCAGGTGATCCACCGCCGCGAAGCGGCAGCCGCCGAGCCCGCCGGCGGGCTCGACCGCGGCCAGGCCGATCTCGCTGCAGACATCCCCCTGGCAGAGCCAGCCGTTTTCCTCGAGCGGAAATCCGTCCAGCCTGCGCACGAAGCGCTTCTTGCCCAGATCGTAGAGCACGACGCTGACGATCTTGTAGGGCCGGTCGTCGAAGGGGATCCGATCCGGCCGGGCGTCGAGCCGCGGCTGCCTGGCCTCGCTGAGGTAGAGCTCGAATCCGATCAGCGCCAGGCCACCGGGGAGCGCGGTGCAGCGGGCCGTGCTGCGGGGTAGGAAGCCCGACAGCCCTCCTCGACGCACAGGGCGAAGGCAGGCGATAGGCTCGTCGGCGTCCAGGTGGCAGTCATCCCCCCAGTCGCTGCCCGGAAAGAGCGCCGCCAGCGCCTGCTCGATCGACTGCTCATCGCACGACGGCCGGGCGCTCTGCCCGGCCGCAACGGCAGCCGGCGCGCAGCAAAGCCCCCACGCGAGCAAACCCGCGATTCTCAGGACCATGGCCTTTTCCGCTCCCGGGCGCTCGCCTACCAGTTCTCGCCCAGCAGCTCGAAGTGCGCCTGGGGGTGCGCGCAGGCCGGGCAGCTCTCGGGAGCGGTCTTGCCCACGTGCAGATAGCCGCAGTTCATACAGCGCCAGGTGACCTCGCTGTCGCGCTCGAAGACCCGCCGGGCCTCGATGTTGGCGGCCAGATCGTTGTAGCGCTTCTCGTGCTGCTTCTCGGCCACGCTGACGGCCTCGAAGACCGCCGCGATGGCCTCGAAGCCCTCCTTGCGGGCGGTCTTGGCGAAGCCGGGGTACAGCTCCGAGTGCTCGTGGCGCTCTCCGGCCGCGGCCGCCTTGAGGTTCTCGAGCGTGGAGCCGATCGTGCCGGCCGGGAAGGCCGCTGCGATCTCGACCTCGCCGCCTTCGAGGAACTTGAAGAAGCGCTTGGCATGCTCGCGCTCCTGAGTGGCTGTCTCCGCAAAGATCTCGGAGATCTGCCGGTAGCCCTCCTTGCGGGCCTGGCCGGAGAAGTAGTCGTAGCGGTTGCGGGCCTGCGACTCGCCGGCAAAGGCGGTCAGCAGGTTCTTCTCGGTCTGGCTGCCCTTCATCTCTGGCATCTCTTTCCCTCCTCTCGATCGGTCGACTGCCAGGTCCAGATTGTAACCATCCGCGGGCAATTGTAAACAGGACTGGCTAGCTCTTTTTCTTGCGCTCCAGCGGATTTGCCGGATTGCCGGATTGCCGCATGGAGGGGTTGACATGCAAGCCGAAGTCCAGTAACGCTATAGACTCTCCACGAGCCCGGTCGTTGTAAAAAACCAACAACGGAACAGGGGCTTGTAATCCTGCCTTCCGGCGTCGGTTTGCCAGCCGCGAATCGGAGGGATCGAGAGAGAGGAGTGAGGTGAAGATCTCCACCAAGGGTCGTTATGGTCTGCGGGTGATGATCGAGCTGGCGCTGCGCCACGGCGAGGGCCCGGTGATGATGGACACGATCTCCACCTGCCTGGGGGTATCGCGCAAGTACCTCTACACCTTGCTGACGGTGCTCAAGAACGCCGGGCTGGTGAGGGCCATCCGCGGGGCCCGCGGGGGATTCTGCCTCCACCAGCAGCCGTCGGATATCACCGTGCTGGACGTGATCGAGGTGCTGGAAGGCGAGCTCTCGCCCGTGGGCTGCCAGGACGCCGACGGCAAGAGCTGCGAGCGGATCGATCGCTGTGCAGCCCGGGACATCTGGCGCGACCTGGCCGAGACGATCCGCGAATCGCTTTCGCGCCTGACCCTGGCCGAACTGGCAGAGCGGCAGCGCGGCAAGCAGCCCGTAGCCCCCATGTACTTCATCTGACACGGGCCCGCGCGGCCAGACAAGGAGCCCCCCCTTGGAGCACATCGCCACCGACATCTCCGAGCTCGTCGGACAGACACCCATGGTCCGGCTCGGCAGGCTCGCGGCCGGGCTGGATGCCGAGCTGCTGGCCAAGCTGGAGAGCTTCAACCCCTGCTCGAGCGTCAAGGACCGGATCGCGCTGGGCATGATCCGCAAGGCCGAGGCCGCGGGCAGGCTCCGCGCCCGGACCGTGATCGTCGAGCCGACCAGCGGCAACACGGGCATCGCCCTGGCCTTCCTGTGCGCCTCGCGCGGCTACCGCCTCAAGCTCGTCATGCCGGACAGCATGAGCATCGAGCGGCGAAAGCTGCTTGGCGCCTTCGGTGCCCAGCTCGTGCTCACGCCGGGCGCGGAGGGCATGCTCGGCGCGATCCGCAGGGCCGAACAGATCGCCGAAGAGCCGGATCACCTCATGCTGCAGCAGTTCGAAAACCCCGCCAACCCGGATGCGCACCGCGAGGGCACGGCCGAGGAGATCTGGGCCGCCACGGAAGGCCGGCTGGACGTCTTCGTCGCGGGCGTGGGCACCGGCGGGACGCTGACCGGGGTGGCGAGCGTGCTCAAGCAGAGAAATCCGGACCTGCGCGCGGTGGCGGTCGAGCCCGCGGGCTCGGCCGTCCTGTCCGGCGGGCCGGCGGGTTCGCACCGGATCCAGGGGATCGGTGCGGGCTTCGTGCCGGCCGTGCTCGACCGCTCGCTCATCGACGAGGTCCTGGCGGTGACCGACGAGCAGGCCGCCGAGACGAGCCGCCGCCTGGCCCGCGAGGAGGGCATCCTGGCCGGCATCTCATCCGGGGCCAACGTCTACGCCGCGCTCCAGATCGCAAGCCGCGCCGAGAGCGCGGGCAAGCGCATCGCGACCTTGATCTGCGACACCGGGGAGCGCTACCTGAGCACCTGGCTCTTCGACGAAGGGGACCCTGCGTGAGCGAGCTCGAGCGCGTGCTGGATGAGCTGGTCGCCGCCCGCATCGGCGTGAGAAGGCACGCGCGGCAGTGCGCCTGCAGCCTGGCGCTGCCCTCCAAGCAGGCGATCGAGGCCCTGGTGGAGGACCTGCGCGCGGTGCTCTTTCCAGGCTACCACGGCCGGTCGGAGCTGAACGACGACTCCCTGCGCTTCCACATCGGCGCGGCGCTCGACCTGCTGGCCCGGGCGGTGCAGGAGCAGGTCAAGCGTGGCCTGTGCTTCGCCTGCGACCGGGAGCCCGACTCGTGCGCGCAGTGCGATCGGGACGCAGAGGAGATCGCGCTGCGCTTTCTCGCCCGCCTGCCCGAGATCCAGCAGGCGCTCGCCCTCGACGTCCAGGCGGCCTACGAGGGCGATCCGGCCGCGCGCAGCCCGGACGAGGCCATCTTCGCCTACCCGGGCATCCGGGCCGTGACCAACTACCGCCTGGCCCACGCGCTGTACGCGCTCGACGTACCGCTCGTGCCGCGGATCATCACCGAGCACGCCCACGCGAGCACCGGCATCGACATCCACCCCGGCGCCCGGATCGGCAAGAGCTTCTTCATCGATCACGGCACCGGCGTGGTCATCGGAGAGACGGCAGAGATCGGCGACCGGGTCCGCATCTACCAGGGTGTCACCCTGGGGGCCAAGAGCTTCCCGCTCGATGGCCACGGCCGGCCCATCAAGGGCATCGCCCGGCACCCGATCGTCGAGGACGACGTGATCATCTACTCGGGTGCCACCATCCTGGGTCGGGTGCGCATCGGCGCGGGCTCGATCATCGGCGGCAATGTCTGGATCACCCGCGACGTGCCGCCGCGAAGCCGGATCTCGCAGCCCTGCTCGCAGCGCGAGCGCTTCACGGACGGCGGAGGGATCTGAGTGGCCGCGGACGCAGCCGATGCGCGCTTTGCGAGGCTCTGCGCCTGGTTCGAGGCCCGGCCCCGGACGGCCATCGCGCTCTCCGGCGGTGTGGACTCGGGCCTGCTCGCCACGGCGGCGGGCCGGATCGCGCCCGGCCAGGCCCTGGCGCTGATCGCCCGCTCCTGCCTGCTCGGCGGGCGCGATCTCGCCCAGGCGCATGCGCTGGCCGGCTGGGCCGGCGCGCGCTTGCAGGTCGTGGACTTCGATCCGCTCTCGCTGCCCGCGGTCCGCGCGAACGAGCCCGAGCGCTGCTACTTCTGCAAGCGCGCGCTGCTCGAGGCCCTGCTGGCCGCTGCGCGCGGACAGGGCCTCGAGTCCCTCGCCGACGGGAGCCACGCCGACGACCAGGCGAGCCGCCGCCCGGGCCGCAAGGCGATCGAGGAGCTCGGCGTGCGCTCGCCATACCTCGAGCTCGGCTGGCGCAAACGCGATCTGCGCCTCACGGCCCAGGCGCTCGGAATGCCCGGCTGGGACCGGCCGTCTTCCACCTGCCTGGCCACCCGCGTCCCCTACGGGCAGGCCCTGGATCCCGCGCGTCTCGAGCGGATCCGGCTCGCCGAGGAGGCGCTCGAGGACATGGGCTTCGGCCAGAGGCGGGTGCGGGACCACGGCCCCCTCGCATGCCTGGAGCTCGCCTCGGACGACTTGCAGCGGATGGGCTGCGAGCCCGGCTTGCGCGAGCAGGTCCACGCGGCCCTGCACGGGCTGGGCTGGACCTGGGTGAGCGCCGATCTGCTGGGCTTTCGCAGCGGCTCCATGGACGAGTACCTCGACGGCGGGGGGGATGCGAAGTGAGCGAGCGCGTCCTGCTCGGCATGAGCGGCGGCGTGGACAGCGCGGCGGCCGCGCTGCTGCTCCGGAAGCAGGGCTTCGAGGTCCGCGCCCTGGCCCTGCGCCTCGGCGAAGACGGCGATCCGGACCCGGCAGCGAGAGTCTGCGAGCGGCTCGGCATCCCGCTCTCGATCCAGGACGCCCGCGCGCGCTTCGAGCATGAGGTGCTCGCGCCTTGCTGGGAGAGCTACTCGAGCGCTCGCACCCCGAACCCCTGCGCGCTGTGCAACCCGCGGGTCAAGCTCCACCTCCTGCTCGATCGCGCAGGGCGCTTGGGCATCGGCCGGGTGGCCACCGGCCACCACGCCCGGGTCGAGCAGACTCCCGCAGGTCCGGTGCTGTGCCGGGGCTGCGACGCATCCAAGGATCAGTCCTACTTTCTCTTCGGCCTCGGCCGCCGGGCGATCGAGCGCCTCCTGCTGCCGGTGGGCGAGATCGACAAGTGCGCCGCGAGAAGACTGGTGGAGCAGGCCGGCTGCGCCTCTGCCTGCGCCATCGAGAGCCAGGACGCCTGCGCGGCCCGGGACGACGAGACATTCGCCCGCACGCTGGCTGCGCGCTTCGGCGATCCGCCTCCGGCCGGACCCATCTGCGACATGGCGGGTCGCGTGCTCGGCCGGCATGCCGGCCTGCACTGCTACACGGTCGGGCAGCGACGGGGGCTGGGCCTGGCGTCGAGCCGGCCCAGCTGGGTCGTACGGCTCGAGCCGGAGGGCGACCGGCTCATCGTCAGCCATGACCGGGCCGATCTCCACTCTCGCGATTTCGCCGTGTTCGAGCTGCAGCTCGGCCCGGCCTTTCAGGGCTTTCGGGCTGGACGCTGCACGGTCCAGATCCGCTCACGCCACCGACCCGCTGCGGCGACGGTCGAGCGCTGCGGCGCCGACCGGGCCCGGGTGTGCTTCGAAGATCCCCAGCGCGCGATCACCCCGGGCCAGGCCGCGGTGATCTACGAGGGCGCGCGCGTCGTCGGCGGTGGTTGGATCGCCCTGCCGCCGGAACAAACCCAGGACGGGAGACACCCATGAAGAGACGAGTCAGGCTGTTCGCCATCAGCACCTGTGGCTGGTGCAAGCGGACCAAGCGTCTGCTGGACAAGCTCGGCATCCAGGCCGAGGTGACCGACGTGGATCTGCTCGAGGGAGAGGCCAAGCAGGCCGCCAGGGACGAGGTGGCCCGGGTCAACCCGCGGCGCTCGTATCCCACCATGATCGTGGGCGAGGGCGAGGACGAGCGGATCATCGTCGGCTTCGACGAGGCCAAGATCGAGGAGGCACTGAAAGAATGAATCGACGAGAAGAAGCGCGCGAGCTCATGGAACGCCTGGCCGCCGAGGCCCGATCCGGCGGCTACCTGCTCAACCCCGACGAGGAGATGGTGCTCGACTTGATGGAGGGCCTGCTGGTCAACCAGCAGCGCTACGGCTACCTGGCCTGTCCCTGCCGGGATGCCGACGGCGAGCGCGAGCTGGATCTCGACATCATCTGCCCCTGCGACTACCGCGACGCGGATCTCGACGAGCACGGCGCCTGCTACTGCGGGCTGTACGTCTCCGAGCAGGTGGCCGCGGGCGAGGCCGCGGTCCACTCCATCCCGGAGCGCCGCCCGACGCCAGAGCAGCGCGCAGCGCGCCGGGCCCGCCAGAGCCCCGACTTCGGAGCCGGCCCTTTTGCCGGGCTTGGCCTGCCCGTCTGGCGCTGCCAGGTCTGCGGCTACCTCTGCGCCAGGCCCCAGCCGCCGCTCAAGTGCCCGGTGTGCAAGGCCGACAAGGACCGGTTCGAGCGCTTCGCCTGAGCGCCGCGCACTTTCTGGTTCGCAGCGCGCCCCGTCAGCCCACCAGCAGCAGGCTCAGCGCCATGACGGCCATGCCGACGATCAGCCCGTAGATGGCCAGGTGCGGCTCGCCGTACTCGCGGGCGGCCGGGAAGAGCTCGTCGAGCGAGATGAACACCATCACCCCGGCCACGCCGGCGAGCAGGCTGCCCATGACCGCGTCTGAAAACACCACCGCGAGCAAGGCGTAGCCCAGCAGCGCCCCGACCGGCTCGCTCAGGCCAGACAGAAAGGAGTACCAGAAGGCCTTCTTGCGCGAGCCGGTGGCGTAGTAGATCGGCACCGAGACCGCGATGCCCTCCGGGATGTTGTGGATCGCGATCGCCACGGCGATCGACACGCCCAGGGCAGGACTGGACAGCGCCGCCGCGAAGGAGGCGATGCCCTCCGGGAAGTTGTGCACCGCGATGGCCACGGCCGCGAGCATCCCGGTGCGCATCAGGCGTCTCTCGCCCGCCTCCCCGCCCTGCTCCTCGGCGCACATCTGCTCGACCGAGCGCACCTCGTGCGGGTTCTCGTGAGCTGGGATCAGCCGGTCGATGAGCGCGGCGACCAGCAGGCCCCCGAAGAAGGCCCCGGCGGTCAGGTAGTCCCCCCCGATCCGGCCGTGGGTCTGCTGCAGGGCGTGCCGGGCCTCGGCCAGGAGCTCGACGAAGGAGACGTAGATCATCACCCCGGCCGAGAAGCCCAGCGAGATCGACAGGAAGCGGGTGCTCGTACGCCGGGCGAAAAAGGCCATGGCCGAGCCGATCCCGGTCGACAGGCCCGCCAGCAAGGTCAGGCCCAGTGCCATGATCACGCGATCTGCTTCCATGCGCTGTGGGATACCACGCCAGGGGTCGCGCTGGCAATTCCCGACCGATATTGGATGGTTCATTCCAGGCCACCGAACGGCGCGCCCCGGGACTCGGCGGGCCGATTGTGGCTATTGGCAAGCATGCCGATCGGTGGCATGCTGTTTGCTTCGACATCCGGCGGATGGAGAGGCGAGATGTGGGATTACAACGACAAGGTCAAGGATCACTTTCGCAACCCCCGCAACGTCGGCTACATCAAGGACGCGGACGGAGTGGGCCTTGTGGGCTCGATGGCCTGCGGCGACGCGCTCAAGCTCATGTTCAAGCTCGACGGCGAGCAGCGCATCGAGGACGTCAAGTTCCAGACCTTCGGCTGCGCCTCGGCCATCGCCTCGTCATCGGCCCTGACCGAGCTCATCAAGGGCAAGTCGCTCGATGAGGCCGCGAGGGTGAGCAACAAGGAAATCGCCGAATACCTCGGCGGCCTGCCCGAGCAGAAGATGCACTGCTCGGTGCTCGGCCGGGACGCCCTGCTGGCCGCGATCGACAACTACCGCAAGAAGTCTCGCGGCGAGCAGCCCGAAGAAGTGCAGGTGGCCAGCGACGTGGTCTGCGCCTGCTTCGGCGTCACCCGGCAGGAGATCGAACGCACGGTGCGGGAGAACAAGCTGAGCACGGTCGAGGAGGTCACCAACTACACCAAGGCCGGAGGCGGCTGCGGGGGCTGCGTACCCCAGATCGAGGAGCTGCTCACCGAGATCAACGCAAGCCCTCCCCCGGTGCGAGAGGCCCAGCCGAAAGCCGCCAAGAAGCGGCTGACCACGATCCAGAAGATCCAGCTCATCCAGGAGACCATCGATCGCGAGATCCGGCCCCAGCTCCAGAAGGACGGGGGGGACATCGAGCTGGTGGACCTGGACGGCGACATGGTGGTCGTATCCATGCGCGGCACCTGCTCGCACTGCAAGGTGGCCAGCTTCACCCTCAAGTTCGTCGTGGAGAACAAGCTCCGGGAGTTCGTCTCCGATTCGCTCCGAGTGGTCGAGGCCAGCTCGGCCGAGGCGGGGGACGAGGCATGAACGTCTACCTGGACAACAACGCCACGACCCGCGTCGCGCCCGAGGTGGTCGAGGCCATGCTGCCCCTGCTCGCCGATCTGTATGGCAACCCCTCCAGCATGCACAGTTTCGGCGGCCAGGTGGGCACGCAGGTGCAGCGGGCCCGGGATCAGCTGGCCGCGCTGATCGGTGCCGACCCGGTCGAGGTCGTCTTCACCAGCGGCGGCTCGGAGAGCGACAACATGGCCATCCGCGGCACGCTGATGTCCATGGACGGCCGCAAGCGCCACATCATCACCACCCGTGTGGAGCACCCGGCTGTGCGCGGGGTCTTCCAGCACCTGGGCAAGACAGGCTACCGGGTGACCGAGATCCCGGTCGACTCCGACGGCGCACTGGACGTCGACATGCTGGAGAACGCCATCTCCAGCGACACGGCGCTGGTGAGCGTCATGTGGGCCAACAACGAGACCGGGGTGATCTTCCCCATCGAGCGCATCGCCAGGATCTGCAAGGAGCGCGGGGTGGTCTTCCACACCGACGCCGTGCAGGCCGTGGGCAAGCTGCCGATCGATCTCTCCCGCACGCCGATCGACCTGCTGTCGCTCTCGGGCCACAAGCTCCACGCCCCCAAGGGCATCGGGGCCTTGTTCGTGCGCAAAGGCGCCAAGATGGTGCCGCTGATCATCGGCGGGCACCAGGAAGGCGGCCGGCGAGCCGGCACCGAAAACGCGGCCAGCATCGTCGGCCTCGGCGTGGCCGCGGAGCTGGCGGCCAGCCAGATCCAGACCGAGAACAGGGAAGTGCGCCGGCTTCGGGACCGGCTCCAGCAGGGCATCCTGAAGTCCTGCAAGGACGCGGTGCTGAACGGAAAGCACCGCCTGCCCAACACGCTCAACGTGAGCTTCAAGTACATCGAGGGCGAGTCCATCTTGCTGATGCTGGACGAGGTCGGCATCTCGGCCTCCTCGGGCTCGGCCTGCGCTTCGGGCGCACTGGAGCCATCACACGTGCTGAGGGCCATGGGCGTACCGTTCACCGCGGCCCACGGCTCGATCCGCTTCAGCCTCAGCCGGTACACCACCCAGGCGGAGATCGACTACGTGCTGGAGAAGCTGCCCCCGATCGTGGATCGCCTGCGCGAGATTTCTCCGTTCATCGACGACGAGAGCGGCAAGCCCGTGGAGCTCACGCTCTGAACCGATGTCCTATCCGAGGAGGTTGGAATGAAGCCGTTCGAATCCATCGAGGCGCTGCTCGACTTCGCGATTGAGGAAGAAGAGGAGGCCGCCGCTTTCTACTCCGCGCTGGCCGACAAGATGGATCGGCCGTGGATGAAGCAGGTCTTCGAGGACTTCGCGCGCGAGGAGCAGAGCCACAAGGCCAAGCTGCTGAAGATCAAAAGCGGCGGCCAGGCGAGCTTCCCCGCGGCCAAGGTCCAGGACCTCAAGCTGGCCGAGTACCTGGTGGATTCCCAGCCGAGCGCGGACCTGGACTACCAGCAGGCGCTGGTGCTGGCCATGAAGAAGGAGAAGGCCGCCTTCCGGCTCTACTCCGATCTGGCCGAGACGACAGGCGATCCGGCCATCAAGCAGGTCTTGCTGGGCCTGGCCCAGGAAGAAGCCCGGCACAAGCTGCGCTTCGAGACCGAGTACGACGACCAGTTCCTCGGGGAGAACTGAACGACGGCCCGGAGGACATCATGGGCGAGAAGAGAACGGTGGGCATGCGGGGTACGCAGCTCGAGCTGGCCGGCCAGGAAGTCGCGGTGGGCGACAGGGCGCCCGATTTCTCCGCGCTGACCGTCGATCTCGAGCCGTTTCGATTCTCGTCCACCCGCGGCAAGATCAGGGTGATCTCCTCGGTGCCCTCGCTGGACACACCGGTCTGCGACCTGCAGACGAAGCGCTTCAACGCGGAGGCCGCCAGGCTGGGCGAGCGGGTGCGCGTGCTGACGATCAGCATGGACCTGCCCTTCGCCCAGAAGCGCTGGTGCGCCGCGAGCAGCACCGATCGCGTGCAAGTGCTCTCCGATCACCGGGACGCGTCTTTCGGAGCCGCCTTCGGCATACTCGTGCCGGCGCTGCGCTTGCTCGCCAGGGCGGTCTTCGTCATCGACGCGGACGACGTGGTGCGATACGTCCAGCTGGTGCCGGACATGGGCCAGGAGCCGGACTACGACGCCGTGATCCGGGCGGTCCAGGACCTGCTCTGAGCGGCGATAGACGTGGGGCCTCGTGCGCATGAGGCCCGGAACGCGGCACGGGAGAAGACGATCCGTGTCGCCTGACGACAAACGCGCCAGCAGGGCGAGCACCCTGCCAGACAAGGAGGCGAGCGAGATGAGAGAGCGAATGCAGGTCTACAAGTGCGAGGTGTGCGGCAACATCGTCGAGGTGCTCCACGGCGGAGCGGGCACGCTGGTCTGCTGCGGACAGGACATGCGGCTCGTTTCCGAGAACACGACCGACGCGGCCACCGAGAAGCACGTGCCGGTCATCGAGAAGACCGCGGACGGCTATCTCGTCACCGTCGGCAGCACCGCCCATCCCATGGAGGCGAAGCATTACATCGAGTGGATCGAGCTCAACGCGGACGGCAAGCTCTGCCGGGAGTACCTCGAGCCCGGCGGCAAGCCGCAGGCTGCGTTCTGCATCCAGGCCGACAAGGTCTCGGCCCGCGAGTACTGCAACATCCACGGCCTGTGGAAAGGAGAGCCGACATGAAGAAGGAGATCCTCGACGCCTTCAATGCGCAGATCAAGGCGGAGATGGAGTCGGCCTACCTCTACCTGGCCATGGCCGCCTACTTCGACGCCGAGAGCCTGGACGGCTTCTCGGCCTGGATGAAGGCCCAGGCCATCGAGGAGATGGGTCACGCGATGCGCTTCTATCAGCACATCATCGATCGCGACGGAACGGTCGAGTTCGAGCCGCTGGGCATCAAGAAAGCCAGATGGGATTCCGCGCTCGAGGTCTTCACCGACACGCTGGAGCACGAGCGCTATGTCACCTCCCGGATCGATGACCTCGTCCAGCTGACCCAGGAACACCGCGACCGGGCCGGGCGTCACTTCCTGGAGTGGTTCGTCGAGGAGCAGATCGAGGAGGAGGCCACCGCCTCGAAGGTCTTGACCGACATCAAGCGCGTGGGCGACAGTGGCCACGGCCTGTTGATGATCGACCGCGAGCTGGGACAGCGCCAGATCGCCTTGCCGACTGCGGGCGAGGAGAGCTAGAGGCCGGACGTGGACCTCGAGCAAGCCATCACCGCCGCCATCGAATACGAGCTGCGCATCCGGGACGTGTACCGCAAGGCCGCCGATCGCTGCGGCGATCCCAGGGGCCGCCGGGTGCTCGACGTCCTGGCCGACGAGGAGCAGCAGCACCTGGACTATCTGCGCGCTCGTCTGGACGAGCTGGCACGCAGCGGTCGGATCACGGTCGAGCCGCTGTCGACCCGCTTTCCTGCGGTGGCCGAGATCCAACGAGGCCTCGGCTCCATCCGCGAGCGGCTCCAGGACACCCCCAGCTGCGACGAGTCGGAGCTGCTGGCCGAGGCCATCCAGGTGGAGACCGAGACGGGAGAGTTCTACAGGCGCATGGCGAGCGAGCTGGCCGCCGAGGACCGGCCCCTGTTCCAGCGCTTCGTCGAGATCGAGCAGGGCCACCTGGCCATCGTCCAGGCCGAGTACGACACGCTCAGAGGCCTGGGCTTCTGGTTCGACTTGAAGGAGTTCGACTTGGAGGCCGGCTGAGCCTGTCCGGAGGAGAACCATGGACGCCGAGATCCAGAAAGCCGTCATCGCCGGGCTGGACCGGGCCATCCGCACCGAGACCGACGGGTACCACTTCTACATGATGGCCGCCATGGCCACCGAGGACGAGAGAGGCAAGCAGATCCTCGCCCAGCTCGCCGAGGAGGAGCTGGAGCACCGCCGCTTCCTGGAGGGCCAGCGAAGGTCCATCCTGGAGTCCGGGCAGGTCGACGCCTCGCTCGGCATGCGGCGGATCGCCTCTTTGACGGGGGACAGCCCGATCTTCTCCTCGCAGCTCACCCGCCGCGCGGCCGAGGCCCACTACGAGATGAGCGCGCTGTCGATCGGCATCCAGCTCGAGCTCGCCTCGCAGACCTACTATCGCGAGCAAGCGGACGAGGCCCGGGATCCGGCGCTGAAGAAGATCTACGCGGATCTGGCAGCCTGGGAGCAAGGCCACTACGAGGCGCTGCTGCGCCAGCACGACAGCCTCAAAGAGGACTACTGGGCCGCAGCCGGCTTTTCCCCTTTCTGACCTTAGAGGCATCTCGGTGCGCATCGCGCCTCGGCCCTTCTGAGCTGCGTTGGCTCGCTCGGACCGATGCTCACGACCCTGAGGTCGCTGCGCTTCGGTCCTCGTCGCCTCCTTGTCAGAAGGGCCGATCCGCGATGCGGGGTATTCGTCAACGCATGTCAGTTGGTCAGTGCATTGACGCGGGTGGGTGAGCGCCTCTATGCTCTAGGCAGGAGAGGAGGCAGCATGAAGAAGGGTACGGCGATCGCCCTGTCGTTGCTCGGCGGCCTGGTGGCCGGCTTCGTCCTCGGCTACCTGGTCTGCTTCGCTGTCTTCCGGGCCGAGGAGCGCGAGCTCAAGGAGGGCTGGGCCCTGGTGCCGGTCGTCGTGGCCAACCAGGACCTCGCGGCCGGCACCCCGATCGACTACGACCTGGTGGCCAAGATGCAATGCCCCGAGCAGTTCGTCTCCGCGAGCACCATCAAGCCATCGGAGTTCGAGAAGGTCATCGGGCGCAAGCTCCAGGTGCCGATGCTGCGGGGCGATGTCTTCCTGTGGCCCCTGTTTGCCGAACGGCCCGCAAGCGCTGACAAGCCAGCGCAGCCCCCGCCTGCGTCAGGACCCTGAACGCGCCGTCTACGAGGGAGCCCGCGCATGAGATCGAATCTCCTCTCTAGCAGCGCCGCCATGCTGGTCGCTCTTTTCGCCCTGCCCGTCCAGGCCCAGAACGTCGAGATCATCGACCAGCGCCTCGACGCCGACAGACACGGCTACTCCGTGATCCGGGTCTGGGGCTCGCACTACGAGATGGGCTACGGCATGGGCCACGCCCTGGCGGGCGACATCGTCCAGATCTGGGACGAGATGATGGACGAGTACGCGCAGTACTACGCCCAGGGGCGCGCTCTGACCGAGATGACCCGCTGGATCCCGGAGGGGATCGAGGACGAGTTGGAAGGGCTGGTCGACGGCGTGCGCGCGGTCGTGCCCGAGGCGGACTTCGACGCCACCGACCTGAAGATGGCCAACATCGTCGCCAGCGACCTGGCCTACTACAACGGCTGTCGCTCGCACTCCTGCTGGGGACAGTTCGTCGCCGCGCCGGTCAAGACCCTCTCGACCCGGCGGCTCGACTTCGGCACTCCCTTCCCCATGGCCCTGCACCACGTGATGTGCGCCTGGGATCCCGACGATGGCGTGCGCTGGGTCAACATGAGCTGGCCGGGCATGGTCACGGTGGTCAGCGCGGTCAACGCCCACGGCACCCAGGTCTCGACCCACGACTATGGGATGGCATCCATCTTCCAGGACGCAGTACCCCGGGTGGTGGCCACGCGCCACGTGCTGAGCGCGGTCGGCGATCGGCCAGTGGACGAGCACCTCAACTGGGCCCAGCAGGAACTCGACGGCATGGACGTGGCCACGAGCTCGTTCCTGAACTACTTCGTGCCCGAGGGCCTCGGGGGCGTGTTCACCTGCGCCCGGGGAGGCTCCTGCGGCGCGCTGCGCACGCCCCAGACAGACTACTTCGGCGGGGACGTGCTCATGACCACCAACAGCCAGACCGACGGCCACTCCACCCCCTCCGGCGGCAGCTTCATGGCCGACTACTACGAGGCTGGCGGCATCAAGGACCTGCAGGGCCACTTCGATCTCATGGGCACCGGCGGCCTGCACCTGCTGTCGGTCGAGTATCGAGGCGTCGAGGACATGACCCTGCTGGCCCACGGCCGCGGGCGCTCCGACTTCATCCGCATCGACTGGGACGAGCTCTTCACCCCCGATGTGGGTCCCGACGGCGGGCAGACCGACGCCGGCCAGGACGATGCTGGCCAGGACGACGCAGGCCAGACCGACGCCGGCCAGGACGCGGGCATCGGCCCGGCCGACAGCGACGAGCCCGGCAACGGCGGCTGCGGCTGCGCCCAGGGCCAGGCCCCGCCCGCGGCCGCCCTGATCCTGATCGCAATGCTGGCCTTCGCCCTGCGGCGGAGAAGCCAGGTACGGAACCACGACAAGAGGAGGGAGCCGTGAAGAAGACCGTCCTGATGATCTGTGCGATCTCGTTTCTGCTCTCGGTCGCCCTGGTCGCCCCGGTCCAGGCCCAGCCCGAGAACTGGAAAGTCCTGTGCCACAAGGACACCAAGGTCATCACCCTGACCAAGGATCACCCCGCCCACTTCCCCAAGCACATCGTGCTCAAGCAGTTCTTCCCCAGCGAGCCGGCCGCCCGCCAGTGGGTCCAGGCCAACCACCCGAGCTGGAAATGCCCCTGAGCTGATCGAGCAGCGGGCGGATCCCTGCTGCCTGCCCGCCGTGTCAGCCATGAACCATGCTCGTTTCTGACGGCATCAGAAACGAGTAGAGCGGCATTTCAATCCCTGCGCGGCTACCTGTAGTCCTCGTAGCACGTGCCGGTGTAGACCGCCTCGCCGGTGCTGCCGAGGTCCTGCCCTCCCTCGCAGCCGCTGCCCGAGTATGTCCAGTCGTTGAAGTCGTAGGAGCAGCGCAGCCCGTTCTTCTCGATCGTCATCCGGCCGTTGTTCCAGGAGACCAGGTTCCCGCGGACCTCGTCGCCGTAGCCGTAGATCGTCTCCATCCGTGGGAAGGGGAATTCGCGGATGAGGGGGATGGCCTGCGGCGTGCCGTCGCCGAAGTCGATCATGTAGTTGCGGTCGATCTTCCAGCCCTTGCTGGTCACGAACTCGCGCCGGTTGCAGTAGGCCCCCTGGGCGTCGAAGGCCTGGGTGAAGCTCGCAAAGTCCGGGTAGTCCACGCCCTCGATGGCCAGCTCGAAGGCCCAGCACTCCGGCCCCTGCTTGATGGCCATGAAGGTCTTGCCCAGCCGGAAGAACTTCCAGCCCGAGCCGCCCAGGTTGTAGTCGTAGCGATAGCCGCGGTCGTTCGACACCAGGTTGTCGCTGCCGGAGTCGAAGTTCTGATCCATGCGGAAGACGTGCAGGCTGTCATAGGCGCCGTTGACGAAGAAGACGTTGCGGTGCTGGATCATTGCATTGCCCCCGAAGCGCGGCCGCCATGCGGCGATCGTGCCCTCGGGGCTGTTGCGGTAGTCCGCGTCGTAGACCTCGCTGTTGGCCCAGATCTTGAGGCTCAGGCCGAAGGTCTTGAGCTGGACGAACCAGCGCGGCTGCCGCTCGTCGTCCGAGTAGGCCTCGCCGCCGGCCGAGCTGATCGCGTAGTGCGGCGTCACGTAGGCCCACTTGCCGCTGGCGCTGGCCACCCCGTTTCGCTCCTTGTGGTAGTGCCAGTAGTCGTCCGGCTCGCGCTCCACGTGCACCAGCTCCTGGATGAGCTGGCTGGGCCGGTAGCCCGAGACGTAGGCCTGCCCGTGCTCGCCGGCGTGCTTGTCCGGCCCCAGGCCCAGCAGGGGGTACATGTAGCGGTCGTAGTTGTTCTTCATGAAGCCGCTGTGGCGCGTCCTGCCCTGGGCGCCGGCCTTCTGGTTGCCGCTGTACTCCATGCCGTACTCGAGCATCATGAAGTCCAGCATCATCTTGGCGCGGTTTTTCATCTCGGCCTCGCCGTAGTCGTACAGCACGAGCAGGGTGGCGATCAGGATGTCGGTGTAGTTGCTGTCGTGCTCGTCGTCTCCGGCCAGCAGGTGCTCGAAGCCGCGGTACAGGAAGTCCCGGGTGTACTGCAGGACCGGGTAGTCCTGGCCCATCGAATAGGTCGTGCCGCTGCAGCCGCGGCAGCTGTAGGTCGTGTCCTCGCGGCCGAAGGTGAAGGTCAGCTCGGGGTCGAAGTGCAGCACGTAGAGGTACATGTCGGCGGTGTTCTCGAGCTGGACCGCGCGGCCGCTGATGGCCGCGGTCGCGGCCTCCGGGGCCAGCTCGACCCGCCAGCGGAGCTTGTCCTTGACGTAAGCGATGTCATCCTGGCCGAGCACATCCGCATACTGGAGCAGCGCGCGGATGGCGACCAGGCCCGCCTCGCAGCCGGCCTGGACAGACACGTCGATCGAGCTCCTGAGGACCTCTCCGGCCGAGCCCACGCCGTTCGCGGTCGGATCGGAGTCCAGGCCGTGCTCGAACCAGGCGAAGAGGAAGGTGTAGCCCCGGCACAGGTTCGCCTGGTACCTGCCGTCCGTCGCCGTGCCGTAGCGATCGATCCAGGTCTGCCTTCGCTCCTCGAAGCTCCTGGCATGGGTGTACTGGTAGTCGCACGCGTGCGGGAAGGGATCCTCGCCGCCATCGATGCAGCCAGCCTCGCCTCCCAGGACCGCGCAGCGTTTGTCCTGGGCCGCGCAGTCCTCCACGTCGGTCCAGCTGCCGCCCGCGCAGGCCTGGACCATGTCACCGCTGCAGCGCTGGGCCCCCTCCTGGCACTCGGGCCCCGAGTCGGCGCCGAGATCGCCCCCTTCGTCGCCGCCGCCGTCGAGCCCTTCGTCGCCGCCGCCGTCGAGCCCTTCGTCGCCGCCGCCATCGAGCCCCCCATCGCTCCCGCCGTCCTCGGGACCGGCCCCGTCGTCTTGGGCCGTCCCGTCCTCTCCGGCATCCGAACCGCCGACCTGTCCATCAGCGCAGGCCACCAGGCACAAACAGGCGAGCATCGAAAGCAAGACCGAGACCCTCGTCCTCGTCATGTCCTTCCTCCCGGAGCAGGTTGCGATCTCCACTTTGCCCCAGACCGCTTCGCCCCGTCAATCTGCGCCGCTGGTGATGCATCGGAGTACACCACATCGAGGAGCGGATCCGCATCAGCGGCGCAGAGATCGCGGAGGAGGTGGAGAGATCGGGGATGTCGGTCGGTGGTACTCGGACGAGCTCTCAATGGGACGGATTATCCGCTCAGGACACGCAGCGCGCGAACGCCTTGCCTAACATCTCCCTGGTCTCGCAGCCCGACGCACCGAAGCGGGCGCAGTCCAGCGTGGCATCCCGTCCCAGGTGGCAGTAGGTGATCACGCCGTCCTCGCAGCTCTCCATCATCGTCTCGCA
>JAFGRB010000129.1 GCA_016935365.1 Deltaproteobacteria bacterium
GCCGCCCGAAGGGCGGTCGTTTTGGGGTGAAGCTGCTGGAATTGACTTCCAGCAGCGAGGGGGCTTTGCGAAAGCCCCCTGAGATGTATTAGGCCTGAAGCAAGCGCAACGCGCTTGTTTCAGGTCTAGATAGGACCTTGCGGGCCTCGCGAGCGGAGCCTGCCAGCCGGAGCGGAATACGAACTGGGCCTTCACCCAGCCTGATTTCGGCGGGATCCCGATGACGGCAGCGATGTCGGCAAAGCGCGTGGATGGATCTATCTGCATCGTGATCCGGGCGGGAAAGACCTGGTTGGGGTGGAGCTGCTCGAACTGCCGGTCCAGGTTCTCGAGTATCTCATCAGCCTCTTGCTGCCAGACAGGACTTGAAGGCGAGATATTTCGGCCTTCCAGCGAGACCTCGCGTCCATTCATGAGGATGATCGGGGCATGGACGCCTTGCTTGCCGAGAGTCCGGTCCTCGAGGACGAGAAGCTCGGTGAGCCAGGGGAATACGAAGCACTGAGACCTGTTGAACGCGATCATCTCCTCTGCCCAGCGCTCGAAGTCCGCTTTCTGCCGGTGGGCCGCCAGCAGGAAATACCCGTTCGCCCCGATCAACGCGACGACGACACCGCACGCAACCCACCGAATGCGCCTGCCCTGCAAGACCAACGCGGCGCTCAAGGCCCAGAAGGTCGCGGCGTAGAGCCCGTACCTCGCGAGCAGGACCGCGCTCTCGCCGAGCACGGCCCGGCACGCGAAGACCAGCATCGCCATCGAGCCGGCCCAGAACGAGACAGCCGCGGGCAGCCAGCCGAGCCAGATCCCGCACTTCTCTCCGGGCAGAAAGGCCCGCAGGCCGAGCAGCCCGAGCAGGCCGAGCAGGCCGTAGAAGGTCCAGAAGGCAAACGCGTAGTAGTAGCCGATGGCCGCGCTCGCCCCCAGCGCCCAGGCCGAGACCGCCCAGACGCCCAGGATCACCCGGCCGCGCTGCGGCTTTCGGCCTCGCCAGGCGTCGCGCGCGCTCTGCACGCCCTCGAAGACGAGCCAGGCGCACCCGAGCAGCACGGCCGCGATCCACATCCCGAGCGCCGGACCGGCGTCGACGCACAGCCCCTCCAGGATCTCAGAGCAGCCGAGCACCGGATCGGCGCCGAAGAGCCGATCGTCCCAGTAGCCCGGGCCGCCGAGCGCCGTCAGCATGGAGAAGGCGATCCCCCAGCCGGCCAGCGCGAGGCCGGCCGCAGCCCAGCAGCGCGGAGCGGGCCGCCGGGAGAAGATAGCGAGCTGGACGAGCAGGCCGAGCAGCGCGCCCGCCGTCACCCAGGTCGGCCAGGTCGACACCGACGGCTCGAGCAGATCAACCCAGAGATCATAGGCCGACATGCCCGCAGCAGACAGCGCGGGGTCTGCGGGGTTCCCGCTCAGAGCGGGATGGGCACGATATCGATCTGGACGTGCTGGGGCTCCGTGGCCTCGGGATCCATGTCGTAGAGCCCATCCGTGCAGCCGTGCCCGATCAGCACGCTGTTGTGGTTCAGCCCGCGGGCGTAGAAGCGCCAGACCCTGCCGCGGTCCGGGATGCCGTCCATGACCGCCTGGCCCGTGTTGGAGTAAGAAAAGGACTCCACCTTCTCGGCCTTGTAGTCCTTGAAGCGATCCGTGTCGGCGAGCAGGCTGTCATCCCTGGGATTGCCCATCTTGTCCACCTGGAAGAGGTAGATCTGCACGCCCTCCAGGTCCTCGGCCAGGGTCTGCTGGATCCGCAGGCTGGCCGAGACGGCTCCCAGCTCGGAGCCCGGCTCGGCACCGCAGCCGCACGCGAGCACGAGCGCCCAGAGCAGTACGATCTGCTTTCTCATCATTCCACCACCACGAAATCGAACACGACCTTGCCGGTCGGCTCGCTCCCGCCCATGGTCAGCCCGACGCCCAGCCCGACCCCGACCGCCACCGCGGCGGCTCCGCCCACCAGGGCCCAGATCCACCAGGTCGAGGCCTCCTTCTTCTTCTTCTGGCCGTCCCCCTTGCCATCCCCCTCGCCATCCCCCTTGCCGCCGTCCGGCCCGGGCCCGGGCCGATCGAACGGCACGCGCAGCGGTCCGGCGTCGTTCCCCACCTGGGCCATGGCGTTGCCGTCCCGGTCGGCCACCACCAGGAAGTAGGCCAGCTCCTCCGCCCCGCCCGCGGGCGACGGGGGCAGGTTGGCCGTGTAGCGGCCGTCCGCCTGCCGGGCCATGATGAGCTCGCTGTACGGCGACTGCGGGTTGTGCCGGTAGCGGACCTTCAGCGCCCCGCCGGCCGGCATGTGCTCGACGCGGGCCTCGAGCGCCAGTCCGGCGCCGGCCTGCCCGCTCGCAGGAGACGTGTGCTGGATGGCCGGATCGGGCAGCGGCTCGGCCCGCTCGGAGCGCACCTCCTCGAAGAGCTTGACGATCTTGGGCGCCGTCCCGGCCGGCAGCCTGAAGCTGGGGTGATCGTCGAGGATGGAGGTGAAGGTCTGGCGGGCCAGCTCGAGCTCGCCCAGGGCCACCTGGCAGAAGGCCAGGTACTGCAGCGCGCCGATGCGGCGCGTCTTGTCGAGCTTCTCGCTCCGGAGCGCCTGGTGGAGGAGCTTGATGGCCTTCTGGTAGCGGCCCTCGTAGTAGTACTGCACGCCCCGGTCCACGAGCTTGGCCGCCGAGGGACGCCGCACCAGCTCGAGCTGCGCGGGCCGGTGATGCCCGGGCCCTCTCAGAGGCGCGGCTCCTGCCAGCACGGCCAGGATGCAGAGCGCTGCTTGCATGGGTTTGTCCTTTCTACGCCTGGCCACCTGGGCTGTCAAGCCAGAAAAACCGAGCTAGTCTTACGGAATCGCAAGGGAACTTCTACATTGACACCCCTGGTCCACATCTCCTAGAATTTCGTGTCTCTTCTGAAATGGAAAATGAGCGAGCTTTCCGTCTTGCGAGTTGTTCCAACCCACTTGCGGAGGTAGACGATGATGAGGAAGTGCTTGTGTCTGTGCTGGGCCCTCGCCCTGCTGGCGTCCCTGGGCCTCGCGAGTTGCAGCGGCGACTCGTCGCCCGAGTACGAGTGCACCACCAACGCCGACTGCAGCGAGCACGGCGCCAACTGGGTCTGCGACCAGACCACCCACACCTGCAAGTGCCAGACCGACTGCCTCGGCAAGTGCTGCGGCGACGATGGATGCGGCGGCACCTGCCCAAACAGCTGCTCCGGCGGTCAGACCTGCAACACCACCACCTGCACCTGCGAGGGCGGCCCGACCTGCACCGACGGCGAGACCCGCTGCGACGGCAACACGGTCCAGACCTGCAACAACAACACCTGGACCGACACCCAGGACTGCACGGCCAACGGCCAGACCTGCCAGAACGGCCAGTGCGTGGGCGGCCCGGCCTGCACCGACGGCGAGACCCGCTGCCAGGGCACCGTGGTCCAGACCTGCGTCGGCGGCGCCTGGAGCAACACGATCGACTGCGCCCTTAACGACCAGACCTGCGATGACGGCCAGTGCGTGGGCGGGACGACCTGCACCGACGGCCAGACCCGCTGCGTGGGCACCGTGGTCCAGACCTGCACGAACGGCAGCTGGGTGGGGACGATCGACTGCGCGGCCAACGGCCAGACCTGCGATAACGGCCAGTGCACGGGCGGCCAGTGCACCCCGGGCGAGATGCGCTGCGACGGGGACGTGGTCCAGACCTGCGCGGCCGGCCAATGGACCAACGTGATCGACTGCGCGCTCAACAACCAGACCTGCCAGAACGGCCAGTGCGTGGGCGGCGGGGTCTGCAACGACGGCGAGACCCGCTGCAACGGCGACGTCGTCCAGGTCTGCGTCAACGACGCCTGGGTCAACCAGATCGACTGCGCGGCCAACGACCAGACCTGCCAGAA
>JAFGRB010000130.1 GCA_016935365.1 Deltaproteobacteria bacterium
CGCCGCCTGTGACCGGCTCCTGGGACTACCGAGTCCAAGTGCGAAGCGGCGTCTGCGAGGCGGTGTACTCCGGGATGCGCACGATCGAGGTCGAGCCGGCCGGCGCCGGCGGCTCTGTAAGCGGCGGCACGACGCCGATCTGCCTGGGCGAGAGCACGGGCACCTTGACGCTCGGCGGTCAGACCGGCTCGGTCGTTCGCTGGGAGCGCCGGGTCGACTCCGGGACCTGGGAGCACATCGCCAACACGAGCACGACCCACAGCGAGACGCCGCCTTCTGCCGGGGCCTGGGACTACCGGGCGCTCGTGCAGAGCGGCGCCGATCAAGCCTACTCGGGCACGCGCACCATCCTGGTCAGCCCGCCATCGGTCGGCGGCGAGCTCGGCGGCGGCGCGACGCCGATCTGCCTCGGCGAGAGCACGGGCACGCTGACGCTCAGCGGGCACACCGGCTCGGTGCTGCGCTGGGAGCGCCGGGTCGACGGCGGAATCTGGGAGCCGATCGCCAACACGACGACGACCCACAGCGAGACGCCTGCCTCGGCCGGAGCCTGGGACTACCGCGCGCGGGTGCGGAGCAGCCCCTGCGCAGCGGAGAACTCCTCGACGCGCACGATCTCCGTCAGCCCCTTGTCGGTCGGCGGCGCGGTCAGCGGCGGCATGAGCCCGATCGGCTTCCACGAGAGCACCGGGACGATGACGCTCAGCGGCCACACCGGCGAGGTCGTGCGCTGGCAGCGGCGGGTCGACGGCGGGACCTGGGAGAACATCGCCAACACGAGTACGACCCACAGCGAGATACCCCCGAGCATCGGCACCTGGGACTACCGCGCGCGGGTGCAGAGCAGCCCCTGCTTCGCGGTCTTCTCCTCGGCGCGGACGATCGTCGTCGGCGCAGGCTTCACGGACGGCGAGGCCGAGATCGACGGAAAGCACGCTCCGGTGGCCATCCTGCTGGCGCGCGAGGGCGGAGGCGGAGGAGCGTTCTGGTGCCCGATGGGCTACCAGGAGGTCGGGCGCTGGCAGACGGGCCCCGGCGCGAGCGACGGCGGCGTCGAGGCCATCGACTTCCACGGCTACAAGGTAGACGCGGGCTGGGCGTGGATTTGCTCGGCCGATCCGGTGCGGGTCTCGGTCGCGAACGTCCTGGACGACTGCGGCAGCAACACCTCCACCTGCTCGGGCCAGATCCGCGGCAGGTGGCACGTGGGCAACGGCTGCACGGGCGGCACGCGGGGCGTGGACGGCCAGGGGCGCTCGCTGCAGTCCGGCTGGATGGGGCTGTGCGTGGCCGCGGGCACGGACGCCATGGTCGAGGCGGGCCACGACGACTGCGGCAGCGACGGGCCCGGCTGCGGAGCGTTCCGCCCCATGGGCCACTGGCACACGAATCCTACCTACTGCAACGGCGGCGACACCGGCCTGGGCGACTCCGGCTTCCATCTCGGCACCGGCTGGATGTACCTGTGCGTCGACTCGCGGCGCTTTCCGCCGGTGGACACCTCCACCTTGACGGGCAAGGTCGTGACCGGCTACCAGGGCTGGTTCTCAGCCCCGGGCGATGGCTCGCAGCGCGATCAGTGGCGGCACTGGTTCCACGGCCAGGACCCGAGCTCGGCCGAGGCCAACTTCGACCTGTGGCCGGATCTGTCCGAGCTCGGTGCGGACGAGCGCTTCGTCACGGACATGCAGTACACGGACGGCAGCGACGTCGCCCTGTACTCGGCGTACACGGCCAAGACGGTCAACCGGCACATGCGCTGGATGGCCCGCTACGGCATCGACGCGGCCTTCCTGCAGCGCTACGTCTGCGAGCTGAGCGGCGCGAGCCTCGAGTTCCGCGATCGAGTCGCCCAGAACGTCATGGCCGGAGCCGAGCAGCACAACCGGGCCTTCGTCGTCATGTACGACATCACCGGCTCGGACCCCGCCACGCTGGTCGACAGGCTGAAGAGCGACTGGGAGTACGTCGTGGACGACCTGGGCCTGACGGGCAGCCCGGCCTACCTGCACCACCGGGGCCGGCCGCTGGTCGCCGTCTGGGGCTACGGCTTCACCGATCGACCGGGCACGGCGGCGGACGTCCTGGAGCTCACCGACTTCTTCCACAACCACCCGACGCAGCGTTACCGGGCCACGGTCATGGGCGGCGTGCCCACCTACTGGCGGACCGGCACCCACGACTCCAAGCCCGGCTTCGGCACGGCCTACCGCAGCTTCGACGTGATCTCGCCGTGGTCGGTGGGCCGCTACCGGGACGAGGCGGGCGTGTCGAGCTTCCAGACCGACTTGATCCAGCCGGACCTGGTTGCGGCGGCCAGCGCGGGTGCGGACTACATGCCGGTCGTGTGGCCGGGCTTCTCCTGGGCGAACTCGCACGAAGATCCGGGCCTCTTCAACTCGATCCCGAGAAACGGCGGCGGCTTCTTCCTGCGGCAGATCGCCGAGGCGCAGCTCTCGGGCTGCACCCAGCTCTACGTCGCCATGTTCGACGAGGTGGACGAGTCGACCGCCATCTTCAAGGCCGCCGCTTCCCAGGCCGAGCTGCCCAGCTCCGGGCTGTTCATGGCGCTGGATCAGGACGGCTACGATCTGCCCAACGACTGGTACCTCCGCCTGGCGGGGGCGGGCATGAAGATGCAGGTCGGCCAGATCCCCGTGAGCACCGCTCTGCCGTTGAAGTGAGCCACCCGGGCAAACCCTGAGCCTTATTCACATCTCGGAGCGCAATACCGATGCGACTCGCAGATCTATTACGCCCCGTTGGGGCTTTTGTGATTGCTCGTCCTGTTTCCCAGGGCTTCTCCGGCTCTGCCGGCTTCGCCCTGGGCTTACATATTGCGCCCCGTTGGGGCTTGGACCCATCGGACAGAGGCCGTCCTGCGGCCTCTTGAAAGCCACACGCCGGAGTGAAGAACGACCGGGAAATCGAGAAGCGAAAAAAACCTGCAACGGGGGGCCAATCGATCGTCTTCAGATCGAGCACGGGTTCGGAGACGCCATCTGTTGGTAGATGGGCCACTCGACACGGCGCCTCCGATCTGTGTTAGGATGTCGAAATGCCAGAAAAAACCCGGGCCGAGATACGGAGGGGCTGAGCCATGCGCTGGAACATCGCCTGTTGGATCTCTTTGATCGCGCTTTTTCTGCTCGCCGGCTGCGGCGACTCGACGAGCGTGGAGTGCACCACGGACACCGACTGCGAGGGCACGCTGGTCTGCCGCGACGGCCGCTGCGTGCCGGAACCGGAGTGCGAGACCGACGCCGACTGCCTCGGCAAGGCCCCGCCCATCTGCCACCTGAGCGAGAACCCCCAGTGCGTCGAGGGCGCCTGCCAGTTCGCGCAGGCGCCGGCCGGCACCGCCTGCGAGGACGGCGACCTGTGCACGCGGGACACGAGCTGCGACGCCGCCGGGCAGTGCGGCGGCGGCAGCCCGACCTGCGTCGCGCCCGACGCGGAGTGCATCGGCTCGGTCTGCCGGGAGTACAGCGCGAGCTGTTACGAGCTGACCGGCGAGTGCTCCTACCCCTACACCGAGACCGACTACGAGAGCGTAGATGAATGTCACGCGCACTGTGGTACCTGCGTCCCGAGCTGCGAGGGGCTGCCCTGCGGCAGCGGCGACGGCTGCGGCGGCACCTGCGAGCAGGGCTCCGGCTGCATCTGCAGCTGCGAGGGCAAGATCTGCGGCGAAGAAGACGGCTGCGGAAACGTCTGCGAGGAGGGCTCCGGCTGCATCAGCCCGGACTGCGAGGTCGAGGGCGATCTGTGCTTCGGCAACTGCCGCGTCTGCGACGAGAATCTCCAGTGCACGCGCGACGACGATGCGCTGTGCACCGGCGACTGCGACTTCTGTTTCGAGGGCAACTGCGAGCCCGACGACGGGATGTGCGACACCGAGCAGTGCGAGTTCTGCCGCGGCAGCGGCACCGAGTTCAACTGCGTCTCGGATCTCCCGACCGCGCCGACGGTCTCGGCGTCGGAGAACCCGATCTGCGCCGGCGGGTCGACCAGCCTGGAGGTCGAGGCCGACGAGGAAGAGGACTACGAGTACGAGTGGTTCGAGGGGAGCTGCGCGGGGAATCCGATCCACGAATGCCACGACATGATCTGCGATGTCTCGCCGGAGGTGACCACGAGCTACTACGTGCGCCGCATCCACCCGGGCTGCCCGCAGCCGAGCGAGTGCGCCTCGGTGACGGTGCAGGTCGATCCGGCCAGCGCCGGCGGCGCCGTAAGCGGCGGCACGACGCCGATCAACCTGGGCTCGGACACGGGCGCGATGACGCTCGGCGGGCACGTGGGCGCGGTCGTGCGCTGGGAGCGCCGGGTCGACGGCGGGGCCTGGGAGCCGATCGACGTGCAGACCACGACCTACAGCGACACGCCG
>JAFGRB010000131.1 GCA_016935365.1 Deltaproteobacteria bacterium
AATCGAGAGGCGCCTACTTTTTTGCCACGGATCGGTCGAACCTCTTTGGGTCACACGGCCAAAGGCCGTGGTATTCGCTCGCAATAAAGAAGATGAAGGCATCCGAGCCGTTCGCGATGTTCGCAAGGCGATCTCGGCCGATTTCGACGACGATCCCGAGAAGCTCGTTGCGCATTACATCCTGGAACAGGAACGGCATCGAGACCGTCTTCTCGAGCCGATCGCCGCCCGCCGGGACGACGAGGCGGACAGGCCTTCGACCGACCGTTGAAACAGCTCCAGCCGCCTCCCTCACGGTTCTTCTTTGCGGATCTCCGCTGCCAGCTCTTCGATGCCTTGTTCGCCTAGAATCTCTCTTCGAGAGGAGGAGTAGTCACCGTGTCCGGTCTCGAACTGCTGGAGGAAGCGCACCATACCCACGGGCCCCAGTGTTCGGTACAAGGCCTCGATTCCATTCTTCCTGATCTCTTCCAGGGTCATCTCACGCGCGCCCATCTTGCACCTCTTCTTCCATCCACTTCAGCGGATTCGCGACCCTTACTCCGATCTGTTCCGAACAGCGTGAGGCCACTCGGAGAAGCTGGTCGTCGGTGGTCAGGAAGACATCCGTGCCGCCGGATTCCGCGCACGCCAAGAGCAGCGCGTCGTAGGAGTAGAATCCCCTGCCGCCTCAGACCCACCTCTCATTGTATCCACACGGAGAGCAATCAGGCAAGCATGCCCCGCCCTGCAGCAACAGATGCCGCCCATCGTGACAACAGACTCGGTCGGCGACGGGCTGATTCGGGCAGTGCTCAGGACAGGCCGGCAAGCTCCAGGATCTCAGGCACCTTCTTCTCCATGCCGATCGCCATGATGTGCACGCCCTGGCACATGGAGCGGAGCTCCTTGATCAATCGCGCCGCGATCTCGAGCCCGCGGCTCATCTTCTTCTCGGCCCCGGCCATCTCGGCGATCACGTCGTCCGGCACGTAGACCCCGGCCACGTTGCGGTTCATGTACCTGGCCATCTTGTCCGAGCGCAGCGGGATGATCCCGGCCAGCACCGGGACTCCGAGCTTCCCGGCCCGCTTCATGAAGCGCTCGAAGACAGTAGCGTCGTAGACCGCCTGGGTCTGGAAGAAGCGCGCCCCGGCCTCGATCTTCTTCTCCATCTTGATACACTGGAGCTCGAAGGCCTCCTCGGTGTCCGTGTACGGGGTGACCACCGCCCCGATGAAGAAGTCCGTCTTGCCCTCGAGCTCGTGGCCCGAGATGTCGTAGCCCTCGTTCATCCGCCGCATGGCCCAGGCGAGCTGGACCGAGTCCAGGTCGTAGACCGCCTTGGCGTCCGGGTGATCGCCGAAGGTCGGGAAGTCACCGGTCAGGGCCAGGACGTTGCGGATGCCGAGCACGTGGGCGCTCAGCAGGTCCGACTGCAGGGCGATCCGGTTGCGGTCCCGGCAGGTGAGCTGGTAGACGGGGTCCAGCCCCCGCCCGACGAGCAGCGAGGAGGTGGCCAGCGAGCCCAGGCGCATGACCGCGGACTGCTGGTCGGTCACGTTGGCGGCGTCGACCTTGCCCTTGAGCAGATCGGCCACCTCGAAGGCCTCGGCCGTGTCGGTGCCCTTGAGCGGGCCGACCTCGGCCGTCACGGCGAAGCGGCCCTCGTCGAGCGCATCTCTGAGACCCATGACTCACCTCCTCTCCGCGCCATCGGCCGGTGGCGCGTGCGCCTCGATGTCCCAGACCGAGGTGGCCAGCCACTCGGCCCTGGGCCGCATCCGGTCGTAGGCCTTGGGCGGCACGAAGGTCCTGAGCTTCTCGAGCCTGCCCGTGCTCGCGAGCCTCTTGTAGATGAGCTCCCAGCCGCAGGGCCGATGCTCGCTCACCTCGCACATGCCCCGCTTGGCCCCGCCGCAGGCGCCGTTGGTGAGCCCCTTGGAGCACAGCGTGAGCGGGCAGAGCCCGCCGGTCGCGTCCAGCAGGCAGTCGCCGCACTCCAGGCAGCGCTCCGCGCCCTGCCACTCGCCCTTGGCGCCGCCCAGCGAGACGGTGTTGCAGCCCGGGTGGACGGGCCTGGCCACGACCGCGGCCACCGCCTGGACACCGACGCCGCAGGTCAGCACCAGCAGCGAGTCGGCCGCCTCGAGCTCGGCGCGGCGGGCTCCGAGCCGGCTTATCACCAGGGCCTTCTGGCACAAAAAGTCGACCACGGCGTGGCCAGAGACGCTCTTGCCCTGCCCCTCCAGCCGCGCCCGCATGTCGAGCACCTCGGGCTCGCCGCCCGACCCGCAGGCCGCGGCGCAGCCGCCGCAGCCCAGGATGAAGACGCTCTCGTCGCCCTCGAGGCTCCCCAGGATCTCCTCGAAGGGCTTTTGCTCCGATCGGATCATCTCGTATCTCCTCTTGCGAGCCGCTAGGCGACCTGGTAGCGGCGCAGCTCGCGCCCTCTGTGGTTCAGCAGGTGCACCGCGCAGGCGATGCACGGGTCGAAGGAGCGCACGATGCGCACGATCTCGAAGGGGTTGTCCGCGTCCGCGACCTTCGTCCCGATCAGGGCCTGCTCGATCGGCCCGGGCCGGCCCGCGTCGTCCGCCGGCGAGGCGTTCCAGGTGGTCGGCACCACGCACTGGTAGCGGTCGATCTTGCCGTCCGCGATCTCGATCCAGTGCCCGAGCGCACCCCGGGCCGCGTCCACGATGCCCACGCCCCGGCCCTCGGCCGGCAGCTCGTGCGCGACGTAGGCCGGCTCGCCGGGCTGGAGCGCCAGGATCCACTCCTCGAGCTTGTCCGCTATCAGCTTGGCGCACAGCGCCCGGGCCGCGTGCCGGCCGAGCACCGAGAACAGGGCCTCGGGGCCCGCCTTGAAGTGGGCCAGCAGCGAGTCGACCACCTGCACGACCTCGGGCACCCCGGCCGCGTAGGAGACCGCGATCCGGGCCAGCGGGCCGACCTCGAAGACCTGGTCGCGGTAGCGGGGCGCCTTGAGCCAGGAGTAGCCGCCGGCCTTGTCGGGCTGCGGGCGGGTCTCGCCCTCGAAGGGGTGCCGGCCCGTGGTCTCGTCGGCGTACCACGAGAACTTGACGTGCTCGCTGATCGCGCCCAGGTCCAGCGGCTCGTGCTCGAGCTTCCGTCCGGTGCTGCCCTGGGAGAAGAAGCGCTTGCGGCGGCTGAGGTCGGGATTCGCGCCGTCGAGATCGATAAGCCCGTACGACAGGTAGCGCCCGCAGCCCGCTCCGATCTCGAAGTAGTCGGAGTAGGCTCCGGCCGCTGCCAGCACGTCGGGCAGGTAGACGTCCTCGACGAAGGCGCGGAGCTCCCGGGCCCGCCAGAGCAGCGCGGCGATCTTGTCCACGCTCGGCACCTCGGTCGCCCCGCCGGGCGCGATGGTGCAGGCGTGGGGGAGCTTGCCGCCCAGGATGGCCGTGGCCTCGTGCCCCTTGCGCCGCATCTCGAGCGCCTGGACGTAGTGGCCGACCAGGGCCTGGTCCAGCTCGGCCGGCAGGCGGTAGTCGCCCTCGTAGCGGGGCACGAAGGGGGCCAGCTCTCCGCGGGAGATGAAGCCCTTGATCGAGCTCAGGCTCCGGTCGGCGCCCTCGTAGGACGCCACCTTGGTCACGTCCACGTAGTCCAGGGCGGCCAGGTGGTAGAAGTGCAGGATGTGGTCCTGGAGCTGGTGGAAGCCCATGGTCAGGTTGCGGATGTGGCGGCCGTTGTCCGGCACCCTGTCCGCGATCCCGAAGGCCGCGTCCAGGTTCAGCGCCGCGGCGGTGGTGTGGCAGTGGTTGCAGACCCCGCAGATCCGCTGGGTGATGATCTGGGCGTCGCGCGGATCCCGCCCGGCGAGGATCTTCTCGAAGCCCCTAAAGAGCATGCCGGAGCAGCGGGCCTGCTTGATCTCGCCGCCGTCGACCGTCGCCTCGACCTTGAGGTGGCCCTCGATGCGGGTGATGGGATCGATCACGATCTTGGCCATGGCTAGCCCTCCCGTCTCCAGCAATCGCCGATCCGGGGCACGTCCACGTCGGCGAGCTTGGTGTAGAACGAGCCGAGGTCCGGAAACTCCGGCTGGGTGCAAGCCTGGCAGCCCATGCCGGCCTTGATGCACCAGCTGACCCCGCTGTTCCAGCCCCGGTCCGGACAGTCGGCGTAGGTGATCGGGCCCTTGCAGCCGAGCTCGTACAGGCAGCCCGGCTCGCCGAAGTGAGCAGCGAACTTGCCCTCGTCGAAGTAGGCCCGCCGCGGGCAGTGCTCGTGGACGAGATTGCCGAAGAAGGCCTTCGGCCGCAGCAGGTCGTCGAGCTCGTCCGCCTTCGGCAGCCCGCCGAGCAGCACCCCGGCCAGCGTGCCCACGAACCAGTCCGGATGCGGGGCGCAGCCCGGGACGTTGATCAGCGGGGTTGCGACGCCCGCCTCCCGGTAGATGTCCATCAGAGGCTTGACCCCGGTCGGGTTGGGCGCCCCGCCGGGGATCCCGCCGAAGCAGGCGCAGGTGCCCAGCGCGATCACCGCCAGGGCGTCACGGCCGAGATCGACCGCCCAGCGGTGGAAGGTCACGTGCTCGCCGTCCCGCTCGCCCATGCGGCAGTACACGCCGCCGTCCGCGGTCGGGATGGCGCCCTCCACCACGAGCAGGTACTCGCCCCGGCTTCGCTCGCGGGTGTCCTCCAGGACCTGGATGACCGGCTGGCCCGCGCCGGCCATGATGGTCGCGTGGAAGCGGAGGTTTATGTGCTTTCCCGGGACGACGTCGTCGATGAGCACGTTGGCGATCGAGGGCGCCAGGCTGTTGAGCACCGATACGCTGCAGCCCGAGCAGCTCCCTCCCTGGATCCAGACTGCCGGCACTTCCACAATTCCGGGCATCGGATGACCTCCTTCCGGCTCGCGCCGGGCCGGCGCCCGAGGGCACCGGTTGCGGTTGGGCCCCGGCCGGATCGGCGATCCGGCCCGGGGCGTTCGTTCGTTCTCTTTCCGGGGCAGGCGAGCCGCCCGGACGGACGGCTCAGCTCAGCGATGCTTGCTCGATGATCTCCGGCACAAGCTCGTCCCACCCCAAGGGCATGATGTGCACTCCCTGACAGAGAGGTTTCACCTTGTCCACGATCCTGACCGCGATCTCGACCGCTTTCTTCTTGCGGTCGGCCTTCTTGACGCCGGCGATCTCCTCGATCATCGCGTCGGGCACGGTGATGCCCGCGACGTTCTCGTTCATGAACCTGGCCATGCCCGCGCTCTTGAGCAGCACGATCCCGGCCATGACCGGCACGTCGAAGCTCTGGATCCGATCCATGAAGGCCTCGAACTGCGCCGGCTCGTAGATCGCCTGGGTCTGGAAGAACATGGCGCCGGCGTCGATCTTCTTCTTCATCTTGATGATCTGCAGCTCGATCGGATCGGCCGCCGGCGTGACGACCGCCCCGAGGAAGAAGTCCGGCTTGCCCTCGAGCTCGTGCCCGGACATGTCGTGACCGCCGTTGAGCCCGCTGGCCACCTTGAGCAGGTTGACCGAGTCGAGGTCGTAGACCGGCTTGGCCGACTGGTGATCGCCGAGAGAGGGGTGATCGCCGGTCAGGCACAGGACGTTGCGGATCCCGAGCGCCCAGGCGCTGAGCAGGTCCGACTGCAGCGCCAGCCGGTTGCGGTCCCGGCAGGTGAGCTGGTAGACGGGCTCGATGCCTTTCTCGATCAGCTTGGCCGAGACCGCCATCGAGCCGATCCGCATGACCGCGGCCTGCAGATCGGTGACGTTGACCGCCACCACCTTGCCCTTGATGTGCTCGGCGTCGGCCAGGCACTTCTCCAGGTCGACTCCCTTGGGAGGGCCGATCTCACCGGTCACCGCGAACTTGCCCGCCTCAATCGTATCTTTGAGATTGCTCATGGCTCGCTCCTCGCGCTCAGTCGTCGTTGCGCACGGTGACGGCCCCGGCCAGCGACTTGAAGGTCGCCTCGGTCGGCGCCACGTTGAGCTTCCGGGGTCGGCTCCAGCGGGCGAAGTTCTTGGGCTCCTGGTACTGATCCATGAGCTCGAGCTTGCCGGCGGCCTTGAGCCGCTCGTAGATCAGGTGCCAGCCGCAGTCCTGCTCGCGGTCCACCTCGCACTTGCCGTCCTTGGCCCCGCCGCACGGCCCGTTGATCAGGGCCTTCGAGCACAGCGTCAGCGGGCACAGCCCGCCGGTGAACTCGGTGATGCACTCGCCGCACAGCTGGCAGTACTCCAGGATCACGCCCTCGGAGACCGTCTCTCCGCCGAAGATCGTGTCGCAGCCCGGGTGGACGAAGCCGCCGCCGGTGGCGTCGATCACCGTGTGCAGGCCCTGCCCGCAGGCGAGCACCAGGAAGGAGTCGGCCTTCTCGATCTCGGCAGCGTGCTGCTCGTCGAAGACCTTCTTGGTGTTCGCGAGCTTGCAGAGCGACACGCCCGCGGGCCCGGGGACGGACCAGCCGACCACGTCGACGCCTCGTTTCTTGAGCCTCTCCGCCATGCGCTCGGTCTCCGGGATGCCACCCGAGTGGCACTTGGCGGCGCAGTTGTCGCAGCCGACCACGAAGACCTTCTCGCCCGGCTTCAAGAAGCTGATGATGTCCTCTATCGGCTTCTGGATCGTAGCGTGCATCGAGTTCTCCTCCCGTCGCGTTTTGGAGTTGCAGACCTGAGCATATTCCGCGAGGGCCTGTCAAGCCCCTCCTGAAAGACGGGTTTGATCGATGCCCGTTGGTGCCCTCGGTATATCGCCCTTGCAGGGCTTACCGATTCGTGTCCACCTTTTTCCCAGGGCTTCGCCCTGAGCCGTATTCACATCTTTTCCGTCGCAAGGTCTTCCGCTGCGAAGCAGCGTAAACCCGGATCTCGGAGCTTGCCAAGCCCGCAGGCGAGAATTGCTTTACAAAAACGCCCAGACCTTTTATTACGAGAGAATACCACGGCCTTTGGCCGTGTGACCCAAAGAGGTTCGACCGATCCGTGGTGAAGACAGTGGGTGGGACCAAG
>JAFGRB010000132.1 GCA_016935365.1 Deltaproteobacteria bacterium
CTTGGTCCCACCCACTGTCTTCACCACGGATCGGTCGAACCTCTTTGGGTCACACGGCCAAAGGCCGTGGTATTCGCTCGCAATAAACACGAGAGCCCTGAAAGGGCGCAACAGCATCCGCCAGCCTCGGCTATCTCGCCCTTGCAGGGCTTACCGATATCATGTCCGCCTCTGTTCCCAGGGCTTCGCCCTGGGCTGTGTTACTCCGCCCCTTTGGGGCTTGGCGGAGCCGGGTAGCGAGCCTCCGCCCCCCGGCGCGGCGGCGGGGGCAGCAGCCCGAGCCAGCCACGGGGCAGCCCGCCTGCGCGCCGGGCCAGGATGCGGCCCTCGGGATCGACCAGGAAGAAGGTGGGCACCACGTCGACCCGGTAGCTCCTGGATGCCGCGAGCCGCCCGTCGACCGCGAAGCGCACGTGCGCCCAGCCCTTGTCCGCGAGAAAGGCCCGCAGCGCCTCCACCCGGCCGCCCTGGTGCACGGCCAGCACGGCCAGGCCCGGCCGCTGCGCGGCCAGCCTCTCCAGCTCGGGCATCTCCTCGACGCAGCGCTTGCACCACTCGGCCCAGAAGACCAGGAGCGCGCTCGAGCCGCGAAGCGCATCCGCGCTCACGCGCCCGTCCAGATCGGCCCGCGGCAGATCGAAGCTTGGCGCGAGGTCGCCGGTGCGCAAGGGCCGCAGGTCCTCGAAGTGCACCGCCGCCCAGGCGCCGCCCGAGGCCCAGGCCGCGAGCACGAAGCCCGCCAGCGCGAGGCTCGCCCCGCGCCCGGCGCGCGGGGCGCTGTCCGCCGCGGGCTCCGCCGGGCGGAGCGCGCTCCGCGCGAGCAGTACCAGCCAGGCGGCGCTCGGGCCGTAGGAGAGCAGGGCCCGCAGGGCGATCCCGCCCGGGCCGGGCTCCGCGGCCAGGAAGACCGGCAGCGGCACGTTCGGCAGGTAGGGGCTCGCGAGGCCCCAGCATGCGAGCGCCGCCCCGATCATGGAAAGCAGCCCGACCGGGATCCACAGGTGGCAGGCGGCGCTCACGGCCGCGTCGACCCGCAGCCGCCGCCCGCGCAGCCGGCCCCCGGCCGCCAGGACCAGGCCGATGAGGATGCAGATCGAGAGCGGGCCGAGCGCGAAGCGGACGTACAGCCCGGCGAGGCGCGCGATGGCGGAGAGGATCCCGTTGCCGGCGAGCAGGATCGACGCGGTCTCGGCGGGCGCGCTGGCCGGCAGGAAGAGGGCCATGGCGGCCAGCACGCCGCCGGCGCTGCCCTCGCCGGAAAGGAGCCTGCCAAAGCCGCGGCCCGGCGCGAGCAGCAGCCCGCTCAAGCGTCTCCACCAGCCCATCCGGCCTCCTCGCCGCTAGCGCGCCCGCGGCCGACCGCATCCGTCACCACTGCTCGCGCGGGGGCACCAGCGAGGCCGCGTCCAGCGGCAGCACGCCGAGGTAGACGAACAACAGAGGCTGCTTGCGGCCGGCGCGGCCGATCGGCGCGCCGGCGTGCACGCGCTGGCCGGAGGTGACCGACACGCCCTCGAGCCCGCAGATCTCGCTGCGCATGTCGCAGGCGTGGATCATCTCCACGCACAGCCCGCGGGCGCCGTCCAGGCCGGCCCAGCCCACCTCGGCCTGCATGGGCGCCATGACCGCCTCGCCCGGCGCGGCCGCGAGCAGCACGGCCTGGCCTTCCTGCCGGCAGCTCGCCACGTCCCGCACCGGCCAGCGGGAGTCCAGGGCCCGGGCCAGCGCGACCACGGTGCACAGCCATCGCTGGGCCTCGGCCCGGAAGGGATCGCTCATGTGGCGGCGGATCGACTCCAGGTCGGCCTCCAGCGTGGTCTGGCTCGCGTGGGCGAGCGCCTTGCGGGCCCGCACCGGCCCGGCCTTCCAGGCGAGCAGCGCGCCGTGCGTCGAGCCGGTCTGCTGCCGGAGCTCGCCCAGCCGGCCCGCGATCGAGGAGACCCGCTTGCGGTTGCCCTCGGCGTCGCGCAGGGCCTCCAGGCCGGCGCCCTCGGCCGCCTCGTCGCGGGTCAGCTCCTTCTCGTCCGGGATCCAGAAGAGCCCCTGGGTGTCGAAGACGCCCCGCGAGATCTGGGCCAGGTGCGCCTTGAGGATCGGGAAGGGGATCTGGTGCAGGCTGGCGAGCTTCTGGATCTCGTCGTCCGCGCGGATCTGCGAGCGGAGCGAGTGCAGGCGCATCTGCCTGAAGGCGCCCGGCCCGAGCTGGGCCGAGGGGGCGTCCGGCGAGCGGAAGGCCTCGGCCAGGGGATGGTACTCCTCGGGCAGCTCGGCCGAGAAGATCTCGGCCAGCTCGAGCACGGGCAGCTGGAGGACCGCCGCCGTGCAGGCCAGCGCGGTGCAGAAGAACGCCAGCAGGCCCCGTCTGCGTCTCATCCCGGCTCCCCCTGCTGGCTGTCTATGGCCTCGGCGGGCGGCTCGGGCAGCGCGGCCGCGCCTTCCTGAGGGGTGACGGACAGGGAGGGTCCGGCCGCGCCCGCATCGATGCCCTCGCGCGCCTGCGCGCCGAGCCTGCGGGCCGCGTCCCGGTCGGGCATCATGGCCGCGATCATGGCCACGATGCCGAGCAGCAGCAGCAGCACCGACAGCAGGGCCAGGACACGGGCCAGGATCGGCGGCCGGGGCTCGGGCAGGTGCGCGGCCTCGTAGCCGGCCCGGTCCGCGTAGGCATCGATGACCGCCTGGGCCGCATCCACGCTGCTGAGCCCCACCCCCGAGCGCGCGGACGGGGCTCGCGGCGCGGCCGCTCCCGCTGCCGGGATCGCCGCCGGAGCGCCCTGCGAGCCCTGCGGGGCCGCCGGGACGGAGCCCGGCACCTGGGCCAGCAGATCGTCGCCCGGCGCCTGGGCCAGCAGCTCGTCGGTCGGCACCTGGTCCAGCAGATCGCCATCCGGCTCCGGCACCCGGGGCCTGGGCGGCAGCCTGGGCCGCTCGGGCTGCCCGCGCGGCACGGTCGGCACGTCGAACTCGTCCTCCACGGGCCCCGGGTTGCTGCCCGAGGACAGCGCCTGGAAGGGCTGGTCCAGGCTCTCGATGCGCTGCGCGCCCTCGTTCTCGATGCCGGCCATCAGGTGGCTGAAGGGATCGGTCATCGGCGGAGGGGAGAGATCGACCCGCCGGCGGCTCGGCGCGGTGCCCGCCGCCGACTTGAAGCTCGGGGCTCGCGGGGCCGCCGCGGGGTTCGTGCCCGGGGCCAGGTTGGACTTCTTGAGCAGCTCCAGGGCGCGGGGGTTCTCGGGCTCCAGATCGAGCGCCTTGAGGCAGGCGTCCGAGGCCGGCTTCTGCTGGGAGCGGGCCAGGAAGATCTCGGCCGCCACCAGGTAGGCCTCGGTGCTGTCGGGCGCCAGCTTCAGCGCGGTGCTGACCGCCTTGAGCGCCCGGGCGTAGTCGAACTGGAAGAACAGCACCCGGGCGTAGGCCAGGTGGCCGTCGGAGAAGTCCGGGTTGGCCCGCAGGCCCATCTCGCAGAGCTGGCGCGACTTGTCGAGCTCGCCGCGCGCCGTCAGGGCCTCGGCCAGGGGCGCGAAGACCCGCGAGTTGGGATCCTGCTTCAAGATCTGCAGGTAGGCGCGCAGATCATCGTCGCTCACCGGCCTGCGCTCGGGCTTCTGGGTCGCCATCTCGCCTCACCCGCCGATGCCTTCGAAGCGGGTCACCTCTGCCCGGGGGCGAGCTGCAGCATCATCGAGTTGTCGTCCCGCATCACCCAGGTCAGCCGGAAGCCCTGGCCCAGGATCTCCTCGATCCGCTCCGACAGCGGCTTGGGCCGCTTGCTCGTCACCAGGGTCACGATCAGGTTCCTCTCGGTGCTGCCCCGCAGCTTGGGCGACATCGCGCTCAGCCCGCGCTGGAGCTGGTCGACGATCGCGTCCCGGCTGGAGGCCAGCTCGGCGTCCAGCTTGACCTGGAGCATGACCCGCCGTCCCTTGCCGCTGCGCGCGAAGGCGCGCTCCAGCGCGGCCGAGAGCCTCTCGGCCATGGCCCGGCCGGCCTGCAGCGCGGCCTGCTGCCGGCCCGACTCGTCGTCCGCGAAGGCGTCCGAGCGCAGCGAGCCCTCGGCCAGCAGCTTGCCGTCGCGCTTGTCGAAGACCTGGGCGTCGAGCTGGACCGCCACCTGGCCGGACCTCGGATGGGCCATGACGAAGAACTCGAGCACCAGGCGGGCCTTGTCCGGCTCCTTGTCCAGGATGTGAAGCCCCGGCACGGAGAGCCGCTCGCTCAGGGCCCGCTGGACCGGCAGCACGAGCTTGCTCGCGCGGCAGGACGGGTCCGGCTTGAGCGCCAGGGTCCGCCCCCGGCCGTGGCCCGGGCCCGGCCAGGCGAGCAGCGCAAGCGCGCAAAGGAATCCGCTCAGGCAGCGCATCGACATCCTTCTCACGCCCGCCGCTCGCGATGCGGGCGAGTGCTGCCAAGGCTAGCACCCTTTTCCGCACCGAGGCAAGACCGCGGGTCGAGCCCGTTTCGAGATCGCGGAACGCGCGACGATTCCGTACCCTCCGTTGCCTTTTTCCGCTGCGAAGCAGCGGGGGGATAAAGCCTGGGGCGAAAGCCCCAGGTATAAGAAGGTGAGATTATTTACGCGCCCTGGAGGGGCGCAGCCATCTCTGCGTCTCGAACAGGGATCGAGATTGCCGCGCCCTTTCAGGGCGCATGATTGTGTTCTCTCCGCTTCCCTGGGGCTAAAGCCCCAGGCTATATCCCATCGCTGC
>JAFGRB010000133.1 GCA_016935365.1 Deltaproteobacteria bacterium
CCGCCCTTCGGGCGGCTAGCCCTGAAAACAAACGCGGCTTGGAAAGCCGCGCTTGTTTTAGTCTAGAGTTGCAGCGACGCGGACGCGTCTTCGAGCGGGCTGCGAGGGAAAGGCCGGCGACGGCGACGGCTACGGCGAGCAGTGGAACAAAGGCTCGTCCGGTGGCACAATGGGCGGGTGGGAGGAGCGCCATGCGGTGGACTCTCTTGGCCCTTTCTTCGATGCTGGCCGCCTGCGGGCCGGCGGCCGACGGCGACGACGGCCTGATCCCGCTCGACCCGGCGCCGCCCGCGGACTACGTCGACACCGCCATCGGCACCGGCGGGCACTACTTCGGCTACGGCAGCGCCTTCGCCGGCGCCTGCGCGCCCTTCGGCATGGCCAAGCCCGGCCCGGACACGACCACCGTCTACGGCGCGGCCGAGTTCCACCACTTCTCCGGCTACCACGCCGAAGACGATCTGATCGAGGGCTTCAGCTCGGTGCACATCAGCGGCACCGGGGCCTCGGACTACGGCGCGCTGCTCTTGATGCCCAGCTGCGGCTTCGATGCATCCAAGACGACCGAGAGCGGCTATCGCGCGGCCTTCCTCAAGCGCGAGGAGCAGACCCGGCCGGGCTACTACCGCGTGCGCCTGGCCGACAGCGGTATCGTTGCCGAGCTCACCGCAAGCGCCCGCTGCGCCGTGCACCGCTACACCTATGCCGCGGCCGAGATCGAGCCGGCCGTGGTCCTGGACCTCTCCCACGCCATCCCGGGCTGCGAGGTGAGCGAGGCCCGGCTGGAGGTGTCCGAAGACGGCAGCGAGTGGACGGGGCACTTGCGCTACCATGGCTCGCTCACCGGCCGCTCCGGCGGGGTGGTGCTGTACTTCGCGGCCCGCACCCCGCGCCCTGCGAGCTGGCAGCTCTGGCAAGAGCGCGAGCTCGCGCCCGGGGCCAGGTCGGCTGCGGGCCGTGACCTGGGCGCCGGGATCGTCTTTCCCGCCGGCAGCGAGTCGATCGAGATCCAGCTCGGCCTGAGCTACGTGGACGCGGAGGGCGCGCGGGCCAACCTGGAGGCCGAGATCGGCTCGGCGGGCTTCGACGAGGTGCGCGCGCGGGCGGAGGCCGACTGGGACGAGCTGCTCGGCCGGGTGCGGATCGCGGGCGGCACCGCGAGCGAGCGCAAGCGCTTCTACACCGCGCTCTACCACGCGTGCCTGACCCCGACGACCTTCTCGGACGCCGACGGGCGCTACACCGGCTTCGACCTGCAAGTGCACGAGGCCCATGACTTCGTCTACTACACCGACTTCTCCATGTGGGACACCTACCGCTGCCTGCACCCGCTGCTCGTGCTCCTGGCGCCCGAGCGGCAGCGGGACATGCTGCGCTCGCTGCTCGCCATGCTGGCCGACGGCGGCGATCTGCCGAAGTGGCCCGCGGGCACGGGCTACACCGGCTGCATGATCGGCACGCCAGCCGACGTGGTCTTCGCGGACAGCTTTCTCAAGGGCGTGCAGGACTTCGACGTGGAGACCGCCCTGGACGCGGTGATCCGCCACGCGACGGAGCCGGCCGAGCACGCGGGCCGGGCGGGCGTGGCGCGCTACCTGGAGCTCGGCTACGTGCCGGCCGACGAGGTGGGCGGGGCGGCCGCCCGGACGCTCGAGTTCGGCGTGGCCGACGCCGCGATCGCGGCCTGGCTGGATGCGATGGGCCGCGGCGAGCAGGCGGATGCGTTCCGGCAGCGCGCCCGGGGCTATCGCTGGCTCTACGATCCGGAGGTGGGCTTTCTGCGGGGGCGCAACGCGGACGGCACCTGGTCCACCGAGCCGGGCGAGGACGCCTTCAACCCGCTCGACTGGCAGCCGTACTACACCGAGGGCTCGGCCTGGCAGTACCTGTGGCTCGCCCCGCAAGACCCGCAGGGCCTCGCCGAGCTGCTGGGCGGCGCGCAGGCCGCGGCCGACAAGCTGGAGACTTTCTTCTCCACGCCCGAGCCCGAGAGCGATCTGAGCGAGTTCCTGCCCGATGTCTACTACTGGCACGGCAACGAACCGGACCTCCACGCGGCCTACCTCTTCGTCGACTTCGGCCGGCCCGATCGGGCCCAGGCCTGGCTCCGGCACGTGATGGAGACCCGCTACGGCGACGGCCCGGACGGCCTGGACGGCAACGACGACTGCGGGACGCTGTCGGCCTGGTACGTCTTCAGCGCCTCGGGCCTGTACCCGAACGCGGGCCAGGTCGAGTACTGGATCGGCAGCCCGCTCTTCGAGCGCGTGGTCTTCGACCTGGGCGCCGGGCTCGAGCTCGAGATCCGCGCCCTGGGCGCGAGCGAGGCGCGCAAGTACGTTCGCTCGGCCAGCCTGGACGGGCAGGCGCTCGAGGGCGCCCGGATCGACCACGCTGCGCTGCGGTCCGGCCGGATCCTGGAGCTCGACATGTCCGCCGAGCCCTCGGACTGGGGCGCGACGCCGTGAGGGCTGCTCTGGCGTGCGAGTCTGCGCCCGGCCCTTGACAAGCGGGAAGGCCTGCTTAGATTTCCCCTGTGTCGATGAGCTGACAAGTGCTCGGAAATGCGAGCAAAGGGAGGTGTGCCATGGCACTGATTCGTTGGCTTGGAGAAGACGATCTCATCAGTCGCATGAACCGGATGCAGCGCGAGATGGAGGATCGCTTCCGGAACCTCTGGCGCTATCCTTCCTCGGCGACCAACGTCTACCCGCCGATGAACGTCTACGACGACGGCGAGAGCTTCATCGTGCGGGCCGAGTTGCCGGGCGTGGATCCCGCCAGCCTGGACATCAGCGTGGCGGGCGACACCCTGACCGTCAAGGGCAAGCGGGAGCTGGAGTCCGGAGACGACAAGAGCTCCTACCACCGCAGGGAGCGAAGCCGCGGCGAGTTCCGGCGTGCCTTCACCATGCCGGACCACGTGGACAACGCCAACGTGGTGGCCAGCGCGAAACACGGCGTCCTCGAGATCAGGCTGCCGCGGGCCGAGCAGGCCAAGCAGCGCAAGATCGAGGTCAAGAGCTGAAAAGCGGGAGGTGCGCCATGACCGACAAGGAAAAGAAAGAGCTCGAAGTGAGCAAGAAGAAGGAGATCGAGGCCCAGTCCGGCGAGCCCACGCGCGAGGGCGTGGTCTTCGTGCCCGACGTGGACATCGTCGAGACCGAGCAGGGCATCACCCTGTACGCGGATCTGCCGGGCGTGCGCAAGGAGGACCTGGACATCGACATCCGGGAAGGCGTGCTGGCCCTGACCGCGACCGTGGAGCCGCTGCCCGCCCATCACCGGATCATCTACCGCGAGTACGACGTCGGCGGCTTCCAGCGGCGCTTCACCCTGGGCGAGAAGATCGACCAGGGGAAGATCAGCGCCGAGCTGACCCACGGCGTGCTGGTCCTGCACCTGCCCAAGGCCGAGGCCCACAAGCCCCGCAAGATCGAGATCAAGAGCTGAGCCGGAGCAGCAGCGACGCTCGAGCCTCTCTCGCGAAGAGGCGAGGGGGGCTCGAGCTCGATCACTCCACCGTGACGTAGGCGATCAAGTCGACCTTGGGCAGGCCGATGTCGGCCAGGGAGAGCCGGGCCTGGGTGCCGTCCGTGACGCCCGGCGGCACCGAGATCTCGATCTGGTGATGGTCCACCAGGCGGCCGCGCCCGCGGCAGGCCGGGCAGGAGAGCGCCTGCTGGATGCCCAGCCCGCCGCACTCGTCGCAGGGCGTCTCCACCGGGATGCTCAGCGGGATCATCCCCCCGGTGCGCGCCTCCGCGGGCGAGAGCACCAGCTCCACGTAGAGATCCTTCTGGCGGGAGGCGGTCCGGCCGCGGGTGAAGAGCCCCGGGATCCAGCCGGCGAAGAACTCGTCGAGCTCGGTGAACAGGCCCTCGGCCTCCTCCTGGAGCCGGCTGCGGTCCGATCGCGCGACGGCCGGCGCGCGCTCGGAGCGGCTGACCACCAGGGGCTCGCCGTGAGCCCGCCTGGATCTGCCCGTCTCGAGCATGCTGTCGTGAGCCTGGCGGGACTCCGCGTCCTTGAGCGTCTCGTAGGCCTGCTTCACTTCCAGGAAGCGCTCCGGGGGCTGGGGCGCTGCGTCCGGGTGGTAGATCTTGACCAGCTGCCGGTAGGCGCTGCGGATCTGGCGCAGATCCGCGTCCCGCGAGACGCCGAGCACCACATAGAAGTCCTGTGCCATGAGCGCGCTCCCTGCTCAGACAGCGGCGATGAGCTTGTCCAGAGCCCCCTTCAGGCCGTTGTGCACCGCCTCGACGTCCGCCTTGGCCCAGCTCGCCTGGTCCTCGCGGATGAAGGAGGTCTTGTCGACCCGGTTGTCGAAGCGCGCCACGGGCAGGTGGTACTCCTTGCCCCGGGACTCGATGCGGATCGTGCCCGGCCTGTCGGAGTTCTGCTCGAGCCAGTCCATGTCGTCGCAGCCGTAGTCGTTGAGCATCACGTCGATCGGCACGCCGTGGTGCAGGATCGAGCCCGGGTCGTCGGGATCGGCCCGGGCCTCGTTCTTGCGGCGAGACTCCTCGGGCGTCACCCAGACGTACAGCACGCAGGCCTTGCCGAGGATGGCCTCGGAGAGATGCGACAGCGAGTAGCGGTAGCCCATCGGGCCGGGGATGGGCATGTCCGAGCCCTGGGGGCCGCCGCGGGCGAACTCGATCACCAGGGTCTTGCCCTCGAGGCTGTCGGGGTAGTTGGCGTGCTTGTCCTTCAGCTGCTCGCGGGACTCGGCCTCGAGCTTGTCGGCGATCTCCGACCGCAGCTGCTCGGGCAGATCGCCGAGCCGGTTGGGCAGGCCCACCTTGGACGCGGCCGCGTCGATGCGACCCATGAGGTGCATGGCCGCCGAGGAGGGCTTCTCCTCCTTGCGGGATACCAGGTCGGCGTGGTCCTCGTTGATCAAGTGGATCAGGGTGCCCCAGTCGCGCCCGTCCGCAAAGCCGCGGTCCGGCGCCTGGAAGAACAGCCGGGCCTTGCCCTGCGACTGGAGCAGGTCGTCGATCCGGCGCATCATGTGCACGTAGGGAAAATCGTCCAGCTGGACCGTCGGGCCCATGTGGAAGTCCCGGCGGCACTCCTCCTCGGGCAGGAGTGCCAGGTAGCGCCGGACCTCGCTCTTTCCGGAGGCCGGCAAGGCCAGCAGCAGGACGGTGTCGAGGATCTTGTCCGCCATGGGTGGGCTCCTTGTCTTTCGGATTGGTTCTCTCGCGACTCTCCGCTCCATGTTCGGGCTCGGTCGACAGGGGGCAGCATACAACAGCGCTGCATGCGGGTTCAAGGCCCGGGAGCTTGACAGGTTCTCCGCGCCGTAGGACCATTGAAAGGTCTGACCAGGGCAGCCGATGTGTGGGTGTATTGCGGGGATGCGCATCAGGAGGAGGGCGTGTGTCCATAGACCAGCACACAGCTTTCCAGGCGGCCTGCAAAGCGGAGCGTCCGTGCGCTCGCGTCTGTATATCGGTAGACAGAGTTCCTGCGGGGAGAAAACCATGAGGGCTTTGTGTATCTGCGCGGTCCTGTCCCTGGGAGTGGGCTTCAGCCCCCGAGCGCTCGGCCTCGCGCCGGACGCCGAGCGAGCAGCGCAGTACCTGCTCGCATCCAGGCTTCCGGGCGCGGGCTGGGGATCGGTGAGGAGCACCGCCGAGGCGCTCTCTGCGCTGCAGGCGGCCGGGCTCGGCGAGCTGCCCGGCTGCGACGACGCCCGGGTCTGGCTGGCGGCCCCGGGCGCGCCGGACCTGGACGGGATGGCCCGCAGGCTCCACGCGCTCGCGCAGAGCCCGTACGCCGACGCCGGAGACATCGGCCTGCTGCTCGCGCTCACGCAGGCCGGGGCCGGCCTGCCGCTCGCGGCCGGCGGCGGCTCCGGCGACGACCTGTGGGCCGACGCGCTCGCGCTCCGCGCGCTCGCGAGCGCCGACCGGATCTGGCTGCTCTCGCAGCCCGACCTGGGGCTCCGGATAGGCCGCGTGGCCTATACGCACCGGGCCTGCCTGCAGAGAGACGGGGAGCTCTGCACGCGCAAGGGAGGCTGGGGCCTGCGTACGGAACTGGACGGCCTGGCCGAGCCGGACGTGGTCAGCACGGCGCTCGCGATGCTCGCGCTCGCGGATCCCTTCTTCGCCAACGCAGCTCTCGACCTGCCCGCCGTGATCGGCTCGGGGGTCGACTGCCTGCTCGCCTTCCGGCAGGCGGACGGCGGCTTCGGCGCCGGCGGCGCGAGCAGCGTGCACGAGACCTGCCTTGCCGTGCTGGCGCTCCGCTCGGCCGGGGTGGACGGTGAGCTCTTCTCCCAGGCCGCGGTCTACCTGCGCTCGGCCCAGCAAGCGGACGGCTCGTTCGGCCAGGACGCCTATCTCACGGCCCTGGCGCTCCAGGTGCTGGCCCAGGACCTGCCCGACCTCGAGCTCCTGCCGGAGCGCATCTCGGTTTCGCCCGAGCCGCTCCTGTCCGGCGACCCGGCCTCGGTCCAGGTCCGGATCGTCAACCGGGGCCTGGCCGCCTCGAGCTCGACCCGCTTGGAGCTCTTCGACGGCGATCCCGGGGCCGGAGGCGTCTCGGTGGGCCAGGCCCAGGTGCCCGGGATGGCCGCGGGCGTCGAGTGGACGGTCGGTATCCAGTGGGCGGACACGGCGCCGGCCGGCGTCCACGCCCTCTGGGCTCGCGCGAACCCCGGCGGTGGGGACTTCGAGGAGTCGGAGCTCGGCAACAACGCTTGCAGCCTGGCCGTGCCCGTGCTGCCCGAGCGGAACCTCGAGATCGTCTCCGAGCACTTCTTCACCCTGCCCGAGAACCCGGCGCCCGGGGACCCGGTCTCGGCCGAGCTGCTGGTCGCGAACACCGGCGGCGAGATGCTGTGCGGCGTGGCGGTGCGCTTCTTCGACGGGGATCCCGCGGGCGGCGCGCAGCTCGGCCCGGACCTGGTGCTCGAATGCCTCGAGCGCTTCGAGCAGCGCTGGGTGAGCCAGCCGCTGGGCGTGCTGGGAGACGGGCCGCACGACATCTACGCGCTCGTGGATCCGGACGATCTCGTGGCCGAGGGCGACGAGACGGACAACCGGGCCGTGCGCAGCCTGTCGGTCGAGGCCAGGAGCGACCTGCTGGTGGTCAACGAGAGCATCGAGCTCTCGGACCATTACCCCTACGACGGGGACGTCCTGCAGGTCCGGGTCCGGGTGTGGAACACGCGCGAGAGGCCGGCGAGCGAGGTGCGCGTCCGGGTGCTGGACGGCGCTCCGGGCTCGGGAGCCCAGATCGGACAGGACCTGGTGCTCTCCGAGGTGCCGGCGTACGGCTGCGCGGTCACGGGCTGGGTCTCCATGGACACGCTGGGCAAGGCCGGGCCGCACGACATCTGGGCGATGGCCGATCCGGAGGACGCGATCGAGGAGGTGAGCGAGAGCAACAACACAGACTCCCGCCACGTCAGTGTCCACTTCCTGCAGGATCTGGCCATCGAGGAGATCTGGGCGCCCTATGCGCCGGTCGAGGAAGGCGATACCACGACGGTCTGGGCCCGGATTTCCAACCGGGGCTCCTTCCTCTCCGATGCCTGGGCCCGTCTGTGGTACGACGGCGATCCGGACGCGGGCGGGGTGTTTCTCCATCGCTACGCCCCCGGCTTCAACGCGATCCTGGCGGGAGCCGAGAGCTTGGTCTACCTGATTCTGGACACGGATCCTCGTAAGCGGGACAACAGCCGGCCCATCTTCCTTCGGATCGTGCCCGTGGAGGATCCGCACGAGATCGACACCGCAAACAACACCGCCTCGATTGTCGTGCCGATCATCCAGAGCCGCTGCGACCTCGCGATCCTGCCCGAGCGGGTCGCGCTCTGGCCGGAGGAGATCGTGGACGGGGAGGCGGCCGAGATCCGCTTCGAGCTCTCGAACGAGCGCAACGCGAGCTGCTCCGTATCCGAGGTCGAGCTCCGCGTCGACGGCGTGTTCGAGTCGAGCTGCGCCACGCCGCCGCTCGCGCCGTTCGAGTCCGCCCAGCTTAGCCTGCCGATCGCCACGCAGGACCGGGCCGGCGACGTGACCATCCGCCTGCGGGCCGATCCGGCGAGTCAGATCGACGAGCCGAACAAGTCCAACAACATCGTAGAGCGCGACGTGAGCGTGCTGCTGCCGCGGGACGCGGCGCCCATCTCGCTCACGGCCGTGGACCTCGACGGGGAGCGGGCCGAGCTCACGTGGGGCGCCGGTACGGGCGCGTCCCTTCGAGGTGTCGTCGGGTACTTCATCTTCAGGGATGGCTTCCTCGTGAGCCCCAGAGAGGATCTCACCTCGAGCGCCGTGGTATCCGCCTCCTCATCCGCGGGGACCAATACTCCGGAGAAAGCCACCGACCGCGTCATCTTCACGGAATGGCGCAACGAGAGCCCGCCCAGCGGACCAGCCTACTTCCAGCTGTCTTTTCAAGATCCGACCGCGATCGGCGAGATGGGAATCTACTGGAGGTACGGCGGTCCCGAGTACGGGATCGAGGTGCTCGAGGATGGCGCCTGGACACCGATCACGTACATATACGAGAATCTCGGCAGCATCGATCACATCGTCTTCGACTCGCCGCACCTGGTCGATGCGGTCCGCGTCACCGTGGCCGAGCCCCCCGACTACCTGGCCATCGCAGAGATCGCGGCCTACGCGCCCCACCCGCCTCCAGCGCTGACGCGCATCGACGGCCCGCTCGCGCCGGGCACGTACACCTTCCACGTCGTCGGGCTCGACGCCGCGGGCAGGCGAACGGCCCGATCGAACGACGCGACGGTCGGCATCGACGCCGCGCCGCCGGCGCCGCCTGCGGACGTCGCGGTGCACCGGGACCAGCTCGCTGCGACGGTCGAGTGGAAACCGAGTGTGGAGCCGGACTGCATCGGTCATCACGTCTATCGCAACCGCGTCAACGTGGCCGGCGCCGATCACGGCTGCCTCGTGACGAAGACGCACGACAAGAACCGATGGATCGAAGGGGTCAACGACTCGGATCGCACGACCTCGCAGGCGGTCAACTACAGCCCGCCCCAGAGCCTGGACTTCAGCCTGGACCATGCGTGCGAGATCCACCGGATCCGCGTGCTCGTGGATCACGCCGGCGGTGTGGTGTACCAGTTCCGGATCGACGCGTCGCTCGACGGCGAGAGCTGGCAGGCGATCGCGGACCGGAGCGCGCAGGACGTTATCGGAGACGCGGACGTCGCCATCGATCCGCCCGCGCGGGCCAAGATCGTTCGCTTCGTGCCCACGTTCTGCAGCGGGGGCGACGCGGTCGTGCTCGCCGAGCTCGAGGTCTACACGCAGGACATGTACATCGCGAGCCCGATCCCGGTGACCTGGTTCCAGACGGGCATACCCAGCCCGGCTCCGTTCGTCGGCAGATCGCAGACGATCGAGTTCGATCGCCGGGCGCCGAGAAGGTTCCTCTTCGGCCAGATCTTGACCCAGGAGGATGATCTCGTCGTGTTCGAGGACGCGGACACGGGCAAGGAGCTCGGTCGGTACGCCGGGGACTTCGGTCTGTACCTCACGCCGCCGCTCACGGCGCAGCGATACGTGTTTCGCTCGATCGCGGACTTCGATCTCCCGTACCAGTACGCCGAGGTAGTGGGCTACTCGGAGCGGGACCAGCTCGTGCAGGACCACTCCGAGGAGCTTATCGATTGCGGCGAGTATCAGTACGGCGTGGCGGCCGTGGACGCCGACGGTATCGAGAGCGCGATCGTGACGGCGGGACCGGAGCTCTTCGAGGACGATCAGCCGCCGGCTGCCCCGGTCGGCCTCACGGCCGAGAAGACGGACGAGCACGTCGCGCTGACCTGGCAGCCTAGCCCCGAGGAGGACCTGGACGGCTATAGGCTCTACCGCGACGACCTGGCGATGCCGGTCCACGGCGACGAGCTGCTCGCCGAGACCTGGTACGAGGATTTCTCGGTGCTCACCCAGCATGCGTACACCTACTGGCTGACCGCGGTCGATCTCAGCGGCAACGAGAGCCCGCCGTCAGACCCGGTCGCGGTCGTGCCCACGGGCATCGATCTCGCCGTGGAGCGGCTGGGAGAGCTCTTCGCCATCGAGCCCTATCCCAAGTCGCCTTCCGTGCTGGACGACGTGAGGCTGGTCGCGCTGGTCAAGAACGGAGGCACCGAGGCGAGCGGGCCTGCCGTGTGCCGGTTCTACGACGGCGATCCGATCTCCGGGACGCTGATCGGCGAGGCGGCACTCGACCCGGTCGAGCCCAAAGGCAGCCAGGCCGCGGTCGTGAGCTGGACGGATCTCTCGGGTCTGCAGGGCGTTCACGCGGTCCACGTGGTGATCGATCCGGAGGACCTCGTGCCCGAGCAGGACGAGGAGAACAACTCCGGGCACAGGGAGATCGAGCTCCTCGATGCCGCGCCCCTGCACGTGGAGCTGTCCGAGGCGGACGCGAGCGGCTTCCCATCCGTCGAGCTCACGAGCTACGTCGCGGATGCCAACCGGCATCCGCTCTTCGGGCTCGTCCAGGACCAGTTCGCCCTCGAGGAGGACGGACAGCCGGTTCACGACCTGGAGGTCAGCGAGCTGTCGCCGCCCCTGCCCTGGGGGCCAAGGCTGGACATCTTCTTCGTGATTTGGTACGAGTGCAGCGATCCATACTGGTTCATGCAGCACCTGTGCGGGGTGGCAGACGGCATGGTGGCCATGCTCGAGGCCCTGGGCGTCGACGTGCGCTACAAGGCGGCCATCATGCCCCCGCCCTGGTCCGAGCCCCCGATGACGATCGAGAGCTGCTGGGACGGGTCCCAGGGATTCGTGTACCAGGGACAGTACTATGCGGGCAATTCTTGGGACGATCCGCGCAGCTGGTCCGCGGCCGTCACCTGGGCAGCGCTCTACTACGAGTGGCGGGAGGGCGCGGTCAGGGTGGCCATACCGGCCACCAACGGGGGGGCCTATCCAGAGGGCTCGCTCGAGGAGGCCGCCGCGACCTGCATCCAGGAAGGCGTGCGCGTCTTCCCCATGTCCTACGAGTGGGGATCCGTCGATCAGATGGAGTGGATCGCCGCCGAGACCGGCGGCTTCTACCACCCCTTCGACGACGCCTTCGGCGCCGTGCCCGAGCTCTTCCACCTGTCCGCCTGCGATCAGGCCCAGTACAGCCTGCGCTTCGTCTCGCCCCGGCCGGTCCGGGACGGCAGCCTGCGCGCGCTGTCTCTCGCGGTCGAGAAGAACGGGATTGCCGGCACGGGCCAGGGGAGCTACCTGGCGCCCCTGGACCCCATGCCCGACCTGGTCTTCGAGCCGGGCAGCCTCTCGCTCTCGCCGCCCGCGCCGTCCGTGGGTCAGCCGGTGCTCGTCTCGGCCCGGCTGCGGAACGACGGCAGCCTGCCGGCCCTGGCCCGGGTGCGGCTCTACGACGGGGACCCGGCCCAGGCCGGCGTCCAGATGGGAGAGGACCTGCTGGCCGGCACGCTGGACGCCGGCGCGGGAGCGACGGTCGAGCTTTCCTGGCAGGCCTGCCAGGGGGAGCACGATCTCTTCCTGACGGCCGATCCCCTGGGCGAGATCGAGGAGAGCCAGGAGGACAACAACCAGATCTCCACCCGGGCCGTGGTGCCGGGCGCCGGGTCCGTGGAGCTCGCCCTGGCGAGCGGTGACATCTCCTTCTCGGACGGGGGGCCGGCGAGCGGCGACGGACTCGCGATCCGCGCCCGGATCCACAACCGCGGCTCGGATGCCCGGGCCGTCACGGTGGGCTTCTTCCTCGGAGACCCGCTCGCGGCCGGCCGCCTGCTGGCGCTCGACGTGATACCCGACCTGCCCGCAGGCGGCGCGGCGGAGGCGCAGGTGCTGTGGGTCGTGGACGTCGAGGGCGGCGAGCACGAGATATACGTCTTCGCCGATCCCTTCGACGAGATCCCGGAGACGGACGAGCAGGACAACCTGGCCTCGCGGGGCGTGGCGGTGGGCAGCCGGGCTGTGCTGCTCAGCGCGGACACGGACGCCGAGACCTACCCGGCCGAGAGCGACGTGACGATCGGCGTGCGGCTGGTCAACGCCACGCCGGACGCCTACTCGGGCTCGGTGCGCGCGTCGGTCGTGGACGGCGCGGGCGGGCTGGTGGCCGATCTCGGGGAGATCCAGGTGACCGAGCTCGCGCCGGTGGGCCTCGCGGGCTGGGGCGGCCGCGTGATCGCGGAGATGCTGCCCGCGGCCTTCGACCGGCAGAACGCGGCCCTGGACATGGAGATGGACTTCACGGCCGCCATGGGCGCGCTGGGCATCGAGGGCGAGCTCGATCCGGACTCGATACGAGTGCTCGAGATCGCGGCCGACGGCGCGATCCTGGGAGAGCTGCGCTCTTGGTTCGAGCCGAGCATGCCGGGCTACGACCCGCTCTCCAGCGCGCGCGGCCGGGTGCAGTGGCTCGCGCCCGGCATCACGGGCGCGGGGGCCTCGCGCCGCTTCGGCGTCTACTTCGACTCGCTGGCGCAGGGCCACGGGCCGCGCCCGGCCCGGCTCCTGCCCACGGGCAGGGCTGCGGTCATGGTCTGGCACACGGGCATCGACACGCTCGGCACGGCGCTGGATGGGCAGCTCGACGTGACCGGCAGCGTGCCGGTCTCGGGCTATGGGTATACGTACGGTGCTGCCATGGCCGACTTCGATTCGGACGGGATCCTCGACGTGCTCTTCGGAGTCACTGGCGAGGACGTGATGCTGAGCCTCGGCCAGGCGGACGGGACCTACGCTGCTCCGGTGCAGGTCGCGACGATAGGAGAGACCGGCGCGAGCGTCGACCAACTTCCGGCCGACGACCTGGACGCGGACGGCATCCCGGACTTCGTGGCCAGTTACCGGGGCAGGTGCAACGAGCTGCACGTTTTTCTCGGAGATGGTGCGGGCGGCTTCGCCGAGCACCAGCTCCTGGTGATCGAGGATTCGTTCTTCTCATACGGCAAGGCGCTCTGCGACATAGACGGGGATCGTCTGCCTGAACTGCTGGTCGGCTCTTCCCCGTCGCTCTTGGTATTCCCGGGGCTCGGAGACGGGAGCTTCGGCAGCCCCTATCCCATCGCGGTATCTGGCAATCACACCTATACGAACCTCGCCTGCGCGGACTTCGACGCGGACGGGAAGAACGACGTCCTGCGCACGCCGGACAACGGCCTTTACGACTTCTTGCAGGTTCTGCTCGGGCATGGAGACGGCAGCTTCGAGCCGACGATCGACATACCGGACAGCGAGCTTTCGATGTGCAGGCAGGTCGCGCCCGGAGACTTCGACAGCGACGGGGCGATGGATCTCCTGTGCATTCTCGGAAGCGGCACGCCCGGTCTTTACCTCTTCCGGCGCGCGGGAGAGCTCGCCTTTGCGGAGCCCGAGCTGGTGGAGGAGCGCCTGGCTCCCAAGGCCCTGGCCGTATCGCCCTACGCTGCCACGGCCGAGCTGTCCGTTGCCGCCCCGGAGCCGCCGCCCGACTGGCGGGGGAGCTTCGTGTGGAACACGGGCCAGAGCCTGCCCGGAGGCTACGGCGCGCGCGTCGTGCTGGTCGAGGGTCACGGCCCCGTGGCCGAGGACACGGCGGCCTTCGCCGTCGAGCCGAGCCTCGAGCTGGCGGCGGCCATCTCCACGGATCGTCGCGCGTACGGGGCGCACGAGGACGTGGCGCTCTCCGCGGCGGTGGAGACGGGAGAGGGCAACGCCTCGCTGAGCGAGGCCGAGGCGAGGATCTCGATCGTCGACTCCGGCGAGCAGCTCGTGTGGGAGGAGGTGGTCGAGATCCCCGAGATGGGACCAGAACAGCGGCACGAGATCGGGGTGATCTTCGAAAGCGCGGAGCATGCGCCGGGCGCGTACCTGGCGAGGGTGGAGGTCCTGGCCGGGGCCGAGGTGCTGGCCTCGGGCGAGGCCGGCTTCGAGATCGAGTCGAGCTTCGATCGCGCAGAGGGGCTGTTCGCCGAGGTCTCGGTGAGCCCGGAGCAGGTCGAGCCGTACGGGGGGCTCGCGGTCTCCTACGCGATAGAGAACGCAGGCAATGTCGATCTCATCGATCTGGAGACCCGGGTCGTTCTCTCGAGCGTATCCCAGGACACGCTGTACTCGGAGATGCTCTCGACCTTCGACCTGGCCGTGGGGCAGATCGAGCAGGGCGATGCCTACTTCATCCTGACCGGCCTGGACGACGGGACCTACCTGGCGATCGTGCAGGCGCTCTTCCCCGCGGGCTGGCTGAGCCTGGGGCACGACAGCTTCGAGGTCAAGACCCAGGACGCCGACGGCGACGGGTACGCGGCCGACGTGGACTGCGACGACCACGACCCGCTCACCTACCCGGGCGCGCCCGAGCTCTGCGACCTCAAGGACAACGACTGCGACGGCGCGATCGACGAGGATCTCGGCAGCACCACCTGCGGTCTGGGCGTCTGCGAGCACACGGTGGAGAACTGCGTCAACGGCCAGTGGCAGACCTGCGACCCCATGGAGGGAGCATCTGCCGAGATC
>JAFGRB010000134.1 GCA_016935365.1 Deltaproteobacteria bacterium
AGCTTCACCCCAAAACGACCGCCCTTCGGGCGGCTAGCCCTGAAAACAAACGCGGCTTGGAAAGCCGCGCTTGTTTTAGGACTAGCTGCGGACGGCAAGCTCGAACGAGAGCCCCGAAGGAGCGGAATAGGACAGCCCAGGGCGAAGCCCTGGGATAGGTGCGCAACGCGATCCATGAAGCCCTGACGGGGCGGAATACTGCGCCGCCTTCAGACGATCGACAGGCCGGTCCAGCCGAGCAGCAGCCTCGCGCCGGCGGGCGTGGCCAGCACGCCGCCGAGCATGCCGATCAGGATGGCCGCGCTCTTGCGCCAGGTCAGGGCCTCGCCGAGCAGCGGGGCGGCCAGGAGGAGGATGAAGAGCGAGGAGGTCTGGTTGAGCACCGAGGCGATGTTGGTGAAGGTGTACTTCATGCCCAGGATCCAGAAGATGAGCGACAGGTAGGTGCCCACGAAGGCGGCCGGGACGGTCACCTTCCACAGCCCCGAGGGGCGAAAGCAGCGCTTGACGTCCCGGCGGTGAGTCCGGCTGAGGGCGCTCTGGAAGGCGAGCAGCGCCCAGCCGCCGAAGAGCCGGGCCGTCGTGGCCCACCAGGCGCCGGATCGGTCGAGCACCGGCTTGGCCATCACGATGCCGATGGCCATGAGCAGCATCGAGGCGATGCCCAGCGAGATCCCGATCGCGACCTCCCGCCGCCCGCGCCCGTCGCGCGCGGTGCCTTTGCGCGGCTCGTAGGTGCCGATCAGGATCGCCGCGGCCATCAGGCCGACCGCCACGAAGAGCCAGACCGACAGCGGCTCCCGCAAGTAGACGAAGGAGCACAGGATGACGAGCGGCGAGTAGAGGCAGTCGATGATGGCCTGCCGGCCGGCGCCCAGCCGGTTGAGCGCCTCGAAGAAGAGCGAGTCGGCGATCCCGATGCCGATCGCCCCGCTTGCGAGCAGCACCGCCCAGTCGCGCCAGCCGTTCTCGGCCGGGAAGAAGTCCAGGCCGAGCACGAGCATGGACAGGACGAAGAGCAGCAGGCCGACGCTGCCCTTGAAGAAGTTGAGCACCACCGGCGGGACGTGCTCGCCGCTCTTGCGGAAGAGGATCACCGCCACCGCCCACATCAGCGCGCAGACGGTGGAGTAGAACTCTCCGCTCTGGAGCCAGGCGAGGTCCATACGGTTCGGCTACCACCGGGGAATGGGGGAGGCAAGCACAATCGAAGCGCCTCGTGGAGGTGGCTTTGCCGCGCCTGTATGAAGATATCCTCGCCATCGGCGGCCGGGCCAGGGACGGGGCGGAGCACCTCAGGGAGACTCGAATTGGGTGCTGAGCCCGAGCGCTTTTCTCGCGGACTTGTGCGAAGCGTGCGCGCGTAGTATGGGACGGCGAGATGGGCAAGGTGGGCCGCAACGACCCGTGCCCGTGCGGCAGCGGGCTCAAGTACAAGAAGTGCTGCATGCGGAAGGAAGGCATCGCGGCCGCCTTCAGCGAGCAGGACCGCCTGTCGGTGCTGCGCATGCTCGAGTCGTACGCCGATCAACTGGAGCGGGAGGGGCGAACCGACGATGCCGAGGAGGCGTTCTGGGGGCCGTACCTCGAGGACCACGAGGCGCTCGACGACGTGAACGTCTGCGGCGTGGCGGACGACGTCTTCGACCGCTGGCTCTTCTTCGATCACCGCCTCGAGGGTGGCCCGACCATGGCCCGGCGCTTCGCGGACAGCCCGAGACGGCTCGGTGAGGGCGAGCGGCGCTACCTTCAGCAGCCATGGGGAGCGCCATGCGCCTCTACGAGGTCACCGAGGTCCGGCCCGGGGCCTCGATCCGACTCAGGGACCTGCTGGGCGCCGGCGAGCACGCGGTCGAGGAGCGGCTGGCCTCCCAGCAGGTCGCCCGCTGGGACCTGCTGGCCGCCAGGATCTTGATCCCCGGCCCGCGCGGCGCGCCGGTCATCGAGGGCAGCCCGCTGCCGATCCCGCGATCCCTGCGCGAGCGGCTTCTCGACCAGCTCGCCGACATGCGCGCGGATCTGCTCGACGACCCGCGCGGATTCGACGAGCAATGCGCGCCTTTTCTGTGCCAGGCCTTTCTCCAGCCGCTCCTCGCCCCGTCGATGCCCAGGCTCGTGAGCACCGACGGCGAGGAAGTGGTGTTCTCCAAGTCCTACTTCGACGTGATCGACGAGGATGCGCTCTCAGCCGCGCTGGACGGGGCGCGCGAGCTCGATCGCGCCGAGGGCGAGGCGATGTGGACCTGGGACGGCCCAGGCAAGCGCAGGGGCGAGCGCATCCTGGTCGGGACGGTCTTCCGGGAGGGCGGGCGGCTCGTGCTCGAGTGCGCGACCCAGAGCCGGGCTGAGAAGGGCCGCAAGCTTCTGGAGCGCCTTGCCGGCGAGGCCGTGCGCTTCCGGGTCTCGGCCGAGCAGGATCCCGTGCAGGCCATGGCCGAGATGAGCGAGCGGCTCGGGGACGAGCTCGGCCCGGCCGAGCCCGAGATCCCGCCCGAGGAGATCGCCGAGATCGTCACCGCCCAGCTCGAGCGCCACTACCGGGGCTGGCTGGACGAGGAGATCCCGGCCCTGGACGGGCACAGCCCGCGCCAGGCCGCACGATCGAGCGCCCTGCGCCCGCGGCTGGTCGAGTTGATCAAGGACCTGGAGAACATGTACCAGCGCGCGCTCGCGAGCGGGCAGCCGGGCTTCGATCCGTCATGGCTCTGGGCCGAGCTGGGCATCGAGGAGCACCCGCAGGCGCCCGGCGGCCGGGCCGCGCTCCCGCTCACCGGCTTCGAGTCTCTGGAGCGGCAGATCCCGGGCATCGGCGACGTGGCGCGCAAGGTCGCCGATCGCTTCCGCAGGCAAAGCGGCTTCGACGCGGACACGGTGATCTCGCCGCAGGAGTGTGCTGCCGATCCGGACTTCGACGCCTTCGTCCAGGCGCAGGCGCGCGCGTTCCACAGCCGGACTGGAGACGGGGACAAGGCGGCCGATCACGGCAATCTGGTCGGCTCCCACCTTGAGTCCATGTGCAACTTCGAGCTGCACCGCCGGAAGACCTTCTGGGTGGACGACGCCCTGGCCTGGATGCTCGGCCAGACCCGGCTCGAGATCGAGGGAGAGCACCTCAAGCTCCCGTTCGCCTGCTTCGCGCTGGTCTTCACCGACCGCGAAAGCCTGCGGGTCGCGGAGAGCATGCTGTCTGCCGATCCGGACTGCGAGCTGCGCGGGCGGATCCTGAAGATCGCCACCGCCTACGTCACCCGCCTGCCCGCAGACGGCGGCATGGGGCTCAGGGTGGCCTTCACCTTCGACGCCCTGGCCGGTCAGTGGCCCTACCTGGTCAGCCGGGACCTGCTCATCCGGCCGGAGGCGCGGCTGGAGGCGATCCTCGACAGCCACTTCCCGGACGTGGATGTCGGCGAGCGGGATCCGATCTTCTCCTCGGCCGCGCTCAAGAAGCTGCTGCACCTGGTCGTCAACGCGATCCTCTACGCGACCAGCGCCGGGGTGGAGCCGGAGATCCGCCGGCCGGCGGCCGGACGCTGGCGGGGCAAGGGCGGCAAGGCCGGGGGCGAGGCGGGCCAGGCCCGGGCGCTGGTCTCCGCGGAGGAGGTCTTCTTCCTGCCGGGCAAGATCGACATCCGCAGCGTGCGCCAGATGCAGGAGGTGGAGCGCGCGCCGAGCGGCAGGAAGCTGATGCACCGCTTCATGGTGCGGGGGCACTGGCGGCGCGCGGCCGCGAGCTGGAAGGACCAGCGGCCGCGCTGGATCAAGCCGCACTGGAAGGGCCCGGAGATCGCGGTCGTGCTGGAGCGGGCCTACCGCATGCGGCCGTGACCGGCCCCGAGCCGCTGCGGGCTCGGATGACGAAGCGGCGGCCCGGGCAGGCGGCGGAGGCTCTGATGAGCAGGGTCAGGATCGGACCATACAGGCGCCCGCGCTTGAGCAAGGCGGGCCTTCTGGCCATCATGAGCCCTGGCGGCCGGGGGCTCGCCTGCGTGGCCAGCACCTGCCGGAACCCCGGCTGCACTTGCCGCGACATCGACCTCCAGGTCATCCCGATCGACTTCAGGGTGCAGACCGTGAGCATCCGAGGGAGCAAGGTGCAGTTCAGGTCGCTGCCGATCGGCGGCCTGGGGCCTGCGGCGCAAAAGGAGCCGCCGGTCATCGCCCGGCTGATCACCAGCACCGGCGAGCTGCTCGTGAACCGGGCTCAGTCCGCGGACCCCGGAGCCGAGGCGCTGATCCAGCCGCTTCGCGATGCCCTGGACGGCGAGCTGCTGGACGACTTCGCCCGCTTCTGCTCTCGCCGCAAGGGCGAGAAGAGGCGCTTCGACGAGCCGCTCCCCGACCCGGATGGAACGCATCAACTTCATCGCTGGCGTGCGCAAGGGGCTTCATGAGCTCGACCAGGGCAAGGCCGTCGAGCACGATCGGGTCAAGGAGGATCTCGCTGAATGGCTCACAGACTGACGTGGGCCCCGATCGTACGTGTGTGGCACTCGAGAAGGGGAGTGCCTGCCCTGTAGCCGCCGGGCTATCTTCTCTCGCGCATGGCCGCGCGGATCTCCTCGCGCACGCCGGGATCGTCGATGAAGCGATCGAGGTCTCTCTTGAACGAGCGGTCGCGCTTGGCCAGGCGGGCGATGCGCTTGCCGACCTCGAGGACGTCCCGTCCGATCGACTGGAGGTTGAACAGGATGCTCAGCCCCGTGGCGGGGGTCTTGTCGACGATGGTCTCGGCGTGCTCGACGATCCAGTCGGGATCGGCCTGGGTCAGGGCCGCGATGAGCTGGACCGGACGGCCCGGCTCCAGTGCCTCTCGGCGCCCGATCTCCCGCGCCCGCGCGTCGCCCGCGAGGATGCGGGCGCCCACGCAGCGCATGAGCTTGTCCTCGAGCGCGGCGGTGCCCGATGCGGTTCCATCGAACAGGGCCCTCGGCCCCTCGGCGAGCTCGACGATGCGCTCGGCGCCTCGGGCTTCGGGGTGGCGCTCGAAGAAGGTCAGGGCGCCGGAGCGGACCCGGGGCTCTTCGTCGGTGAGGCAGGCCGAGACGCCTTCGGCCAGCCTGTCCCGGTACGGGCTTCCCTCCAGCTCGGCATAGGCTCGAAACAGCCAGTCTGCGGGATCGAGATCGGTGGGCAAGGACCCGCCGGCTCGTCCCAGGAGGACTTGCCGGACGAGCGCTGCGAAGTCGGTGTCGGCGGTCAGGTCGAACGTGTCGACGACGACGGCTTCCATGGCAGACAGCATAGCACGTCGACACGCCTTTGGGAGTGGTTGACAGATCGACCGCGCGGCGTAGTATGATGCGCCCGGCTGCGGCCCCAGGGGCGCTCGTACGGCGGCAGCGGGAGAGCGGGATGGCGACGCGCGAGAAGGCGAAGAAGTCGGCCGGGCGCGAGAAGGCGCGCGCGAGGCGGGGCGCGGGCAGGTCTGCTGGCGCGAAGAAGGCCGGCAAGGCGAGGAAGTCCGGGAAGGGCGGCAAGGCGAGGAGGTCTGGGAAGGCTGGCAAGTCGAAGAGGTCCGGGATGAGCACGAAGGCCGGGAAGGCGTCCGGACGCAAGAAGGCCGCCGACAGCCAGCTCGGGCTCTTCGGGGCCGACCTGGCCGAGCCGCCCCGCAGGGCCCGCGCGGCTCCGGAGGCCCGGCCGGCTGCTGCGGCCGCGGAGCCCGAGGAGAGATCGCCCGCCGAGGCCCGGCCGGACCGCAAGCCCGGCCGCGGGCGGCGGCGCCAGTCGGTGGCCGAGCGCATGGCGGCCAGCCAGCGCGAGATCTCGGTCAGCGAGTTCTTCACCAAGAACCGCCACCTGCTGGGCTTCGACAACCCGGCCAAGTCGCTGCTGACCACGGTCAAGGAGGCGGTCGACAACTCCCTCGACGCCTGCGAGGAGGCCAAGATCCTGCCGGACCTGGACGTGGCGATCGAGCAGCTGGCCGAGAACCGCTTCATGGTCCGGGTGACGGACAACGGCCCGGGCATCGTCCGCAGCCAGATCCCCAAGATCTTCGGCAAGCTGCTCTACGGGTCCAAGTTCCATCGCCTCAAGCAGGCCCGCGGCCAGCAGGGCATCGGGATCTCGGCGGCCGGCATGTACGGCCAGCTCACGACCGGCAAGCCGGTCCTGATCGTCTCCAGGACCGCCGGCAGCCCTAGCGCGCACCGCTTCGAGGTCAAGATCGACACCCGCAAGAACAAGCCCGAGGCCATCCAGACGGAGCAGGCCTGGGACGCGGAGCACGGCACGAGTGTGGAGATCGAGATCGAGGGCATCTACCGGGGCGGCAAGCGCAGCGTGGACCGCTACATCGAGCAGACCGCGATCGCCAACCCCCACGCCACCATCCGCTTCTACAACCCCAAGGGCGAGCGCCTCGTCTACGAGCGCTTGAGCCCCGTGCTGCCCCGCGAGCCGGCGGAGATCAAGCCCCATCCGCACGGCGTCGAGCTGGGTGTGCTGATGAACATGCTCCGGGACACCCGCGGCCGCGATCTGAAAGGGGCGCTGATGCGGGACTTCTCGCGGGTCAGCGAGCGGGTGGCGATCGCGATCTGCGACAAGGCCGGGCTGCCGCCCGGCGTCCGGCCCCGCACCCTCAAGACCGATCAAGTCGAGAGCCTCCACCGGGCGATGGGCACGGTCAAGGTGATGAACCCGCCGACCTCCTGCGTGGTGCCCATCGGAGAGGAGCTCGTCCGCAAGGGCCTCGAGCAGGGAGTGGAGGCGGACTTCTTCACCTCGGTCACCCGCAGCCCGGCGGTCTACCGGGGCAACCCGTTCCAGGTCGAGGTCGGATTGGCCTGGGGCGGATCGCTGAGCGCCGACGAGCTCTGCACGCTCTACCGCTTCGCCAACCGGGTCCCGCTGCAGTACCAGCAGTCCGACTGCGCCATCACCCGGGCGGTCGTGGAGACCGACTGGCGCAACTACCGGGTGAGCCAGGGCCGCGGCACGCTGCCCTCGGGGCCGATGGTCATCCTGGTCCACATGGCCTCGGTCTGGGTCCCCTTCACCTCGGAGAGCAAGGAGGCCATCGCCCGCTACCCCGAGATCCTCAAGGAGATCAAGCTGGCCCTGCAGGTCTGCGGCCGCCGTCTGTCCAGCTACCTGTCGGCCCGGCGACGCGAGGCGGAAGAGGGGCGCAAGCGGGACTACATCGCCACCTACATCCCGCACATCGGATCGGCGCTTCGAGAGATCCTGGGCAGCTCCGAGCGGCGGGAGAAGCGGGTCGTGGACTGCCTGACCGAGACGCTGCAGCGCAGCCGGAAGTTCAACTAGGCCTAAAACAAGCGCGGTTTCCAAACCGCGTTTGTTTTCAGGGCTGGCCGCCCGAAGGGCGGTCGTTTC
>JAFGRB010000135.1 GCA_016935365.1 Deltaproteobacteria bacterium
AGCTTCACCCCAAAACGACCGCCCTTCGGGCGGCTAGCCCTGAAAACAAACGCGGCTTGGAAAGCCGCGCTTGTTTTAGGACTAGCTCACGAATTGCCGACTCTGGCCGAGACGTGTGTCATCTGAGGCGCCGAGAGGACACGGCCTGCCCAGAACCTCCGGCGCGCCAAGTCGCCCTTCCATTCCGTCTCAAAGAGTTGCAGCGGCTCTCTGCCCCCTGGCACACCACGTGCTGGACACGTCATGCGCGAGGGGGATGGGCGAGGAGTGCCCGATGCAAAACGCACGGCATACCGTGCTGTGGAAGCTTCTTCCTATCTGGCTCCTGGCGATGGCGGGCGGGCCGTCCCATGCCCGTCCCGGCGAGGCGACCCCAAGGCTCGTGTCCGAGCTCCCCGAGAAGCTGGCGAGGATCGAGCGCCAGCGCGAGAAGCTTGCTGATCAGCTCAAGCGCGCGCGCGGCAGAGCGGAAAAGGACCGCGTCTACCTGGCCGCACGCGAGCTCGTGACGGGCAGCATCACGGGCGACATCTTCCCCGCCTGGATGGGCACGCCCTGGCACATGGGTGAGGACGACGACGCATCCATGCCCCACCAGGAAGGCAAGCGGGTCTCTTGCAGCATGTTCGTGACCGCCGTGCTCCAGAACGCCGGCCTGCGGCTCGACGACCGGGTCCGCTGGGCCCACTCGCGCGCCCTGACCATCCAGCGCTCCCTGGCCCCGAGGTGCGAGGACCTGCATCGCTACCTGAGCATCTCCCCGCGAGAGCTCGCCGAGCGCCTGGCCAGACTGCGAGCCGGGCTGTACCTGATCGGGCTCAACTGCCACATCGGCTTCGTCGTGATCGGAGCCGGCGAGGTCCGCTTCGTGCATTCCAACTACGTCGATCCCGAGCGCGGCGTGGTGGACGAGCCCCTGGCCACTTCCAGGGCGATCGCCAACTCCCAGCAGGCCGGCTACTGGGTCACCCCTCTGTTCCAGGACGAGAGGCTCGTCGAGCTCTGGCTGAGCGGAGAGCCGGTCCGCCTCCAGAAGCTCGGGCAGCTGCGCGACGACTGAGCCGAGCTCGCCCGCTGGACGGAGACGTGACGGGCGGCGGCCGGGCGTGTATTATCCGCCCATGGCCCCGGCTCCCCATCAAGCGGCGCTCGGCCTTCTGCTTCTCGCGCTGCTCGCCCCGGCCGCGGGCAGGGCCCAGGCCGAGGCGGATCCGTACGCGGCCGGGCTGGCCTGCTTCGAGCAGCTCGACTTCCGCTGTGCGATCGAGCTGCTGTCGGCAGCCGCGCTGACCGAGAGCGGCCGCGAACACGGGCAGCGGATCGACATCCAGCGCAAGCTGGCCGAGGCCCACCTGGCCCTGGGCCAGCGCCCAGAGGCGCTCTCGCGCTTCGAGCACCTGCTGGAGCTCGCGCCCGACTACGCGCTCGAGCCGGGCGTCTCGCCCAAGATCCGCGCCTGCCTGGAGGAGGCCCGGCGCCGCATCAAGCGCCGCACGGTCTCGGCGAGCGCGGCGGGCGGGCCTGCAGCGCGGCGCTTTCTGCTCGGCCTGGCCGGCGGGGTGGAGCTTCTCACCGGGCGTGACCGGGAGCTCCTGGAGCCGGGCCTGGCGCTCGAGCTCCAGCTCGCCTACCGCCTGGGCGGGCCCTGGCGGCTTGCGGGCGGGCTTCGCTACGCATCTCACGACCTGGTCGGCGGCTCGGACAGCCTGCACTTGGGCGGCGGCTGGATCGGCGCCGGGGCCGAGCTCGAGCTGGGCGCAGCCGTGCTGGGCGCGAACGCCGGGCTGGGCGGGGGCTACTTCGGGATCGCCGCCCAGGAGGGCCGCGGCGCCTTGCTGCTCGTGCTGCACGCCTATGCGGACTGGCGCGCAGCGGTCTGGCTGCGCCTGGGGCTCGACTGCGCACCGGGCCTCGTCGTCGAGCTCGAGCAAGGCGAGACGTCGTTCACCGCCAGCATCGCCGGACGAGCGGCGATCGCGTTCTAGCGCTCAGAAAGGAGCCGGCTTGCTACGCATCAAGCTGCTTCCCGACGGTGCGCGCTTCGAGCTCGCAGCCGGCGCCGAGGGGCTGACCATCGGCCGGGCAGGCTCGGCCGACGTCTGCGTGGCCAACCCCCACGTGTCCTCGGTGCACGGCCGGATCGCACTGCGGGCGGGCGCCTACGTCTACCAGGACTTGATGAGCACCAACGGATCGGCTGTCGAGCGCGACGGCGCGCGCACGGAGCTCGGCGGCGAGCAGCGCGCGATCGAGCTGCGCGCGGGCGATCGCATCCTGCTCGGCGGCGACGAGGAGCCGGCCGTGCTCGAGGTCGAGTATTGCCAGCCGCCCGCCCGGGCCGCGTCCGCCACGCTGCTCGTGAGCGCGCCCGCCCACGGCGCGAGCGAGCTGCCGGGTCTTCTCGAGTCGGCCGGCCGGACCCTGGTGCCCTTCGTGCGCCTGGCCGCCCGGCTCGCCGAGGCGCGCGATCTCGAGTCGGCCTGCCGCGCCTTTGCAGACGGGCTTCGCGACGCCTGCCCGGCAGCCAGCGGGCTGGCGGTCCTGGATCCGGCCCGCGGTCCGGATGCGCCCCTCTTCTCCAACCTGGCGCCCGGGCAGGCCCTGCCGGACGCGGAGGCGCTCGAGGCAGCCGGGCAGGAGAGCCTCTCGACGCTCGCGCTCGCGGGCAGCGGAGCGCGCATCGCCCTCGCGCCCCTGGATGCCGGTTCCGGCCGCTGGATGTGGCTTTCGGTCTTCGCCTGGCCCGACGATCCGCCCCCGGCCGAGCTGCTGGCCGTCGAGCTGGGCGCCGGGCTCCTGGCCCAGCGCCTGCAGCAGCTCGAGCTGGTCGAGGCGCTCGAGCGCGCCCGCTCCGCCCTGGCGGCCAAGAACCGCTACCTGCGAGAGAAGGCCGACGAGCGCGCGGGCGGCGAGATCGTCGGCCAGAGCGCGCCCATGGCCAGGCTGCGCGAGCAGATCCGCTCGGTGGCCATCTCGGACGCGACGGTGTTGATCTGCGGCCCCTCGGGCTGCGGCAAGGAGCTGGTGGCCCGGGAGATCCACCGGCGCTCGCTGCGCCACGCCGAGATCTTCGCGGCGGTCAACTGCGGGGCCCTGGTCGACAGCCTGCTCGAGAGCGAGCTCTTCGGCCACAGGAAGGGCGCCTTCACCGGGGCGCAACGCGATCGCCAGGGGCTGTTCGAGATCGCCCACGGGGGCACGCTCTTTCTGGACGAGATCGGAGAGATGTCGCCCGCCATGCAGGTCAAGCTGCTGCGGGTGCTCGAGAGCGGCGAGCTGACCCCGGTGGGCGGCACCCGGCCGCGCAGGGTCGACGTGCGCGTGCTGGCCGCCACGCACCGCGATCTCGAAGCCGAGCTCGCCGCGGGCCGCTTCCGCGAGGATCTCTACTACCGCGTCCAGGTCTTCCCCATCCAGGTGCCCGCCCTCGACGAGCGGCGCGAGGACATCCCGGCGCTCGTCGGCCACCTGCTCGCCCGCCTGGCCGAGCAGAACGGCCTGCCCGTGCCCGAGGTCGACCCGTCCGCCCTGCGCGCCCTGGCGGCCCGCGACTACCCGGGCAACATCCGCCAGCTCTCCAACGAGGTCCACCGCGCCCTGCTGCTCGCGGGCCCGGGCCCCATCCGCTGCGAGCATCTGAGCTGGAGCGCGGACGAGCCCCTGGCCGCGGCCGTGCAGCAGGCGGGCCAGGGCAAGCTCAAGCAGCAACTCGAGCGCGTCGAGCGCATCCTGATCTGCGAGTGCCTGGCGCGCAACGCGAACAACCGCACCCACGCCGCCCGCGAGCTGGGCATCACCCGCCAGGCCCTGCTGGCCAAGCTGAACAAGCACGGGATCCGGTGAGACCCTCACCCCCTAACCCCTCTCCTTCTCCCGGGAGACTGTCGATAATCGCAAGATTATCGAAAAAGACCTCTGCAACCCCGCGGAACGCAGAGGCATGCAAGTCGAAAAACTTCGTTTTTCGACAGTCTCCCGGGAGAGGGGGAACTTGATTGGGGGGGCGGATAGAGCGCGGCGTGCAGCCGAGCGGGGGCCCCCCGCGGAGGGCGGTTTGTAGCCCGAGCACGAGCGGGGGTGCTCGGCGTTGCAGCCGCGCGGACGTCTCGCAAGCGTTGCTATTCGCCCCAAAGGCGGGTATGCCACGATGAGTCCTTTTCCTCCGGAGCGCTGCCCATGCGATGCCGAAATCTGCTCCTTTTCCTCATTCCGATCGTCTTGCCCAGCCCGCACGCCCGGGCGCAGACCGCATCGCCCTACGACATGCGCCTTCCGGCCCGCTCGGTGGCCGACTGCCAGGGCCCGCTGTGCACGCTGATCAACCCGGCCGGGCTGGGACTCGACCGCCAGGGCGAGCTCCTCTACCTCCACGCCGAGCAGTGGGGCAGCGCCGGTCTGCCCGCGGCCCGCGGCGATGGGCTCTTTCTCAGCGGCCTCGGCCTGGGCTTCGGCCTGCAGTACGTCCGGCCCGACCTCGATCAGGGCTCCCAGGACTATTTGAAGTACAACCTGGTCGTGCCGCTGTTCCACCACCGGCACATGCTGTCTCTGGCCGCGGGGCTGGAGGTCCTGGATCCGACCGAGACGGACGAGGACCCGTCGATCGACGTCCTGCTGGGCCTCGCGCTGCGCCCCTGGCGTTACCTGAGCTTCGGCGCGGTCGGCCGCAACCTGGCCGGCAGCGGCATGCGCGGGCAGTCGAGCAAGCGGGGCGTGGAGCTCGGCCTGGCCGCCCGCCCCCTGTGGTTCGCGCCCGAGCGATTGAGCCTGGCGGCGGACCTCCGGCTCACCGAGGACGAGAGCGAGCCGCAAGTGCGCTTCAGCGCCCGGGCGTCGATCCTCGACGGGATCGAGGTGTTCGCCTCGGCCGATCTCGACGGTCGCTTCGGCACCGGCCTGGCGATCGACTTTTTGCGTGCCGGGGTGAGCGGCTACACCGAGTTCAGCTCGGACGACGGCGTGGAGAACGAGGGGCTGGTGATCGGCGCCCGCGCGTCTCTGGCCCACCACCGGGGCATCATCCTCTCCTACGGCCGCACGGCCGAGATCGTGCTGGGCGGCGAGGTCTCGGCCGAGGAGAATCCGCCCAGGCTGCCCTTCCACCGCCACGTGGGCCTGCACGACATCGGGCGGGCCATCCGGCGCGCGGCTTCGGACGAGCGCATCGACGCGCTGGTCCTCAAGCTCGAGTCGGACCTGCCCTCGATCACCGCGGCCGAGGAGCTGCGCTGCGCCCTGGCCGACTTCCGCGCCGCGGGCAAGAAGGCCATCGTCTACCTGGAGACGGCCACGGCCAGGCGCTACTTCCTGGCCACGGCCGCCGACGCGATCTACCTGGGGCCCGGCGGCGCCTTCCACGTCACCGGGCCCGCCGTCGGAGCGACCTTCTTCCGCGACTTGCTGGACATGCTGGGCGTGCGCGCCGAGGCCCATCGGGTCGGCCGCTACAAGGCCTATGTCGAGCCCTACACCGAGAGCGGCCCGAGCCCAGGCTACCAGGAGGTGATGAACAGCCTGGCCGACGAGGCGGCCGATCGGCTGGTCAAGGCGATCGCTTCCGGCCGGGGCCTCGCGGCCGAGCGGGTCCGCGAGCTCATCGACCGCGGCGTGATGCTCCCCTCGCAGGCGGCCCGCGAGAAGCTCGTCGACGGCGTGTGCGCCTGGGACGAGATCGATCTCGCGATCGAGGAGCAGCTCGACCGTCCGGCGCCGCGGATCGAGCGCTACGAGCGCCAGCGCTGGGCCCTGGATCGCTGGGGCAATCCGCCCAGCGTGGCGGTGGTCCACGCCGAGGGCACCATCGCCTCGACGGCCGGGCTGCTCGGCGGCATGGACGTGCGCGCCGTGGCCCAGGCGCTCGAGGACTGCCGGGAGCGCCGCAGCATCGACGCGGTCGTGCTGCGCATCGACTCGCCCGGCGGCAGCCTGCTCGGCGCGGAGCTGATCCGCCGCCAGGTCGAGCGGCTGGCCCAGGTCAAGCCGGTGGTGGTCTCCATGGGCAGCCTGGCCGCCTCGGGCGGCTACTACATCGCCTGCCCGGCCGAGTGGATCGTGGCCAACCCGTCGACGCTGACCGGCTCGATCGGCGTCTTCAGCCTGCTCTTCGACGCCAGCGGATTGCTGGGCCGGCTGGGCATCCGGCACGAGGTGGTCAAGCGAGGCGAGCTCGCGGACCTCTACTCCATCTTCCGCGGCCGGACGGAGCGCGAGCACATGCTGCTGCAGCAGGTGGTCGAGGGCTACTACGCCGACTTCGTCCAGCGCGTGGCGGCCGGGCGCAACCTGAGCGCGGCCGAGGTCGACGCGGTGGGCCAGGGTCGCGTGTGGACGGGCCGCCAGGCCCTCGAGCGCGGCCTGGTGGACGAGCTCGGCGGGCTGCATCGCGCGATCGAGGTGGCCCTGGAGCGCGCGGGCCACGGCGGCGATCGGGCCGAGCTCGTGCACCTGCCCAAGCGCTCGTTCTCGCTCGGCCAGCTCCTCAGGCTGTTTGTCGGGGCCGAGGAGCCGGAGGGCCTCCCGGGCGAGCTGCGCCGCTCGCTCGACCGGATCGCGCTGCTGGCCGAGCTGGCCGAGGAGCCGGCCGTGGCCATCCTGCCGTGGTGGTGCTTTCAGCGATTGGCGGACTAGCAACTAGCCAGACGGAAAGGAACGGGCGGGCATGAAGCCCGCACCCTACATCGAAGCGCAGGGTCCGAGGAAGCCGACGCAGCCAGGAGGGCCGAGGCGCGATGCCCCCGATACGCCAGAGGCGTCTTGCCCTCACCGTACCGCATCG
>JAFGRB010000136.1 GCA_016935365.1 Deltaproteobacteria bacterium
AGATCTCCGCATGACCCAGGTAGGTGTTGGGATTGCCGTCGTCGCAGTCGCCAGCGCAGGGCCTCATGCCGTCGCTGTCGTTGTCGCGTTCGTTGGAAGGCACGATGTTGTCGCAGTTATTGTCGATCCCGTCGCAGATCTCGGGATTGCCGGGGAAGCGGGCCGGATCGCTGTCGTCGCAGTCGTTGGCGCAAGGCGGGACCCCGTCGCCGTCGCCGTCGAGCTCATTGTTCGGGATCACATTGTCGCAGTTGTTGTCCTCGCCGTCGCAGATCTCGACGTGGCCCGGGTAGGTGTTGGCGTTGCCGTCGTCGCAGTCGCCGTCGCAGCCGCGCCAGCCGTCGCTGTCGCCGTCTCGCTCGCCTGGCGGGATGTCGTTGTCGCAGTCGTTGTCGAGACCGTCGCAGATCTCGACATGGCCTGGATACGTACTGGCGTTGTTGTCGTCGCAGTCTCCGGCGCAGATCCGCACCCCATCCCCATCGGCGTCCGCCTCGTTCGGTGGGACCACGGTGTCGCAGTTGTTGTCCAGCCCGTCGCAGAGCTCCGGTGCCCCGTCGTACATCGTGGGATTGCTGTCGTTGCAGTCTCGCCCGCCGCAAGCGCTGAAGCCGTCGCCGTCTGCGTCCGGCCCGTCCGAGGTGTCCGGGTTGCAGTCGTTGTCCAGGCCGTCGCAGATCACCTCGGGCTGGTCGGGGTTGACCTCCGCCAGGCTGTCGTCGCAGTCGCCCTGACAGACGGTATAGGCGTCGCCGTCGACGTTGGCGTCGTCGGGCGTGCTCGGATCGCAGTCGTCGTCCTTCGAGTTGCAGAGGATCTCCGGGTTGCCCGGGAAGCGGTTCTCGTCTTCGTCGTCGCAATCGGGCGGATCGTCGCAGATGCCCACCCCATCGCCGTCCTCGTCCGGCCTGTCCGGGGTCCCCGGGTCGCAGTCGTTGTCCAGGTCGTCGCAGGGTATCTCCACGCTGCCGGGCCTGTCCGAGGTGGCCGGATCGCAGTCGTCGTCCAGCTCGTTGCACCAGACCTCGTCAGCGTCCGGATTGACCGCAGCGTTGCTGTCGTCGCAGTCGCCTTCGCAGATGCGAAAGCCGTCCTCGTCCGCGTCCGCCTCGTCAGCCGGAACCTCGCCGTCACAGTCGTTGTCCAGGCCGTCGCAGCGCTCGTCCTCGGGCCAGACCGCTCCCTCGCACACCCCGCTCCAGTGGCCGCCGATGCACTCCTCGATGCCGAAGTCGCACTCACCCACCTTGGTGGGAGGCCCGCAGTCGCGGATCTGGCCATCCTGGCACTCGACCGTCTCGTCCGCACCCTGATCGCCTCCGTCCGGTGCGCCCTCGTCGCCTCCCCCGTCGGGCTCGCCGCCGTCCATCTGCTCGTCCATGCAGCGGCCGGTGAGCCGATCGCAGTACTGCCCCTCGCCGCAGTCCTCGTCCGTCCTGCAGCCGGCGTTCCCATCCTGGATGGCCTGGCAGAGACCATCTTGACAGTACTGGCCGTTCGGGCAGTCCTCATCCTTCGAGCACGGAATGACGCCTCCGTCGTCGCCGGGCCGCGTGTCACCGCATGCGGGCACTGCCAGGACCGAAAGCGCGATCAGAGCCAGAAAAACCAGGCCGGACGACTTCATGGCCTCCATACCTCCTCCGTCCAGCGGGACGGCAATCGTCACAGAATTAGTGAATTATAGCACAGATCCAGGCAGAGGTGCCATTTTCTGGCCGCAGCCGGCCTGCTCAGCGGAAGCTCCCGGCGTCCAGGTCGTGGCGGCGCAGGAGCTTGTAGAAGTTGACTCGATTGATGCCCGATATCTCCGAGGCGCGCGAGACATTGCCCTGCACCTCGGTCAGCAGATCCTGCAGGTAGCTTCGCTCGAAGTCCTCGAGCATGTGCTTCTTGATGCTCTTGAAGTCCCGGCTCTCGCTCGCCCGCCTCTGCCCGTCACGCAGCTCCTTCACGAGCCGTTCTGGCAGATCGTCGATGCCGATCATGTCCGACCGGGCCATGATCACCGCCTGCTCGATAGTGTTCCGGAGCTCGCGGACATTGCCCGGGAAGTCGTAGCGCATGAGCAGCTCCTGCGCTTCGCCGCTGATGCCCTTGACCGGGCGCCCGTACTCCCGGGCAGCCTCGGAGATGAAGGAGCTGATCATGCCCGGGATCGAGGCCCTGTAGTCCCGCAACGGCGGCAACCAGATAGGCACGACGTGGAGGCGATAGTAGAGATCCTCGCGGAAGGTGCCCTGCTTCATCATCTGCTCGAGATTCCGGCTGGTGGCGGCGATGACCCGAACATCGACTCGCCGGGCGTCGGCATTGGAGCCGATCTTCTGTATCTCGCCGGTCTGCAGGACCCGGAGAAGCTTGGCCTGCAGCGGAGGCCCCAGCTCGCCGATCTCGTCCAGGAAGATGGTGCCTCCATCGGCCTTCTCGAACTCCCCCATCCGGTCGAAGCTCGCGCCGGTGAAGGCACCCCTGACGTGCCCGAAGAGCGTCGACTCGAGGAGCTGATCGGGTATGGCCGCCGAGTTGACGACCACGAGCTTGCAGTCCTTGCGCTTGGAGTTGAAGTGGATGGCGTGGGCCAGAAGCTCCTTGCCGGTGCCGCTCTCACCGCGCAGGATGACGATGGCGTTGGTCGCCGCGGCGCGTTCCATGCGGTGCTCGACTTCCTTCCACTCCTCGCTCTGGCCCCGGATGAGGATGCCCCGCTCGTGCGTGTCCCGCGTGGCCTCGTAGAGCTGCGCGCGGCGCACCAGGGTGACGATGTTCTGGGACAGCTCCTCGAGCACCTTCTGTTCCTCGAGGGTGAATGCATTCGGATCCGGGCTCTCGACCACGATCACCCCGATGCAGCGGTCCTGGAAGGAGATGGGCACCGACAGGTGGCTCGAGATGCCCTTGAACAAAGGGATGTAGTTGGGGTCCTTGGCGATGTTGTTGCTCAGATACGGGCTGTTCGTGTCCAAGACCTGGAAGACGATGCCGGATGCCCTCCCCCGTTTGCGCCGGCGTAGCTTCTCGGGGACCTCGTGGATCAGATCGCCCATGACCGCCTGGGAGTGGATGACCAGCTCGCCTGTGGCCTCGTCGGCCATCAGGATGATGCCGTTCGATGTCTTTGTACGCGACAGGGCGAGCTGAAGGATCTTCCCTAGCAAGGTATCGAGCTCGGACACGTCCAGGTCCGAAGGATTGACGATCCGCCTGCCCACATCCCACCAGGCCGCCAGCTCTCGCCTGCTCGATTCGACCTTGGAGCGCAGGCGGATCACGTTGGCTGTCTGCTCCACCATCCGCTCGACGAATCGGATCTCGTTCTCGCCGAGCTCGCGCTCCATGCTCGACTCGAGCACGAGCACGCCCGCAGCCTCTGCATCCACGAGCACGGGCGCCACGATCTGGCAGACCGATCCACGGAAGAACAGCCCTTCCTCGTCGCGCTGGATCGTCGGCTTGTCGAGGCCGAAAAGCTCGAGGACCGGCCTCCGCTCGGATGCGAGCAGGTCGGGGCGTTCGATCAGCTTGCCCGAAGTCTTGATCTTGATGTCCAGAGCCCCCTTCTCGGGATTGAGCTGGCCAACCAGCCCTTCCTTCATGCCCAGGCCCTCTTTGGCTCCACGGAAGAGGACGTGGAAGACGCCTTTCAGATCGCTGCGGCGATTGGCGTCTCTGAGCAGATCGTAGAGCAGCGGGATCGAATCCCGATCGGTCCCGGTCATTGTGGGCTCTTCTCTCGCAAGCCGTCCACTTCCGGGCCGAAGACCACGGGGAGCTTGAAGCTCTCCCAGGCTCTCAGAGCCCGGGGGAAGCGCATGGCGTAGATCTTGCGCAGCACGCAGTGCGCCAGGACCGAGTCCCGCGTGGTGTTCTCCTCGATGCTGGTCAAGGCCACCCGGCCGCTCCGATCGAGCTCCACTCTGGCGAGGAGCCTTCCCGAGGGTGCAGCTCGCTTCTCGCGTCGCCCTCGATCACAATCCCAGAAGGCGGGCATGGCCTCATCGATCCGCTCTTGAATGAAGCCCATGTACTCCGAGAGGCTGGCCGGGTGTCCATCCGGCTCCGCCGTACCCGGCAGCTTGTCGAAGGAACCGGCCGGGTAGCACTGCTCGACCTGCTCGAAGAAGGCCTTCTCCAGGCTCTCGACTTGCTGGCCGCCGCGCTCGGCTTCCATGCGCCACAAGAAGTGGCTGCGAGCGGGTTCGCTCAAGCGGGGTGCGAGCTGCTTGGCAATGAAATCGTCGAGCTCACCCGCCAGCAGGCCCTGGAAGATGCTCGGCCTGGCCTTCGAGAAGGCGCGCGACAGGTCGGTGTCCCCGTCGACGAGATCGGCCAGGGCCTGCCCGGCCGCCAGCTCGTCGCCCTGCAAGTGGCAGGCTGCCGCCTTGACGAAGAGGAGTTCCCACTGAGGTGCGCCCCAGGCCAGAGCCTGCTTGACCACCTCGAGCGCCTTCGCGGGCCGACCGAGACGCAGCTGGATGCAACCGAGCACGAAGGAGGTCTCCGCATCGGAGGGATGCGAGACGTGCTCGCTGGCGAGCACGTCTCGTAGACGCTCGAGCAGGTTCGGCATGCGCCTGTCCAACTGGTCGACGAGTGCTTGCCGGGCGAAGAAGCCGTTGTGACCGGCGGCTTGCACTGCTGCCACGGCTGCCATGTCGCCAAATCCCTTCGACAAGTGGTAGTGGCTGGCCAGGTAGTCGACCACACCCGCCCGCGGTATGCCCTTGCGCGCCTTCTCGAGCAGGCCGAGGGCGCGCTCGGCCTGGCCGGCCCGGAAGGCGCTCACGGCCCGGCTCAGCTCAAGGAGCGCCAGGGCCTGGGTCTCGTCGTCCACCTCCCGCTTGGAGCTGGGATTCCGGGCGAACTTGGCGAAGAGGTAGTCGGCCATCCGGTCGACGGCCAGCCTCTTGGTCTTGGCGGTCTCGGTGTAAGCGATCTGTTCCGCCAGAGTCGAGATCCCGTCACCGGAGAGCTCGTACACGTCAGCCAGGCCGAGGTGAGCTGCAGCGAGCAGGGGGTCGGTCGAGAGCGCCTGCAGATAGCCTTCAGCAGCCCGATCGAGATCGCCCTGCTCGAAGAGCAGCTGGGTAGCCTTGAGCATCTTGCGGGCATGGATCTGCGCCTCGGTCAGATCCTTGCCCTCGTGAGCGAGGTCCGGAAGCCGTTTGGGGCCACAGGCGACAGCCGCGGCCAGGCAGATGGCGGCCGCGCTCCAGAGAGGTCTCATCGCATTGCGCTCCTCACCCTCCCCAGCCAACCGAGTGCCAGCAGGAGGGCCAGGCAAGCCCAACCATTGGCGCTGGACGCTCCGCACTGGCAACCGATTCCCGATGGGGGCTCCTGCTCCAAGGCGTCGTGCCGGTAGACCCCGGCCGCCCTGTCGGCCGCGATTGCGGCTGATACGCGCTGGAGTCCCACGTGCATGCCCGTACCCACGAGATCGTCCCGCAGCGGCTCATAACCCGCGTGGCAGCCGAGGCTGTGCTCGGATCCGGACTCGACCTGCGTGCTGCAAGGCGCCCAGGCGTCCACCTCGAAGCCTCCTCCGGCCGAGGCCCCGGACTCCATCACCAGGTCGAGCTGCAGCATCCCGGCCGGGATCTCGGCGCTGTCCACGGACGCGAGCTCGAAGAAGACCTGGCTGCCCATCTGCCAGTGCTCGACTTCCAGTTCCACCTCGCCCGCTCGAGCAATCGCCCTGTCAGGGAAGCAAGCCAGGCCCGCTCCGTGGACGGAAAGACGGACGACCAGGTCCTGGATCGTCTTGTGCCAGCCCTGGGCGATCTCGATCCGAACCGGAACGAATCCGCCGGTGCTGCTCGAGTCGAGCACCCGTACCTCGGGTGAGAGAGCGTCCGCAGGCAACCGGCAGTCCAGCCGCTGGTTCTCGCCCGGGCCGTAGTCCGCCTTGGCCTCACACCCCGGCCCATAGCTGCGATCGCAGTCGATCTCCACGATACACACCCCATCCGCGTCACAGCGTCCGTCCGGCGAGCATTCGTCCGGTCCCACGCAAAAACTCTGCGCCTCCGCCTGCACGCAGTCGCCGATCGAGTCGCAGACCCGACAGGTGCCGCAGGAGCTGCCTTCCGGCTTGCCCATGGCGACACACTCGCCGTCCAGCGGGTTGCACTCGCCAACCACACAGGGCCCGTCGAGGTGCGAGCAGTCCTTGGGGACACCCGTACACTGTCCGTCTTGGCATACGTCATCCAGGGTACATGGGTCCTCGTCGTCGCAGTCGGTACCCGAAAGCGGGTCGTGGATGCAGCCGTCGTCCGGATCGCAGTCGTCGCGGTAGCAAACCTCGTCCGTCTCGCAGTCAGCGATCCGGCGAAAGCCGCTGCAGACACCGTTCTCACATGCCTCGTGTCCGAATACCAGGCCCTGGCAGGTCGTCGAGCCGCAGTCGGGGCCCGTGAGCGGCGTCTGCCCGCAACCGGAGAGTGGTTCGCAGATGTCCAGACAGGGCTGGCCAGTATCGCAGTCATCGATCTGGCGAAAGCCGCTGCAGGCGCCGCTCTCGCAGGTCTCGTGGCCATACAGCAGGCCCTGGCAGGTCGTCGAGCCGCAGTCGGTGCCGGTGAGCGGCGTCTGGCCGCAGCCACCTGTATCGTCGCAGGTGCCCTGCTGGCACTCGGGCACCGAGCTGCAGTCGGCGATCTCGCGAAAGCCGCTGCAGACGCCGTTCTCGCAGGTCTGCTGGCCGAAGAGCAGGCCCTGGCAGGCCGTCGAGCCGCAGTCGGTGCCGGTGAGCGGCGTCTGGCCGCAGCCACCTGCATCATCGCAGGTGCCCTGCTGGCACTCGGGCACCACGCTGCAGTCGTCGATCTGGCGAAAGCCGCTGCAGGCGCCGCTCTCGCAGATCTCATGGCCATACTGCAGGCCCTGGCAGGCCGTCGA
>JAFGRB010000013.1 GCA_016935365.1 Deltaproteobacteria bacterium
GGGGCTTCGCTGTGCTCGATCTTGCCGAGGTGGATCTCCATTGACGGGCATTTCGCAGTATTACGGAAAATCGAGAGGAGCGAATAAGAAGACATGGATGGGTGGTACGAAACTCGTCCCCAGCGTTTTCAGGTCAGATATCCATGCATTCGATCGGGTGGCCGTCGTGAGGGTCCCCGCCGAACGGCCGGATCCTTACCGGGTGGAGCTGATCGATGTCTCGTCCTGTAGCCCGGTCCGCGAGCTCCTCTCCCACGAGTGGAAGCCCGAGCTGCTGCGGGCATCGCCGGATGGAGCCCAGCTCGCAGTGCTTTTGCGGGAGAGCTCAGGCGAATCGGACGGCCTGCTCGTGATCGTGGGCATCGACAGCGGTCAGAGGCGGGTGGAACGCCAGCTGAGCTTGCTGATACCGACTTATCCGATCCAATCGCACGGGAAGAATCTGAGCCTCGCCTGGTCTCACGACGGCCAGCTGCTGGCGGTCGGCCCGGAGCCCTCTGAGGTGGCCCTGTGGCGCATGCCGAATCTCGCCACCTGGAAGACCTACGAGCATCCCGGCAGGTTCACCACCGCGGCCTTCTCGCCGGACGGAAAGCTGCTCGCGACCGCCGCGGGAAGCGAGATCCGCATCTGGCAGCTGGACCTCGCCCCCTGAAGGCGATTTCCTGCTTGATCTCGGGGGATGGACTCACTAGCATCGCCCGAGCGGAGACGAGAGAGAGGTGGCGCTGGCATGAGCATTCGACAGGTCGTCATCCTGGCCGCCGGGCAGGGCACCCGTCTGCGCAAGGACGACCGGGAGCTGCCCAAGCCCCTCTATCCCCTCCTGGGGCGGCCCTTGATCAGCTACGTGATGGAGGCCTTCGCGGAGGTCGGCGTCCGAGACTTCTTCGTGGTCGTGGGCTTCCACAAGGAGGAGCTGATCCCCGGCCTCGAGGAGTCCCTGCCCGCCGGCTGCTCGCTGCACCTGGTGGACAACCCCGACTGGGCCAAGAGCAACGGGGTCAGCCTTCACAAGGCCAAGGGCAAGGTCGAGGGGCGCTTTTTTCTCTCCATGTCGGACCACCTCTTCCAGGCCGACATGATCCATCGCCTGCAGTCCGGGGCCGCCGAGTCGGACACGCTCTACCTGGCGGTCGACCGCAAGCTGGATCAGGTCTTCGACATGGACGACGCCACCAAGGTCAGGACGCAGGCAGGCCGCATCACGGCCATCGACAAGAAGCTCACGGACTTCGATGCGGTGGACACCGGGCTCTTCATCTGCCCGCCCGGCGTCTTCTCGGCCCTGGAGTCTGTGATGGAGGACGGGGACTGCAGCCTGTCCGACGGAGTCCGCGAGCTGGGCAGAGCGGGCAAGGCCCGCGTGGTCGACATCGGTCCGGCTCTCTGGCAGGACGTGGATACACCGGATATGCTGGGCAACGCGGAGAGCCTTCTGAGAGAGCGATGGGAGCCGGGCGCCGGGTCATGATCACACACGCCTGCATCACGCTGCCGGACATCCAGGGAGCGCCGGAGAGCTGGCCGCTGCAGAAAATCGCCGGCCTGAGCCTCATCGAGCGCAACCTGATGGCCGTCAAGGCCCAGGGAGCCCTGCAGGCCTCCATCGTCTGCCCGAGCAGCATGAGGGAGGCCGTGGCCGGGCACCTCACACGCCTGGGTGACGACCGGCGCCTGCCGGCGTGGAGGCTCGAAGACGAGGGCGTGGACGAGCTGGAAGGCGTGCAGGGCCCCGTGCTGCGCGTGCTCGGCAGCAGGCTCTACCACAACGCCTGGATCAAGGAGGCGCTCGGCGGCGGGGCCCGGGTCTCATGGCAGAAGCGGGGACAGCCCGTGGGCCTGGACGTGGTCGAGCGCATGAGCCAGAAGGCCGAAGCGGGCCGGGAGCTCGAAAGCGACGGTTTCGCCGTCGAGGCGGCCCTGCCCAAGCAGCACAAGGCCGCAGCCCGCGAGGTCTGGCGCTCCCTGATCAAGACCTCCGACGGCTGGTTCTCGGTGCATCTGAACAGGCCCATCTCGCTTAGCTTCTCCAAGATCGTATCCAGAGCGCCCATCCACCCGAACTGGATCACGCTCTTCACCTTCCTGGTGGGAGCCGCCTCCGCCGTGCTGTCGGCCTTCGGCACCTGGATCTGGGTGGCCATCGGCGGGGTGCTCTACCAGCTCGCGAGCATCCTCGACGGTGTGGACGGAGAGATCGCCCGGGTCAAGTACCTGGGGAGCAAGTCGGGTCAGTGGATGGACACCATCTGCGACGACACCACCAATGCGATCTACATCGCCGGTGTCACCATCGGCGTCTGGCGGAGCACCGGCTGGCAGTGGATTGTCTGGATCGGCGCGATCGCCGTCGCCCTGGACGTGCTGGTGGTGAGCTTGCTGTATTACCAGCTGGTCGTGCGCTTCAAGTCGGGTACCCTGCTGGGCGTCGAATGGGACTTCCAGAAGGCCGGGAGCAAGACCGGGCTTCCCGCCCTGGTGGCCAGGCTCGAGCCCTTCATGAAACGAGATCTCTACGGCCTTCTCTTCATGCTGATCGCCATCGGCGGGGTGGTCTGGATCGTTCCCATCCTGTCGGCGGTGGCCCTGGTGGGCACGCTGGCCGCCTTTCTCGGCCAGATGGCCAAATGGCGCGCCAGAGACAGGGCAGAGGCCGGAAGTTGATTTTCCAGAGAGGAATCGCCGTCTCAGTGTGGGGAGAATGAATGGGCCTCCAGTCGACAGTTCGGTACCTCGTCTTCGCCTTCTCCTTGCTTCCGCTTCGAGCGGCAGGCATCACCCCCTTTGGCGACGAAGAACCCGTGACCCTCGCCGATTTCAGGCCCCACCCCCACGGCACGGAGTGGTACGGAGAGCAGTGGAGTCACCATGTCTGGAACGACGATGGACGCTACATCGCCGGTGTGGATTTCGTCATCAGCAACATCGGAATCGGCGACCACAAGGCGAGCCTCAAGGCGACATACAAGGATGCGAATGGCGGCGAGATCCAGTGCAAGGCGGAGTACGACTCGGACGAGTGGAGCTGGAGCAAGCAGGGCTTTGCCATTCGGGCCGGGAGTAACAAGATCTCCGGCGACCTGAAGGGCCTCACCATCCACGTGGCCTGCGATGCCATGACCATGGACCTGCGCTTCACAAATCAGGTCGCTCCCCTGAAACCCGGTGGAGGCAAGCTGGTCTATGGTGAGGACGGCTTCTACTGCATGATGTTCACGAGCCCGCGGTCCGAGGTCCGCGGCAGTCTGGTCGTCAAGGGAAGACCGATCGCCATTCACGGATGGGGACACGCCGACCACTCCTACACCACCATGGCCCCCCACAAGAGCGTCCGCCGCTGGTTTCGGTTCAAGAAAGTGAACAAGGACATCTCCATCCTGATGGCCGAGATGCTGGTTCCGCGCGACTACGCGAGCGAGCGCCACGGATGGTTCATGCTGCTGAGCTCGCGGGGCAGGCACATCGCGACGGCCAAGGTGCGTTACCACTTCGACGGATACATCAAAGACACGAAATCGGAAGAGGGCTACCATATCCCACGACGGGTGAGCTTCAAGGCACAAGATGGTCAGGCTCGTCTGGAAGGCCAACTGGTCATGACGAGCATCAAGAGCATCTCCGACCCCTCGGCTTCCTGGAGCACCTTCGCTCGCACGATTGCCCGACGCGTGGCCAAACCTCGCGAGTATCGCCTCAATTGCGCCTACTTGTTATCCTTCTCCAGCGCTGCCGGATCGAGAGAGCTGCGCGGAGATGGCTTCTACCAGTTCTACTTCGTCAACCCATGATCTCAAGGTACCGGCAGAGCTCGTGAAAGCCCAGATCACGAAATGGTTGAACATAGGCTTCCTCCTGCTGGGCCTGGTCCTGTTCGTGGTTTTTTTGATCAAGATGGATCACCGTGAGGTGCTGGCACAGGTTCGACGAGTCGGCTTCAACTTCGTCGGAGCTTTCTCCTGCTATGTTCTCGGACTCTGGGTCACGACCCATGCCTGGAAAGCCATCCTGGATTCGACCCGATCTCGCGCCAGCTTCCTCGATCTCTTTCTCGCCTTCTGGGTGGGCCACGCGGTGAACGAGGTGACCCCCACCGGGAGCATGGGCGAGGTGCTCAAGGGAACCATGCTCAGGGACAAAGTGGAGAGCGATGAGCTGATCGCTTCCATCGTCGTCTTCAACTTCCTGTCCACGTTTTCCATGCAGGTCTTCGTGCTCCTCGGACCTCTGCTCTCCCTGTGTTTGCTGGATCTACCCGCTGACATCGTCTGGCTCCTGTTCGGCATAGCCGTACTGTTTTTCATTCCCATCTCGGGTTTGTTCTTCTTGCTCCGCAGGGGGGCCGCCGGACTGCTGGTCAAGCTGCTCCTCAAGCTTCCATTCGTCAGGACGAAAGACCCCGAGGCCTGGGCGGCAAAGGCCAAGGCCATCGATGACAAGGTGCGTGGGTTCTACCGCAACCGGCCCCGCGACTTCTGGCGCTCCATTTTCTTCTATGCTTGCGCCAGGCTGCTCCAAGCCGCCGAGCTGTGGTTCATTCTCCTGGCGCTCCTTCCCGAGAAGAACCCCGGTTGGCTCTTTCTCGTGGCCGTGCTCATTCAGACAGCCAGCCAGTTGCTCTCATGGGCCATGACCTTTGTTCCGGGACAGCTCGGGGTGGCGGAGGGAGGTATGGCCATGTTGTTCAGGCTCCTCGGCCTTTCCTCTCTTCTTGGGTTTTCCATGGAGGTGGTGCGCCGAGCTCGGCGCGTCCTCGGAATACTCATCGGCCTTGTCATCGGCTGGAGCTTGGGCATCTCTCTCAGACCCATGAAAGCTAGGTGCTTGTGAGAATCTGCCACGTCACGACCTTCTGGCCCAACCGTTTTGGGCATACGCACTACACGGATGCGCTCATCAAGGGCATCCAGAAGAAAGAGGTGCACCAGCACGTGCTCGCCGCGGAGGATCCTGCCCACGAGATCGAAGAAGACGGGATCCGAGTCAAATCCTGTTTCAAGCGCTCGGAAGACTATGTGGCGGGTATCACCGAGACGGTGCGAGGTTTTTCGCCCGACGTGGCCCTGATCCAGTACACCCCGGACGTTTTCGGTTCCGATGGCCGTCTCATCCGACTCGTCAAGAGCCTCGAAGACATCGACGTGCGCACCATCGTCAATGCGCACTCTGTCTACCCGGGAGCCAAATGGGACCGCTTTGATCGAGAATTGGCTCGCGTGGTGAGCCAGATACAGGTGCACAGCTCACGCATGAAACGCGATCTGCTGGCGCGAGGCGTCCGAGACGACAAGGTCACTGTCATTCCCCACGGCAGTCTGATCAGGCCACCCATTGACAGGAACGAGGCGAGGCGCCTGCTCGGCATTCCCATCAGCGCAAGGGTCTTGCTGTTTTTTGGCTTCATCTGGCTGGGCAAGGGTCTGGATTTCTTGCTTTCAGCCTTTGCCGACGCCGCCAAAGAGGTGCCGGGAGCCTACCTGTACCTGGGCGGCTACGTGAGGCACAAGTACATCTATTCGCTCATCTACATGCACTACCTTTCGGCTCGCATGCGCCTGCTTGCCATCCGAGACAAGACCGGCATGTGGGGCGATTATGTACCGGATGACATGGTCCTGCCCATCTTTTCGGCCTCGGACTGTGTGGGCATGCCGTACAAGCAGGACTACAGCTCGGTGAGCGGCGTGGTGCACCAGGCTGCAGGTATGGACTGTCCGATGATCTGCTCCCGGATCTCGAAATTCGACGAGGTCGGAGAGGGAATCGATGAAGATCTGCTGGTGCCCTTCGGCGATCGCAAGGCCTGGGCGAGGACGATCGCACGCTTGCTGAGCGATGAGGCATGGGCCGAAGAAATCCGAGGCAAAGTTAGGGCCTTCGCTCAGAAGACCAGCTGGGAAAACGTCGGTCGGCAGCACCTGGCGCTGTATCGATCGATTTTAGCAGGCACGAGAAACGGGTGAAGCCATGATCATTCGCGGGAAAGCGCCACTGCGCGTCAGCTTCTCGGGCGGGGGCTCCGACGTCTCTCCCTACTGCGACAAGTACGGGGGCTGCGTGCTATCGACCACGATCGGCATGTATGCGTACGGTGCGCTGGAAGTACGCGACGACAAGCAGATCAGCATCCTGTCTCTCGATTACGAGCAACTCGTCCACTACGAGCTCGGTGCGGAGATCCAAGAAGGCGATCAGCTCGCGTTCGTGCGCGCGGTGATCGCGCGCCTGGACCCGCCTGCCGGATTCAATCTCTACCTGCACAGCGACGCCCCCCCCGGAACCGGTCTGGGATCGTCGGGCACCGTCTCCGCCTTGATCGTCGGGCTGATCAACCACGCCTTCAACCTGATGCTGAGCAAGTACCAGATGGCTCGCCTGGCCTACGAGGTGGAGCACGACGACCTGCAGCGCGCGGTAGGGCGCCAGGACCACTACGCCGCCATCTTCGGCGGCATGAACTACATGGAGTTCACCGAAGACACGATCGTCTTCCCCCTGCGCCTCGAGCCCTGGATCCTGGAGGAGCTCGCCTACCAGCTGCAGATGTTCTACACGCACAAGAAGCGAGACTCGACCAACATCGTGGCCACCCAGGTGGAGTATTACAAAGACGAGCGCACGGACACCATCGACGCCCTGGCCAGGATGAAGGAAATCACGGTGGAGATGAAGAAGCACCTGGTGCAGGGGCAGCTGATGAGCTTTGCCGAGCTCCTGCACGAGGCTTGGGAGTACAAGAAGAAGATGAACCCCAGCACGGGCAACGCGTACCTCGACAAGATCTACGCAACAGCCCGCCAGGCTGGCTCCATCGGCGGCAAGATCATCGGAGCAGGAGGCGGCGGCTTCTTCTTGCTCTACACTCCCTTTACGAAAAAGCCACAGGTCGCAAAAGAGCTTGAAGCGCTGGGCGTCAAATCCGTGCCTTTCTTGCTCGACTACGACGGCATGAAGACCTGGCAGGTTCCCGAGCAGAGCCTCGAGAGAGACGAGTCGAAGATCTTCAACCCTTGAGCGATCCGAGCATGGATGCCAGCAGCTCCCCATCGCGGCCAGAACCGGTCCTCATCCTGGCAGGCGGCAGAGCCACCCGGCTCGAGGGAGCTCTGATCGATGCACCCAAGTTTCTCGCCCCTATCGGCGATGCGTGCTTCGCAGACATCTTCATCGACATGCTCGTGCACAAGGGCTTCTCGAGCTTCGTCTTCCTGCTGGGCCACATGAGCGAGAAGATCGAGTCCCACCTCGACCGCGTCACCAGGCCAAGATACCCTGATGCGCGATTCGACACTTCCACCGAGCCGGCACCCCGCGGCACGGGCGGCGCGATACGGCATGCGGCGAGACACCTCCACGGCCGTTTCTTTCTCCTGAACGGTGACACTTTTTTCGATTTCGACCTCTTGCCGTTGATCGAAGCCCACGAGGCGGTGGGAGCCTTGTTGACCATGGTCACGACCCACCGGGAAGACGCATCGCGCTATGGCTCGGTGCAGATGAGCTCCGGTGGGCGCCTGACTGGATTCGCAGAGAAGACCGAGGAGCCCACGCCCGGTCCCATCAATGCGGGCATCTACCTGGCGGAAAGACGCCTGCTGTCGCACATCCCGGCGCACGGCTTGGTCTCTCTGGAACACGACGTCATTCCGAATCTCCTGGCCGAGCGGGAATGCCTGGCGTGCAGTGCACAAGACCACGAGTTCTACGACATCGGCACACCCTCCAGCCTGGAACGGTTCGCCCGCAGTTGGGCGGAAAGGAAGACTTCATGAAATCCACTGTCCTCCAAATCCTCGAAGAGAGTCTGAAAGTGCATGAAGCCATCTTCGAGATCCAGGACCGGATCGAAGCGGCCGGGCTTCTGCTGGCCAAAGCATACAGGCAGGGGCACAAGGCCCTGTTCTTCGGCAATGGCGGAAGCGCTGCCGACGCCCAGCACCTGGCCGGAGAGATGAACTGCCGCTTCCTCATGGATCGCGGGCCCCTGCCCGGCCTGGCGCTGCACGCCAACACATCCTCTCTGACCGCCGTCGGCAACGACTACGGTTATGAGCTCGTTTTCGCGCGACTTCTCGAGGCCCATTCCCAGCCCGGCGACGTGGCGCTGGCCATCTCTACCAGCGGAACGTCGCCAAACATCCTTCGGGCTGCAGAGAGAAAGGAGGAGTTGGGCCTTTCGTTGATCGCGCTGACCGGTCAGGAAGACAACCCTCTGGCCAGATTGGCCGATGTCTGGATCCCGGTGCCGAGCAAGAGCACGCCCCGCATCCAGGAGGGCCACATCCTCATCGGTCACATCCTCTGCGCATGGGTAGAAAAAGCCATGTTCGAAGATCCGAAGCGAGCATGACAGCTCGAGGCGCTCTTTTTCTCGACCGGGATGGGGTGATCACCGAGGAGGTGGATCACCTGTCTCATCCCGACCAAGTGACGCTCTTGCCGGGTGCGGGAGACAGCATCGCTGTCTTCAACAGGTCCGGGATTCCCGTCATCCTCGTCACGAACCAGTCGGCCATCGCCCGCGGCCTCATGGACGAGGCGATGTTCTGGCGTATCCAGGACCGGCTGAACGACCTGCTGGAGGCATGTTCGGCGCATCTGGACGGGGTGTACTTCTGCCCCCACCACCCCACGGCCGGCACGGGGCGATACACGCGGGTGTGCGCATGCCGGAAACCCGCCCCGGGACTGATCCTGCGCGCAGCTTCGGAGCTGAATATCTTGCTGGAAGGCTCTCTCATGGTCGGCGACAAGCGCACGGACCTTCTGGCCGGCGAGGCCGCTGGCTGCTCTGTGGTGCTGGTTCGAACGGGACACGGCCAGATCGAGTACGAGGAACACACAGAAGAGATAGCCCGCAAGAGCTGGCCCGTCTTCGGCTCCCTGGCCGAGGCCAGGGACTATGTCCTGAGAAAATTGCGCAACCTGAGACCTGAGATGTGATAGCCTGCAGCGATTCGGGCCAGATGCACAGAGGAGAGCCCGCGACCGTGAACCGCCAATTGCCCAAGGTCTGCGCCTTCGACTTCGACGGCACCCTGGTCGACACCATGGGCGGCTTTGCGCTTATCGCGGCCGAGGTGCTCGAGTCGCACTACGGCATCTCCCTCGAGCGCGGCCGCCAGCTCTACCTGGAGACCTCCGGCATTCCCTTCTTCCAGCAGCTCGAGATCATCCGGCCCGGCGGCGAGCACAATGCAGCTTGCGCTGAGCTATTCGAGGCCCGAAAGCTGGACGGCTTCTTCGACGCTGCCCCCTCGGACGAGACCCGAGAGGGGCTCGCCATGCTGCGCCAGGCTGGTATCCGGGTCGTGATCTCATCGAACAACTTCCAGCACCTGGTGGATGCCTTCCTCGATCGGCACGCGCTGCCGGTCGACCTGGCCCTGGGCTTCGTCCACGGCGAGCTCGAGAAGGGCGGACCGCACTTCGAGAAGATACGCGAGGTCTTCGGCGTCGAGTCAGCCGAGATCCTCTTCTGCGGCGACTCGCTCAAGGACGCCGAGCGGGCCATCGAAGCAGGGACGCGCTTCGCGGGCATCACCGGCACCTTCGAGCATGCGCAGTTCGAGGTGCGGTTTCCCGGCGTGGAGACGGCCGGCAGCATCCTGGAGCTGGCCCAGCGCCTTCTGTCCGCGACCGGAATGTGATGGTGAGCCGATGAGAGCCGCCCCCTGCTTCTCGATCGCCTTCCTGGCCGCGTTCGGAATGGCCTCCGCTGCGCCGGGAGCGGGTCGAGTCAGCCCGTTCGGGCGCGAGAAGACGGTCCAGCTCACCGATTTCAGGCCCCATCTGTCCGACACCGAGAGCTACGGGGAGCAGTGGCGCCAAGGTGTCTGGTCCAAGGACGGACGCTTCGTGATCGGGGTGGACTTCGCCATCACCAATCAGGGCGTGGGCGATCACAAGGCTGCTTTCAGAGCCGAGTACATAGACAGCATCGGCCACAAGACCGAGTGCAACGCAGAGCTCGACTCGGATGACTGGTCCTGGACCCGGTCCGGCTTCGGGCTCGATTTCAAGAAGGGCAAGCTGAGCGGTGACATGCAGGGCATCGAGATCGAGGTCCGCTGCAAAAAGCTCAGCATGGATCTGCGCTTCGAGAACCGGGCACCGCCGGTCCGACCCGGCAGCGGCGAGCTCGCCTTCTCCGACGAGGGTGCGTATGATATGGTCTTCACCAGCCCACGCGCCAGGGTCACCGGCGAGCTGCGCGTCGGAGGCAAGACCATCGTGGTCAACGGGATCGGCCACGCCGACCACGCCTGGTCCGACATCGCACCCCACAAGGCCAACCGGCGCTGGTTCCGCTTCGAGCACATCGACGAGAGGGCCTCGTTGCTGCTGGCCGAGACCGAGGTGCCGGCCGAGTACGGCTCCTCCCGCCACGGCTGGGCGCTGCTGTATACCGACCGAGGCCGCCTGATGGCCACGGCCCGGGTCCGCTTCGACTTCGACGGCTTCATAGAGGACAAGCGCTCCGAGGAGGGATACCGGATCCCGCGCCGGGTGCGCGTCATAGCCCAGGATGGCCAGCGCAGCCTCTCCGGCCAGCTCGTCATGACCCAGCTTCTGGAGGTGCGCGATCCGACCGCCGACTGGGGCTCGGTGGTGCGCTTCTTCGCCCGCAGGTTCGCGAAGCCGAAGGACTACCACATCGGCTGCGCCTTCTCGCTTCTTCTGCTCGACGGAAGCGAGCGCATGCCCTTCGAGGGCAAGGGCGAGTACAGGTTCTCTTTCACGAACCCGTGAGGCCAGCGATCGAGCATGCGAGTCATCCCGCCCAGACCGACCGTGTGGATATGGCTCATCGCCTGTGCGGGCTGCACGTCCGAGCCCGGCCTGCGGATCGACTTTGCGCGCGTCCAGGCCGCGGGTGAGCGCAAGCCCTCGGCCCGTTACGATGCGGCCGCAGCTGCGAGCGAGGACGGGCGCCTGTTCATCTTCGGCGGCCGCAGCGGTCATGGCTTCCTGTCCGACCTCTGGGTCTTCGATCCCCAATCCCTGTCCTTCCGCGAGCTCCCGGGCGAGTCGGGCCCGAGCGCGCGCAGCGGGAGCACGCTCTTCTGGGACGCGCCCAGAAAGAGGTTGGTGCTCTTCGGCGGCTACCGCGCCGATGCCTTCGGCGAGCGGTACTTCGAGAGCGACCTGTGGTTCTACTCGGAGGGCACCGGCTGGAGCCAGGAGTTCATCGCCCACGGCCCGGTCGGCAGAGCCTGGGCTGCTGCGATCGCGGATGGGCCTGGCAGCCAGGCCCGAGATCGCTTTTTGATCTATGGAGGATACGGCGCGGCTCCAAACTATCACTTCAGGGATCTCTGGGCGCTTCATCTCGAGCAGCTGACCTGGAAGCGCGCGGCCACCGACGGCGGCCCGCTGGGCTCGGGCAGACCGGCCGTGGCCTGGGACGGACGGAGCCTGCTGGTCCTCAACCGCGACGGCGTGCCCAGACCCGAGCGCTGTGGGCGCTGGTCGTTGGACCTGGCCGGCGATCGCTGGCAGACCCTCGACCCAGAGGCTGCGCCTGATCCTGACTTCGACCTGGCGCTCGCCTCCGGATCGGGCCGCTTTGTGGTCATCGACGGGCCGGATGCCGAGCTTCCGGCCTGGCAGGCGTGGATCGCGCAGGCATCGGGTGCCTGGAAGCGAGCGCGCGTCGATGCGGGTCCCGAGCATACGACCCTCATGGCCTGTGCGCCCTCGGGCCGGGCCGACTGGCTGTGCTTCGGCGGCTGCTCGGGTCCAGAGCTGAGCGACGCGCTCATCAGGATCGAGATCGCAGGGGGTGCGCCGTGAGCCGGGGCTACGATCTCTTGATCCGCCGCTACGTGGACTGGCTGCAGCGCTACTACGGCTGGGTGCTGCTGGCCGGCCTGCTGCTGACCGTGGTGGGAAGCCTGTCGGCTGCTCGCTTCGAGCTTCGGACCGACTTCGCCGAGCTGCTACCCCAGGACGAGCCCTCGATCAAGGACCTGGAGCGAGCCAAGCAGCGCATGGGGGGCCTGAGCAATCTGATCGTGACGGTCGAGGGCGATTCCCCGGAAGCCAACCGGAAGCTCGTCGACGATATCGCAACAAAACTAGAGCGATTACCAAAAGATACAATAGTCTACTTCAAGTATCACATAAAAGAGGAGAAGCGTTTCTACGAGCGCTTCAAGCACCTGTTTGCGGAGCTCGTGGACCTGGAGGAGATCCATCGCCGGCTCAAGGCCAAGATCCGCTACGAGCGCATCAAGAACAACCCCGTGCTCAACATGGACTTCGACGGCCAGGAGCTCGAGCCGGTGGGCTTCGACCTTTCCGACATCGAGGCCAAGTACGAGAAGCGGGCCGAGGAGTCCAAGACATCCACCTACTACCACGACTACTTCTCGGGGGAGGACGACAGGCTCTTCGCCATCCTGATCTACCCGCCGGGCGCCTCGACCGGCGTGGACTTCGGCAGGCTGCTTCACCACCGCATCGCCCATGCCGTGGCCGAGGTCTGCCAGGCCGGGCCCGTCCCCCTCGAGAGCTCGATGGACGAGCTGCAGAAGCTCACGTCCGAGGGCTGCCGGGCTCGCTACGGCCCGAGTATCGAGGTGGGCTACACCGGCAGCGTGGTCAACGCCCTGGTCGAGCAGGCGGCCATCGTCGACGATCTGGTCTGGGTGACCTGCGTCTGCCTCTTCTTCGTGGGCCTGGTCATCCTGCTGTACTTCAGGCGCATCCGCTCCCTGCCGGTCATCGGCCTGCCGCTGATCATGGGCACGATCTGGACCTTCGGCATCTCCTACTACATCGTCGGCTGCCTCAACACCTCGACCGCCTTCCTGGCCGCCATCATCGTCGGCAATGGGATCAACTTCGGGCTGATCCAGCTGGCGCGCTACATGGAGGAGCGGCGCAGCGGTCTCGAGGTGGATGAGGCGCTTTCCTCCGCCATCAAGTACACGGCCCAGGCCACCTCGACGGCCGCGCTGGCGGCCAGCATCGCCTATGGATCGCTGATCATCACCGAGTTCCGCGGCTTCAACGGATTCGGCTACATGGGCGGGCTGGGCATGATCCTGTGCTGGATCTCGGCCTTCACCGTGCAGCCGGCGATGATCGCCGCCGTGGAGAAGCTGAGCCCTTTTCGCATTCGCGTGACCAGACGGAAGATCCAGTCCGGGCTGTTCGTCAAGCCATACAGCCGATTCGTGACCCGCTTCGGCTACCCCTTGCACGGCATCGGCTGGATCTTCGCCGCGGTCTGCGTCGTGGTCACCATCCCCTACCTGAAGGATCCCTACGAGTACGACTTCCGCAACCTTCGCAACCAGAAGGCCCTCCTGACCGGGTCGGGCAGGCTGAGCTCGCGGGTGGACGGGCTCTTTCCCGAGCGCCTCAACCCCAACTTCATCCTGGCCGACCGGCTGGATCAGGTGCCCTTGATCCAGGAGGAGCTGGAGCGCAACAACTCGACCGGCCCCAACCAGGGTCTGTTCCAGAAGATCCGGTCCATCTACTCCTACCTGCCCTCGGATCAAAAGGCGAAGATCAAAGTGCTGAATAAGATCGATCGCCTGCTGAGCAAGTCGACCCTGACCTGGCTCGACGACGAGCAGCGAAAGCAGGTCGATGAGTATCGCCCGCCCAAAGACCTCCGCCCGGTCGGCTTGGAGGACCTGCCGAGCGCCGTCCGGCGCCAGTTCACCGAGCTGGATGGAAGGGTGGGCCTGCCGCTCGCCCTCTACCCCCGGCACGGGCGCTCGATCTACGATGGGCGCTTCCTCATGCAGGTCTCCGAGGCCAGCCGCCTCGTCCAGCTGCCCTGCGGCGAGGAGGTCAGCTCGGCCGGGGTGGCTACGATCTTCTCCGACATGCTGCGGGCCATCGAGCGCGACGGCCCGCGGGCCGTGCTGGCCTCGCTGATCGGGATCATGCTGCTGGTGATCTTGGCCTACCGGGCCTGGAGGTACGTGGTGCTGATCCTGGTCACGCTGTTTTTCGGCGTGGTCTGGACCGTGGGGCCGGCCGCCCTGATCGATCTCAAGCTCAACTTCCTCAACTTCATCGCCTTGCCGATCACCTTCGGGATCGGGATCGACTACGCGGTCAACATCCTCAACCGCTACCGGATCGAGGGTCGGGCATCCATGGGGCGGGTCATCTCCTCGACTGGCGGGGCGGTCATCCTCTGCTCGCTGACCACGCTGATCGGTTACTCCTCACTGCTGATCGCCGATACCCAGGCCCTGGTCTCCTTCGGCATCCTGGCCGACATCGGCGAGCTGGCGAGCCTGGGCGCGGCCGTGTTCATGATGCCCGTGATCGTCCAGGTCTTCGAGCGTATCCGGATCCGCAAGCAGGCCCAGAGCGAGCGCAGGGCCGCACTGGAGAGCAAGTGAGCTTTGTCGTTTTTTTTCACGTCGTATCCCCCATTCACTACACAGTCCTACATGCGGGATCGGGACCTCGGCCTGCTGGGCTCGTCCTCCAGAGATCACAAGCAAAAACATACTCTTATATAATAGACAATCACCATCCTATTTCTTGACAGCTCCGCAGTCTTGGCATCGTTCTTGCTTGGTCGCAAGGTGCAGGAGAAGGGGTCGCAACCAGAACGCAAGGCACCCGTACTTCGAGCTTTGCAGCGGAGCAGAACATGGAAGCCGAACCGAGAAACCACCCCCTGCTGACACGCCTCCCAGAGATTGCAGACCGGATAGAGCGTCTCGACCCTTACGACCCGGCCTGCTCGCGCGAGACCATCAAGCTGCGGCCCGGGATCGAGCACTTCAAGCTGGACTGGAACGAGAGCACCATCTCCCCGTCGCCCAAGGTCATCGAGGCCCTGATCGCCTTTCTGGGCAACGGCTCGGCGCTCAACTGGTACCCGGACATGTTCTACCAGCCGCTCTACACGCGTCTGGCCGACTACACGGGCAACCCGGTCTCGCGGCTGCTGCTGACCAACGGCTCGGACGCCTCCCTTGAGCTCATCTGCCAGACCTACCTCGATCCGGGCGACAACGTGGTCTTTCCGGTGCCGACCTACAACCACTTCCTCCAGTTCGCCGAGGTGGCCGGGGCCGAGCTCCGGGGCGTGGAGCCGGAGAATCCCTTCCTGCCCTCGCTCGTGGAGATCGAGGCCCAGGTGGACGAGCGGACCAAGCTCATCTACCTGGTCAACCCCAACAACCCGACCGGACAGGTCCACTCGCCGGTGGAGATCCTCCAGCTGGCCGACCGCCACCCCTCGCTGCTGGTCATCGTGGACGAGGCCTACTTCGAGTTCGCGGGCGTCACCTGCGCCAGGCTGATCGACTCCGCCCCCAACATCGTGGTGACCCGCTCCTTCTCCAAGGCGTTCAGCCTGGCGGGCATGCGGCTCGGCTATCTGATCGCCCACGAAGCGGTGCTCCAGGATCTCAGGCGGATCTACAACCCCAAGAGCGTCAACATGCTGGCCATGGTGGCGGCCGCTGCGGCCCTGGACGACCTGTCGTATTACCGGGCCTATGTCCGGGACGTAAAGCGATCGGCTGCCATGGTGGAGCGCTTCTGCCGCAAGCACGGCCTTCCCTGCCGCACGACCTACGCCAACTGGATCCTGGTGCAGTTCGACGATGCGCCCGGCATGGCGCGCAAGCTGGCCAAGGCCGGCATCCACGTCCGGGACCGCTCTCAGCAGCTTCCGGGCACGCTCCGGATCGGTCTGGGAACCCCAGAGCAGATGTCAGAGGTCCTGGCCCGCATCGAGCGCATCCTGGCAGAGGAGCGCACCGACAAGGTCAGCCATCTGCCGCTGTAACCCGCCGCCTGGCCGCGAAGCCGGCCACCAGGAAGTAGATCGCCACCCCTGCGACAGCGCCCAGGCAGTCGGCCGCGAGATCCAGCCACTCGGCGCAGCGGTGCGGGACCAGGCTCTGGTAGAGCTCGTCCAGACCGCCGATGAAGAGCGCTGCGGCCACGGTCGCCGCGCCGACCTTCCAGACAGAGCAGCCCAGCAGATCCAGCGAGCACAGCGCCCTGGCGATCAGGATGGCCAGGATGGCGTACTCCGCAAAGTGCAGGAGCTTGTCGGAGAGCGGAAAGCTGAGCAGCACCGGCGGGCGCGTCATCGAGGACAGCGATACGATCAGTGCGATGTAGACGGCGATGGGAATCCAGAACACGAGGAGCTTGCGCAGGAGCCGGGGCATGGATGGGCTTCGGTCACATCTTGTACTTGCCGAAGTCCTCCGGCTTGAGGTTCTCGAGGATCTCGGTCCAGCGGTCCTTGTCCTTCTTCTTGCCTTCCTTGCTCTCGCCCTCCGCGCCCTGCTCCTCTTCCTTGCCGAGCACCTGCTTGAGCGCATCCATGTCCAGCTGCTGGGAGCTGTCGATCACCTTGCGGGTCGCGAAGATCTGGGCTCCCGCGCGAAGGGCCAGGGCGATGGCGTCCGAGGGCCGGGAGTCGACCTCCAGGCTCTCGCCGTCCCGCTCGATGTACAGCGAGGCGTAGAAGGTCCCGTCCTTGAGATCGTTGACCACGATGCGCGTGAGCTTCCCGCCCATCGCGACCAGCAGGCTCTTGAGGAGATCGTGGGTCATGGGCCGCGCGAGCTGGATGCCCTCGAGCTCGGTGGCAATCGCGGAGGCCTCGACCAGGCCGATCCAGATCGGGATGGCAACAGTGTCGTCGACGTCCTTCAGGATAATGATCGGCATGTTGTTGGTCGGGTCCAGCGTCACCCCGGCCACCGTCATCTGCACTTCCTCGTTGTTCGCGCAAGCGTCGTCGGTCATCCAGGCCTCCTGACCCATCCTATCGGCTCCAGGGGGTGCCTTGTCAACCCCAGTGCGCTTCGATGTGCCAGGCGTCGAGAGATCGCTTGGCGGTAATCGGTGCTCACCTCGGCCGGTGGGATCCGTGGATGCGGACGTAGTCGTTCAGGTGGCGATGGGCCTCGTCGTCGGGGCTCCCCGCAGCCAGTCGGACGGGTGATGCTCTTCCCAGCAGCGAAGCCCGGCCTCGCCCAGGGCGCAGGCGGATTGAAAGCCGAAGCCCCTGCCGAGCGCCACCTGCTCGATCCTCGTTTGACAGGCAGGCTCGGAGCGATCCGCAAGCGGCCAGAGGGCGAATGCGAGGCAGGCGGCGCTCCACATGCCAGGTCCGCGCATGGCTCCGAATCTCGCACACCCGTCCTCCGAATCCCAGGACCATCGGGAGCCGTGCTCGACAGAACAGCAAGGCTTGATCCGTCATTCATCTCATATCACCGCCGGAGAGGAGAGCGGAATGAAAAGACTGATCATCCATATCCTTGGGATCTTCCTCGCCCTGCCGGCCGTCGCCGGTGAGGGCAGCGGGCCGACTCCGCTCGACGACAACCATCTCCTGGGACCGGCCCAGCTGATCGACAACCTGACCATCTTCCCCGTCTTCGCCAAGAAGCCATCGGAATTCAAGGAGGTAATCAGCCTGACCCACGCCTTGAAGGACGGCCAGGCCGAGATCCGGGAGCTGGGTGCGCAGACCGGGCCCATCCGCCAGGGATCGAGCTCGCAGGTTCAGGCACAGCCGCAAGTCCTGGATGGGGCTCAGGTGGGCACGCTGGTGATCGAGAACAAGGGCAAGAAGCACATCCTGGTCCTGGCCGGCACCGTCCTGTACGGCGGCAAGCAGGATCGGCTGGTGGCTCAGGACTTCGTGGTGGGGCCCGAGTCGACCATTCCGGTGGGCGCCTTCTGCATCGAGCAGGGTCGCTGGACCGGAAATCGCATGGGCCAGACCACTAATGGCAAGTTCGGCGCCATGGAGCAGCTGGCCACCACATCGGTCCGGAAGGCCGGACAGTACAAGGGCAACCAGGGCATGGTCTGGGCCAACGTCAGCAAGGTCAACGCATACAACATGGTCAGCTCGAGCTCGGGCACCCTCTTCGCCACCCTGGACGACGAGCATGTCAAGGCCCAGAGGGAGACGATAGCGAAGAAGATCCGAGCGCATCTTCAAGCGTCGGGCAAGGAGAAGAACCTGGTGGGGCTCGCCTACGCCATCGACGGCAAGGTGAGCGGTGTGCGCTGGTTTCTGAACAAGCAGATCTTCACCGAGTTTCGCGACACGATCATCCACACCGCAGCCGTCGACTCCATCACCGCCCAGGCCAGGGCGAGGCAGGCCGAGAAGAAGAGGGTCACGGCGCCCGCCAAGCCCGAGGACGTGGCCGCGTTCGTCGAAAATCTTCGCTCGGTCAAGGTCAGCCAGCGCAATATCACCAGCGGACTGAACGTCAACGAGATCCGCGTCACGGAGAAGGGCTTCAAGCAAGATTGCAAAATGATCGACGCCTTTCCCGATCCCATCACCACCGACTTCCTCGCAGAGTGATGCGTTCGAGCTGCCTCTTCGTTCGTCGAGCATGCTCTACCCGCACGAGCCCCCCGCGCACTCCTTGCTCCTCTTCCAATCGGCGAGCCTCTCGAGCAGCTCGGCAGGCACCCGCCCCTCTAGCACGGCGGGCAGCATCTCGATCACCCGGGCCTGGGCCGGGCCCGGATCGTTGGCGATCCGGAAGTAGACCCAGATCGCATCGCGCCGATCGCATAGAAGGCCGGCATGGACCAGGTGCCGGAGGTGACGCGACGCCTTGGACTGGGTGATCGCCAGCGCATGGACGAAGTCGCAGACACACAGCTCGCCCTCGCCCTGCTCGAGCAGGAGGCCGATCATCTTGAGCCTGGTCTCGTCAGACAGGGCCTTGAAGACTGTCGTCAGCGCACGCATGCCAGGGCTTCCTCCACCAATCACTTGCATATACTCGGATAACCGGGTTATAGTCAAGAATCGAGGAGGCGAGATGAACGAATCGGATGGCAGCCGTAAAAAAATCTCGGCAGACTATGCCAACGCCTTGAAATCGTTTCCGAAATATTGCTGCGCTGGCCAGGTGCCCAAGGGCGTCGCGGCAGGGAGCGCTGGCTACCATAGCTCTGAGCTGGCCTCGCTTCCACCTGATGCGGTGGTCAACTCCTTCGGCTGCGGCAACCCGGTGGCCTTCTCGGCGGTCGAGCCAGGGCAGGTCGTGCTCGACCTCGGCTCCGGCGCCGGGATCGACCTGCTGCTGGCGGCTGCAAAGGTCGGATCCACAGGCCGGGTCATCGGTGTGGACATGACCGAGGAGATGCTGGACAAGGCCAGGGAGAACGTCGCCTCCGCCGGGCTCACCAACGTCGAGCTGCGCCGCGGCATCATCGAGCAGCTGCCGGTCGAGAGTGGCTCCGTGGACTGGGTCATCTCCAACTGCGCAATCAACCTCTCGCCCGAGAAGCATCGCGTCTTCGCCGAGATCGCCCGCGTGCTGCGGCCCGGAGGGACGATGCTGGTCTCGGACATCACAGCCGAGGACCTGCCGGAGGCCATCTCCAGCAACCGCAACCTGCGCTCGGCCTGCATCGCCGGCGCCATCAGCGAGCAGGCCTACATCGACGGGCTGCGTCAGGCCGGACTTGCCGAAATCGAGGTCCTCGAGCGCCTGGTCTACGATGCTTCGCAGATCGAGATGTTCTTCGGCCCGAGCGGCACATGCTGCGGCGCCTCCATCAACCCGGCGCAGGCAAGGCAATGGGCCGCGCAGCTGGCCGGAAGGGTCGCCAGCATCAAGGTCCGGGCGCGAAAGAGAACCTAGCCTGGCGTTTTTTCGACACGCCAATTCCGGATCAACGGTTCACGAGCCCGAGCCGCTCGCGGCACTGCTCGACCGTGGCCGGCTCGCGGCCCTGGTCGCGGATCATCCGGGCCGCCTTCTCGACCAGCTCGCCGTTGGATCCGGCCATCCGGCCGGGCGCCACGTAGAAGTTGTCCTCCAGGCCCACCCGGACGTTGCCGCCCAGTGCGCAGGCCGCGGCCAGCATGCGCCACTGCTGGTGGCTGACGCAGATGATCTCCCACTCGGCCCGCTCGGGCAGCGAGCCGACCAGGTAGCTCAGGGCCGGCACCGTCGGCGGGATGCCGCCCACCACGCCCATGATCAGGCTGTACTGGAATGGCGGCTCCAGCAGCCCCATGTCGATCAGCGGGTAGGAGTTGGCCACGTGACCGGCGTCGAAGCACTCCATCTCGGGCCGCGTCTGCACGGCCTTCATCTGGGTCAGGAGCTCGACGATCTCGGAGAAGGGGTTCGGGAAGACGAACTCGAACACGAAGCCCTTCCTGCCCGGGTGGTACTTGGCGTAGTTCATCGAGCCCATGTTCAGCGCGGCCAGGGCGGGGCGGATCTCGCGCACCGGGGCGATCTTCTGCTCGGTGCTCACCCCCACCGCCCCGGTGGAGAAGTTGACGGCGATCGGGCAGGCCGCGGTGACCGCCTCGTAGATGGCCCGGTAGTCGCTCACCTCGTAGGACGGGGAGCCGTCGACGGAGCGGGCGTGGATGTGGACCACGGCCGCGCCCGCCTCGTAGGCCCGCCTGGCCTCGGCCGCGTACTCCTCCGGCCGGTAGGGGATGGCCGGGCACTGGTCCCGGTTGGCCACCACGCCGGACAGGGCGCAGGTGATGATGCACGCCCGGTCGGGATCGGTCTTCGGGCCGTGGACGAGCTCGTGCATGGCTATACCTCGCTAGCGGTTCTTCCACTCGGGCTTGCGCTTTTCCAGGAATGACGAGATGCCCTCGGCTGCGTCCGCGGTGCACAGCAGCTCCACCAGGGCCTCGGCCAGGATCGGGGTCGCGTCCGCGAGGCACAGGTGTCGGGTCCGGGCCAGGGCCTTGCGGCCGATGCGCACCGCCGAGGGGCTTACCGAGAGCAGCTGCTCGGCGAGCTCGTCCACCGTATCGTCCAGCTCGGCCCTGGGCACCACGCGGTTGACCAGGCCCCAGTCGAGTGCCTGGCTGGCCGGGATGCGCTGCCCGGTGAAGAAGAGCTCGTAGGCCCGCTTGGGTCCGATGTGGCGCACGATCCAGGGGGCGATCAGCATCGGGAAGACCCCCGAGCGGACCTCCGGCGTGCCGAGCTTCACGTCGTCGGCCGCCACGGCCAGGTCGCAGCCGAGCATCAGCCCGACCCCGCCCCCCACGCAGTGGCCGTTGACCCGGGCCAGGAGCGGGGTGCCCAGTTCGCTCATCTTCTGCATGAGCGCGCCGAAGGCGCGGATCGTCTCTCCTGCCCCGCCCTGGCCCATGTCGGAGGCCAGGTCGCCGCCGGCGCAGAACGCCCGCTTGCCCGCCCCGGTCAGGACGATCAGCCGGATATCGCGATCGGCGTCGGCTGCCTCCAGCTGGGCTGTCAAGGCGGCCACCAGGCCGCTGTCCAGCGCGTTTCGCCGATCCGGGCGGTTGAGGGTCAAGTTCAGACGATGAACCTGCCTTTCGACCAAGAGACGCTCAGCCATTCGAGCCCTCCTTCGTCACCGTGACCAGCACGTCGCCCGGGCTCACCTTGTCGCCGGGTGCGGCCCGGATCTCAGACACCACCCCGTCGTGGGGCGCGACCAGGGTGGACTCCATCTTCATGGCCGAGACCACGACCACGGGCTGGCCCTGTACGACCCGGTCGCCGAGGGCCACGAGCAGCTCGACCACCACCGCGGGCATGGGCGGCGTGACCTCGGGCGGGGGCGCGCGGTCCTGCGCTCCGCGGCGCGCGCGCACGGGCTCGATCCGCGCATGGCAGCCCATGGCGCTCGCGTGCACCCGGCCGCGATCTACGGCCAGGTGGAAGGTGAAGCTGCGATCTCCGAGCTGGATCCGAAGCCGCTGCGGATCGATCGAGCGGTAGGTGCAGCAGAGCGCCCGCCCGTCCACCAGCGCCTCGATGCGTCCCGGCTCCCGGGCCTGCACGCTGACTGCGCGCTCCTCCCCGGCCACCCGGATCGCGCGCGCCTTTTCTTTCGGGTGCGTCAATCCTCCATCCTCCAACGGCCCAGTGTCCGCCAGGGATCGATCCCGGGCACGCTCGACTCTTCCCTCTGTCGGGCCTGGCTCTCGGCGCGGGTCAGGCCCTCGGCCTCGGCCGCGAGCCAGCCTAGAAGAAGCGCGTCCAGCCTCGCGGGGTCCGGGCGCCAGTCTGGAAAGTGGCGCTCGAGAAAGCCGGTGTCGATCCGTCCCTGCCGGAAGGTCTCGGACGAGACGATGTCCAGCAGCAGCTCGATGTCCGTGTCCACCCCCAGGATGGCGGTCTCGGCCAGGGCCCGCGCCATGCGCGCCAGGGCTGCCTCCCGGCCGGCGCCCCAGGCGATCAGCTTGGCCAGGATGGGATCGTAGTGGACCGGCACCTGGCTGCCGGCCTCCACACCGCAGTCGAATCGAATCCCGGGGCCTGCTGGTGCGTGCAGGTAGAGGACCCTCCCCGGGCTGGGCAGGAAGCCGGCCCTGGGGTCCTCGGCGTAGATCCGGCACTCGATCGCGTGGCCGCGGCGGGTGATCGATTCTTGATCGAAGCCCAGCGGCTCTCCGGCCGCGATCTGGATCTGCTGGCGGACCAGGTCCAGCCCGCAGATGGCCTCGGTCACCGGGTGCTCGACCTGCAGCCGGGCGTTGACCTCCATGAAGTAGAACGCCCCACCCGGCTCGAGCAGGAACTCGACCGTGCCGGCGTTCTGGTAGCCGGACTCCCGGGCGACCCGCAGGGCCGCGGCGCAGATCTGCGCCCGCAGATCCTCGTCCAGGGCGGTCGAGGGCGCCTCCTCGACGATCTTCTGGTGTCGTCTCTGGATCGAGCACTCGCGCTCGAAGAGGTGGACCGCCCGGCCCTGGGAGTCGGCCAGCACCTGGACCTCCACGTGGCGGGGGTTCTGGATGCAGCGCTCCAGGTAGATCCGCCCGTCGCCGAAGGCGCTCTGGGCCTCGTTGCTCGCGCGGCGCACGGCCTCGGCCAGCTCTTCCCGGCTGTCCACCCGGCGCATGCCCTTGCCGCCTCCGCCCGCGGCCGCCTTGAGCATGACCGGCAGCCCGATCCCGTCTGCCTCGGCCGCCAGGGCCCCGGGATCGCTCGTGGGCTCCGCCGATCCCGGGATGACCGGCACCGAGGCCGCACTGGCCAGCCGCCGGGCCTCGGTCTTGTCCCCGACCGCGCGGAGCGCATCCGCCGGCGGCCCGATGAAGGTCAGCCCGGCGTCCGCGCAGGCCTGGGCGAAGTCGGCGTTCTCGGCCAAAAAGCCGTATCCGGGGTGGATCGCCTGGGCGCCGGTGGCCCGGGCAGCGGCCAGGATGGCGCCCTGGTCCAGGTAGGACCGGGCCGGCTCGTCGTCTGCCAGGGCGACCGCCTCGTCCGCGGCCAGGGTGTGGACCGAGTCCCGGTCCACAGGCGCATACACGGCCGCGCAACGGATGCCCATCTCCCGGCAGGTGCGTATGATCCGCAGCGCGATCTCGCCCCGGTTGGCGATCAGGATCTTTTCCAGCATCTCGATCCGGCCCTCACATCCGGAAGATCCCGTAGCCCCAGGGCTCCGAGCGCAGCGGGGCGTTCAGGGCGGCCGACAGCCCCAGGGCGAGCACATCCCGGGTCCTGGCCGGATCCAGGATGCCGTCGTCCCAGAGATTGGCGGTCGAGTGGTAGGCGCTGCCCTCCTGCTCGGCCGCCTGGCGGATGGGCTCCTGGATGGCGGCCTTGTCCTCCTCGCTCATCGGCGGCAGGCCCTCGCGGGCGAGCTGGTCGTTCTTGACCGAGACCAGCACCGCCGCGGCCTGCTCGGGGCCCATGACCCCGATCCGGGCGTTGGGCCACATCCACAAGAAGCGCGGCCCGTAGGCCCGGCCGCACATGCCGTAGTTGCCCGCCCCGAAGGAGGCCCCGACGATGACCGTCAGCTTGGGCACCGTGGCCGTGGCGACCGCGTTGACCATCTTGTGCCCGTCCTTGGTGATCCCGCCGCGCTCATACTCGCGGCCGATCATGTAGCCGTTGATGTTCTGCAGGAAGATCAGCGGCACCCCGTCCCGGTCGCAGAGCTGGATGAACTGGGTGGCCTTGAGCGAGCTCTCCGAGAAGAGCACCCCGTTGTTGCCCAGGATGCCGACCTGCATGCCGTGCAGGTAGGCCCAGCCGCAGACCAAGGTCGGCCCGTAGTCGCGCTTGAACTCGTGGAACTCGCTGCCGTCGACCATCCGGGCCAGGACCTCTCGCACGTCGTAAGGGGTGGCCAGGGACTCGGGCACGATCCCGTAGATCTCTGCCGGATCGTAGAGCGGCTCGGCCGGCTCACGGGTGGGGATGCGGGTCTTGTGTGCCGGCGGCAGCAAGGCCACCAGGTCCCGGACGATGGCCAGGGCGTGGGCGTCGTCCTCGGCGAAGTAGTCGCTCACCCCCGACTCGCTGCAGTGGACCCGCGCACCGCCCAGTTCCTCGGCGCTCACCTCCTCGCCGGTGGCCGCCCGGACCAGAGGCGGTCCGCCCAGGAAGATGGCCCCGGTGCGGTTCACGTGAACGGCGTGATCGGACATGGCCGGGATGTAGGCCGCACCCGCGGTGCACAGCCCCATCACGCAGGTGATCTGCGAGATGCCCAGCTTGGACATGATGGCCTGGTTGTAGAAGACCCGCCCCCCGTCGTCGATGTCCGGAAAGAGCTCGCTCTGCAGCGGCAGGAAGGCGCCCCCCGAGTCCACCAGGCTGATGGCGGGCAGCCGGTTCTCCATGGCGATCGTCTGGCAGCGGAGCGTCTTCTTGACCCCCATGGGGTAGATGGTCCCGCCCTTGATGCGGGCGTCGTTGGCCGTGACCATCACCTCCCGGCCCGCGACCCGCCCGATGCCCGCCAGGCTGCCGGCGCCGTGCACCCGGCCGTCGTACATGCCCCGGGCCGCCAGCGGGGCGATCTCCAGGAAGGGAGCGTCGGGATCCAAAAGCCGCTCCAGGCGCTCCTCGACCGGCAGCTTGCCCTGGGAGGTATGGCGCTTCTGGGCCTTGTCCGAGCGGTCCATGTGCGCTCGCTGCAGCTCGGCCTTCAGGTCGGCCACCAGGGACCGCATGGCCTGCTCGTTCTTCTTGAACTCGGCGCTGCGGGTGTCCACCCGGGACTCGATGACCTCCATGGACAGTTCCTCCTAGGGCGCCAAGCGCGCCAGGGCATCGTCGGCGATGGCCATCCGGGCCACCTGGGACGAGTGGCCGGCCAGGGTGCCGAAGCGCGCCTCGAGCAGCGCTCGGGCCACCGGCTCGTCTCGCCGGTAGCCGGCCGAGGCCAGGATGGAAAGCGCAGAGTCCGAGAGCCGGCAGGCGGCCTCGGTGGCGAAGACCTTGGCGCACAGGGCGAGCGAGCGATCCGAGCTCTCGGCTGCCGCGCGCCGGGCCAGAAGCTCGGCCGTCTGGAGCAAGGTCAGCATCTCGGCGAGCTGGAATCGGACGACCTGATAGCCGGCCGGCGGCTTGCCGGCCTGCCTGGGCGCGTCAGCCGCCTGCCGGGCCCGGTCCAGGCTCAGCTTGCAGATGCCCACGGCGATGGCCGTCACCGCCCGGTCCTCGGCCCAGCGCAGCGCCTCGCGCGGATCGTCGGGAGCCTCGATCACCCGCTCGCGGCCGACCGCCACGCTCTCGAAGGCGACCGGGCAGGTGCCGAGCGCCTGGAAGCCGAGCGTGTCGATCGGCTCGCCGATCCGGACCCCGTCCGCAGCAGGCTCGACCAGCAGGATGGCGCTGCCCTCGGGCGTGTCCGCGAGCACGGCCAGCAGGTCGCAGGCCCGGGCCAGCGAGACTTGATCCTTGCGACCGCTGAGCCGGAAGCCATCTCCGTCCGGCTCGGCCAGGGTTCCGAGCTCGCCTCGCAGGGTGTTCCGGTCCCGCTCGCTGAAGGCTGCTGCCGCGATCGACTGGCCGGACTTCAGGGCTGCGCTTATCGTCTCCGGTCCACGCTCGGCGACGAGCCCCGAGACCAGGCGATCCAGCTCGGCCGCGAGCACGAGCTGGGGCATGCGCCTGGCGAGCGCGACCCGGGCTTCCCACATGGCGAGCGAGCCGAAGCCCTCCTGCGAGCCGAGCTCTCTCTCCAGGTAGCCCGCCTGGCCGAGGGCGGCAAAGCAAGCCCGGATCGGCTCCTCCGGCAGATCCAGCCCCTCGATCCGCTCTGCCAGCTCCTTCTGCGCCTCGCTCAGCTCGAAGTCCATCGGATGCCCCTACATGAGCTTGGAGATGATCAGCTTCTGGATCTCGGAGGTCCCGCCGCCGATGGCCGCCAGCCGGCCGTCCCGAAAGAGCCTCTCCATCTCGTACTCGTGGCAGTAACCATAGCCGCCCATGAGCGTCAAGGCCGCGTTGGCCGGCTCCAGCGACCAGTCCCCCACGAAGAGCTTGGCCACGGCCGCCTCGAGGTGGTTGAGCGGGCGGCCCTGGTCCTTGCACCAGGCGATCCGGTAGACCAGCCCGCGGGCCGCCTCGAGGAAGATCCGGATCTCGGCCAGCTTGGCCTTGACCGCCTGGTACTCGCAGATGGGCTTGCCGAACTGGACGCGCTCCTTTGCATAGCGGGTGCAGCGCTCGAGCCCGTACTGCATGGCGCCGATGAACGGCGCGATCAGGGTCGAGCGGTCCCACTCGACCGACTGCATGGCCATCAAGAAGCCCGCCCCCTCCTGGCCGAGCAGGTTCTCGGTCGGGATCTCGCAGTCGTCGAAGAAGAGCTCGGAGGTCTGCGAGGAGCGCACGCCCATCTTGTGCAGCGGTGCGCCGGCGGAGAAGCCCGGTCTGTCCGTCTCGACGATGAAGGCCGAGATGCCCGCGTGGCCGAGCGATCGATCCACGGTCGCGTAGACCACGGCCACGTCGGCCACGGGTCCGTTGGTGATGAAGATCTTGGAGCCGTTCAGCACGTAGGTGTCGCCGCGCCTCTCGGCCCGGGTGCGCATGGCGGCCACGTCCGAGCCCGCGCCGGGCTCGGTCAGGCCCAGGCAGCCGATCCACTCGCCGGTGATCAGCCTGGGCAGGTAGCGCCGCCTCTGCGCCTCGGTCCCGTGGGCGTAGATCGTATCCGCGCACAGGAAGGTGTGCGCCCCATAGGCCAGCAGCAACCCCCCGTCCACCCCGGCCTCGCCCAGGGCCTCTCCCGTGAGCACCGTGCTCAGCACGTCACCGCCCGCGCCCCCGAGCTCCTCCGGGAAATGCAAGCCCAGGATACCGAGCTCGCCCATTCGCCGGAAGGACTGGAAGTCGAACTCGCCCTTCAGGTCATGCTCCTGGCAGCGCGGAGCGATCTCCTTGCGGGCGAAGTGGAGCACCTGCCGCTTGAAGGCCCGCTGCTCCTCGGTGAAGGTGAAGTCCATGCCGCCCTCGCTTGCACGTGGTCTGCGAGGGTAGTACGAAGTCCCGCCCCGAGTCCAGGCTTGACAGGCAAGCTGCGGCTAAGGACCCTGTCCTCGAATCACCTGGACCGAGACGCCGATGGCCAGAGACTTCCAGCTCCGATCCGCGGTCAAGGCCGGGATTTTGCGGGCGAGCGCCAGGGCCAGACAGGCCCGGTCGCCGAGCGAGAGCCCGAGCGGCTGCGTGGCGGGCAGCAGCGACGCGGCCCGGGCGGCATCCGACTCGAAGAAGGGCACGATCTCGATCGAAGTCGCCGCGATTCGCGATCGCACCTGCTCGCCAGGGTGCCCATCGCGCACGAAACGACCGATCACCTCGGAGAGGTTGACCGCAGAAAGACAGCAACGCTCGATGTGGGCACGCACGCGCTCGTGCCCCTCCTCGCGAAAGAGGAACGCGAGCAGCGCCGAGGCGTCCAGGGCGATCATTCGCTCGAGGCCTCGCGGCGACGATCGGCGATGAGCGCATCGACTACATCGGAGGGCTTGCTCTCTCCGTAGAGCTCATCCACCCAGTCCTGGAGATCGCCTATCGATGCCGCCGGCTCCTCCATGCAGGCCGCGGTCAGGATCGCCCGGGCCTCGGCCTCCATGCTGCGTCGCGCCTTGGCCGCTCGAATTCGAAGCCGCGCGTGGATTTCGTCCGGAAGGTTGCGAATATTGAGGACGGCCATCATCGACTCCTTCATCTCGAGCTCATTCGTCATATTGCATTGTATGCAATGAAGACACTGTTGTCAACGCTGTCATTTTAGTAAGGCCAATTCCTTCCAATGGCTGGGCGCCGGCGCGGGCTATCCCTTATAGATGAAGTAGATGGCGACCGCGATTCCAGAGTACGCGCTCACCTCAGATCGTACTTCTTCATCTTGTCCAGCAGCGTCACCCGGCTTACGCCCAGGCGGCGGGCGGCCTCGGAGCGGTTCTGGCCGCAGCGGGCGAGCTCGTTTGCGATCAGGCCGCGCTCGAAGGCGGCCACCCGGCTCTTGAGGCTCAGGCCTTCGGGTGCTGCGCCCTGGACCGGCTCGCCGAGGCCCAGCTCGTCGATGTGCCCGCCGGAAGACAGGGCCACCATGCGCTCGATGCGGTGCTCGAGCTCGCGCACGTTTCCGGGGTAGGCGGCGGTCAGGATCTTCGAGCGAATCTCCTTCGTGAGCTGGATCGGTCCGGTACCGAAGCGCTCGGCGTACTTTCGAAGGAAGTGATCGCAGAGCGGCTCGACGTCGTCGATCCGCTCGGCGAGCGGCGGGATGTGCATGCGCACCACGTCCAGGCGGTAGAGGAGATCCTCTCGGAAGCGGCCCGCGGCGACCTCTTGCTCGAGATCGCGGTTGGTGGCCGCCAGCACCCTCACGTCCACCTCACGCTCCTGCGCTTCGCCCACGGGCCGTAGCGCGCCCTGCTGCAGCACGCGCAGCAGCTTGGCCTGCAAGCCGGCGCCGAGCTCGCCCACCTCGTCGAGCAGGATCGTGCCGCTGTCCGCCTCGCGGAACAGGCCCGGCCGGGCTGTGGTCGCCCCGGTGAAGGCGCCCCGGCTGTGGCCGAATAGCTCGGCCTCGGCGAGCTCGCCCGGCACGGCCGCGCAGTTGAAGCGCACGAAGGGCCGGTCGCGCCGGGTCGATCCGTCCACGATCGCCTCGGCCAGCAGCTCCTTGCCCGTGCCCGAGGGGCCGGTGATCATCACGGTCACGTCCCGGGGCGCGACCCGGTGCACCATGAGCGCGAGCTTTCGCATGGCGTCGGATGCGAAGACCATGTGCCGGGCCAGGTGCAGCTCGGCTCTCAGGGCCTCGCACTCCTGATCGAGCCGCACCCATTGGACCGCGCGCTCGATGACCCGCATGACCGCGTCGATGTCGAAGGGCTTTGCGAAGTAATCGTAGGCGCCGAGCTTCATGGCCTCGACCGCGTGGCGCTCGGAACCGTGGGCCGTGATCATGATGACCTCGGGCGAGTCGGACCCGGCCCGGATCCGCTCCAGCAAGCCCATGCCATCGATGCCCGGCATGGCCAGGTCGCAGATCACGAGGTGGGCCGTGTTGGCCTCCAGCCAGGCCAGGGCCTGCTCGCCGCTTTCCGCCTCGGCCACCTCCATGTCCCCGTCCTCGAGGATCTCGCGCAGGGTGTAGCGCACCCCCGCGTCATCGTCCACGACCAGGACCCGCGGCCTCATGTCCCCTCCTCAGGCAGAGCGGCAGGGCTCGGCCGGGCGGGCAGCGAGAGGCTGGCCACACAGCCACCCGAGGCGCCGGAGTCGATCTCCACGCAGCCGCCGTGCTGCTCGGCGATCGATCGGGCCACCACCAGGCCGATCCCGGTGCCGTGCTCCTTGGTCGTGAAGCCCGGCTCGAAGAGGTGCTCGCTCAGCTCTTCGCTCAGTCCCGGACCAGCGTCCTGGATCTCGATCCGCACGCCCTCCCCGCGCCAGGCTCCCGCCCGGAGCGTCACCGTCCCGCCAGGTGGGCTCGCCTCGAGCGCGTTCTGCAACAGGTTGACCAGGGCCTGCTTGACCTTGTGCGGATCGCACTCGATCTCCATGGGCTCCGAGACCGTCTCCAGCGCCAGGCCCCTGCTGCCCGCCAAGCCCTCGTGCAGGGCCACCACCTCGCGCAGCAGCCCGCACAGATCGCAGCGCTCCACACCGAGGGCGGTGAACGGCCGGGTGAAGTCGCGAAAGCCGTCCAGCACCTCCCGCATGCGCGCGATCTCGCGCTGCATCACCTCCAGGCGCTCGGAGGGCTTGCCCGGCTCGGCCGAGCGCGCCAGCAGCTGCGCCAGGCCCTGGATGGAGGCCAGGGGGTTCTTGAGCTCGTGGGCGATGGTGCGCGAGACCGACTGCAGCTCGCGGTTCCGGCTGGCGAGCGATTCCAGGCTCTCCTGCCTGGCCGCCAGGCCCTCGCGAACCTGCTGCTCGATGGCCCGGCGTACCAGGCTCGCGATCTTGGAGGTCATGATGAGAATGAAGACGAGAAAGCCGGCCGTGCCCCAGACGAGAACGGGCATGGTCACGAGCGCCGATCCAAGCTCGAAGAAGGCGGGCAGGCTGTAGGGGACCCAGCCATAGAGCGCGCTGCCGGCCAGCAGCACGGCGATGCAGGCAGGTACCGCGATCACCAAGAGCACTTGCCGGTAGCTCTGGACGAGCATACCGGACGCCAGGGCCATCGGGATGAAGATGACGATCAGCGGGCTCATGATGCCGCCGGTGATGTAGACCATCGCGCCCTGCACCAGGAACATCAAGACCAGGTTGATCACCACCGTCACGCTGCTCACCTCGCGCAGCGCCTTGACCCGGCGGTACTCGAACACGGACAGCACGCCCAGGCAGACGAGGACCGCCCCGATCCAGATGAGCTTCCAGGGCGCGGGGTCCCAGATGGCGAAGACCGGCAGGGCCAGGAGCATGACCGCAGGCGCAATCCAGATCCGGAACTTGAAGAGCTTGACGATCAACCGGTCGGCTGCGAAACGCCAGCGATCGCTTCCCGATCCTGTACCATCCACGGTCTTTTTGCCTGCGCTTTCCCGACAAATGTGTCGGATCTCTGTACACATCGAGAAGTGAAAAAACGCACAAGGAGCCTGAGCTCCTGCCAAGCAAGTCCGCAAGATATCACACCCACTCGCAAAAACCACTCCCGGCAGCCCGGAGGAGACGCAAATCCCGTGCCTCTTGCCTGTTGCATGCCTGGCACGAAGAGTGCTAACCCATTTCCTTGCACGAGCGAGGGAGGCCCATGAAACGGATCATCGTCATCGCCGTCGTCCTAGCCGGCGGTCTGGCCGCAGCGCTCTACTTCCGGATCGAGCAGCTCGACGCCGCCCAGTTCGCCCCGGCCGGCGGATCGGGCATCGTCGAGGCGGTCGAGGTGGACCTGACCGCCCGCATCCCGGGCCGGATCGCCCGGATTGCGGTCGACGAGGGCGATGCGGTCGAGGTGGGCAAGGTGCTCGTCGAGCTCGACTGCGCCGAGCCCCTGGCCGCCCTTAGCCAGGCCAAGGCTGGCTTGTCAGCGGCCGAGGCGGCAGTCGAGGCCGCCCGGGCAGGGGTCGAGGCCGCGTCGAAGAACAGCCGGGCCGCCTCGAGCTCGATCCAGGCCGCCAGCTCCCAGGTCCAGTCCGTGGAGGTAGGTCTGCTCAACGCCATCAAGGAGGCCGAGCGGATCAAGTCGATGAACGCGGCGGGCGCCATCAGCGATGCGCGCCTGGATCAGATCCAGACCCAGGTGGCCAACCTGCGCCACCAGATCTCCGCCCTGGAGGCCAACACCCAGGCGGTCAAGGCGCGAGCTTCGGCCGCCAGGGGCTCTGAGCTCGTGGCCCGGGCCAAGGTCCTGGCTGCCGAGGCCCAGGTGGAGGTGGCCCGGGCAGCGGTGCGGCGGGCCGAGGCCGTGGAGGCCGAGTGCCGGCTCGCCTCGCCCCGCAGCGGTGTGGTGCTCTCGCGCAACTACGAGCCCGGAGAGGCCGTGCTGCCCGGCGCGAGGCTGCTGACCATCGCGGACCTCGGCGAGGTCCGGGCGACTTTCTTCCTGCCCAACGCCGAGCTCTCGGCCGCTGCGCCCGGCCGGGAGGTCACGGTGCGGGCGGATGCCTACCCGGACAAGACCTTCCACGGCGTCATCCGGCATGTCTCGGCCAAGGCGGAGTTCACCCCGCGCAACGTCCAGACCCGAGAGGACCGCGATCGGCTCGTCTTCGCGGTCGAGATAAGCGTGCCCAACCCCCAGGGCGAGCTGCGCCCGGGCATGCCGATCGAGGTCTCCATCGACGGGACGGAGCGCACGGACGAGGCGCCGGAAGACCGATGAGCCAGGCCGATGACCAGACCTCGATGCTGATCCTCGAGTCCGTCGAGCGGCGCTTTGATGAGGTCCAGGCCTTGCGGGGCGTGAGCCTGGCCGTCCTTCCGGGCGAGCTCTACGGGCTGGTCGGCCCGGACGGCGCGGGCAAGACGACATCCATCCGCCTGCTGGCCGGGCTCATGGCCCCGACGGCCGGCCGGGTGCTCGTGGGCGGGCACGACCCGCTCATCGAACGGCGCCGCGTGCGCGGCGTGACCGGTTACATGCCCCAGGCATACAGCCTGTACGGAGACCTGAGCGTCGAGGAGAACCTGCACTTCTTCGCCCGCATGTTCGGCCTCGACCGCCAGACCTATCTCGAGCGGCGCAAGCGACTGCTCGGCATCACGCGCCTGGCGCCTTTCACCTCGCGCCGAGCCGACGCACTCTCGGGCGGCATGTACAAGAAGCTCGCCCTGGCCTGCGCCCTGCTCCATCGCCCCGGGGCCCTGCTGCTCGACGAGCCCACCAACGGTGTGGATCCGGTCAGTCGGCGCGAGCTCTGGGATCTGCTCGGCGAGTTCGTCTCCGAGGGCATGAGCGTGCTGGTCTCCACGCCCTACATGGACGAGGCGTCCCGCTGCCACCGGGTGGGCCTGATCCATGCCGGGCGCCTGCTCATCCAGGGAGAGCCCGCGGAGATGCTCACCCGCTTCGAGCACGAGGTCTACTCCTTGTCGGGCGGCGAGCGCGCCCAGGTCGAGTCCCGGCTGCGCGCCTGCCCGCAGGTGCTGGCCTTCTCGCCGGCCGGAGAGCTGCTGCGTGCCGTGGTTCGCAGCGGAGAGCGCGCTGCGCTCGCAGCCCGGCTCGAGGGCAGCGGCGCGCGCCTCGGCGCGATCCGACCCGACTTCGAGGACGTCTTCCTGGCCCGGATCCGACTTGCGCGCGAGCAGGAGCAGGCAGATGCCTGAGCCGGTCTCCATCCGGGCCCAGGAGCTCTCGCGCCGCTTCGGCGACTTCGTCGCCGTGGACCGGGTCAGCTTCGAGGTCCACCCCGGCGAGATCTTCGGCTACCTGGGTGCCAACGGAGCGGGCAAGTCCACCACCATCCGCATGCTCTGCGGCCTGCTGGTGCCGAGCGACGGCAGGGCATGGGTGGCCGGCGTGGACGTGGCGGCCGATCCCGAGCGCGTCAAGCACAGCATCGGCTACATGTCCCAGAAGTTCTCGCTCTACATGGATCTGCAGGTGGGCGAGAACCTGGAGTTCTTCGGAGGAGCCTTCGGGCTGCGCCGGGCTGCGGTGAGAAAGCGCTCCGCCGAGCTGCTCGAGCGGATCGGCCTGAGCGAGCACCGGCACGACCTGACCGGCTCGCTGCCGGGCGGCTGGCGCCAGCGCCTGGCGCTGGCCTGCGCCATGCTGCACGGGCCGAGAATCCTCTTTCTCGACGAGCCCACGGCGGGCGTGGATCCCGACTCCCGACGCGACTTCTGGCGATTGATCCGGGAGCTGGCATCGAGCGGGACCACGGTCTTCGTGACCACCCACTACATGGACGAGGCCGAGTACTGCGAGCGGGTCGGGCTGATGGTCGACGGGCGCCTGGCCGCGCTGGACACGCCCGGGCAGCTCAAGCAGGACTTCGTGCCCGGCAGGATCTACCAGGTCGGCCGCGCCGAGCGCGCTCGCGTGCTCGCGCTCGACAGGCTCGCGGGCGTGGTCGACGTGGAGCCCTTCGGAGCCGGATTCCACGTGCGCGTTTCGCAAGACGGACCGGACGCCAGGGCCATCACTGCCCATCTGCGGGGCGCGGGCCAGGCCGAGGTCTCGGTCGAGGCGGTGGCCACCTCCCTGGAGGACGTCTTCTTGAAGCTGGCCGGCCCGTCCATTGCCGGGGAGGCAGGGGCATGAAGCGCTTCCTGATCCGCATCCTGGCCCTGGCCCACAAGGAGACGATCCACATCGCCCGGGACGTGCAGGTCATCTACATGGCGCTCGGCATGCCCGTGGTGCTGCTGCTGCTCTTCGGCTATGCCATCTCCTTCGACCTGGATCGCCTGCCCACCTGCTTGATCGACCAGGACCGCAGCCCGGCCTCGCGCCGGCTGGCACAGGCCGTGACCGCCTCGGGCGCCTTCGCCATCACGGCGCGCTCGACCTCGAGCTCGGAGGTCGAGGCCTCCTTCCGGCGCAACGAATTCAAGGTGGCGGTGGTCATCCCCGCGGGCTTCGATCGCGCGCTGCGGCGCGACCAGGCCTCCGACGCCCAGGTGCTGCTGGACGGATCCGACGGGACCACGACCGGCATCGCCGTGGGCTACCTGGTGGGCATCGCCCAGTCCGAGGCTGCCCGCGTGCTCGGCGAGCGGGCTTCCTTCACACCGCAGGTGGAGGCCCGGGTGCGCTCGCGCTTCAACCCGGGTATGGAGTCGGCGCGCTACATCGTGCCGGGGCTGATCGCCCTGATCCTGGCCACGATCGCCGTGCTGCTGACCGCCCTGACCGTGGCCCGGGAGTGGGAGCGGGGCAGCATGGAGCAGCTCTTCTCCACGCCCGTGGGCCGCCTCGAGGTCGTGCTGGGCAAGCTCCTGCCCTACCTCGTGCTCGGCATGGTGCAGGTGCTGCTCGTGGTCACCCTGGGCACCTGGCTCTTCGACGTGCCGGTCGAGGGCTCGCTCTGGCTGCTCTTCGGCATCAGCGCCTTGTTCCTCATCTGCATGCTCGGCCAGGGTCTGCTCATCAGCGTGCTCACCCGCAACCAGATGGTCGCCACCATGGCCGGGGCCCTCAGCTCCATGGTGCCGACGATCCTGCTGTCGGGCTTCCTGATCCCGATCGAGAACATGCCCTGGGCGCTGCGCGCCCTGTCTGCGCTGATCCCGGCCCGCTACTTCGTCGTGGTCTTGCGGGGAATCCTGCTAAAGGGAAACAGCGCGGTCGACCTGTGGCCGCAAGTGCTGGCCCTGACCGTCTTCGCCCTGGCCATGGTGCTGCTCTCGACCCTGCGCTTCAGGCGGCGGCTGGACTGAGGAGCACGCCATGTGGGCTTCGCTCGTGGCCGTCATGATCAAGGAGCTGCGCCAGGCCTTTCGGGACCGGCGCACGGCGGTCATGCTGATCGTCGCGCCCGTGATCCAGATGACCGTTTTCGGCTATGCGGTCAACCTGGACGTGGATCACATCCCCACGGCCGTCTTCGACGCGGACCGCGGCCCGGCGAGCCGGGAGCTCGCAGCCGGACTGCTGGCCGGCACGACCTTCGACCGCGCGGCCTCGGCGAGCAGCGGCGAGGAGGCGTCCCGTATGCTCGAGACGGGCCAGGCGGCCGCGGCCGTGATCCTCGAGCCGGGCTTCGGCCGGCATCTCGCGCGCGAGCACACGGCCCCCGTCCAGGTCCTGGTCGACGGCAGCGATCCCAACCGGGCCCAGATCGCCGCCAACGCGGCCGTCCAGTACGGCTACCTGCGGAGCCTGGACCTGGCCGAGGGTCAGATCACCAGGCTGGAGGCCAGCACGGGCTGTTCGGTCTCGGTGCCCCGGCTCGGGCTCTCACCCCGGATCTACTTCAACCCCCGGCTCATCAGCGCTCTGTACATGGTGCCGGGCGTGGCCGTGATCGTGCTGCTGGTCGTGACCACCATGGTCACCGCCATGGGCCTGGCCCGCGAGCGGGAGGCGGGCACCATGGAGCAGATCATGGTGACCCCGATCCGCCCGGCCGTCCTGCTGACCGGCAAGTGCCTGCCGTTCGCGGCGATCGGCCTGGTGGACATCGCCACGCTGGTGCTCGTCGGCTCCTGGCTCTTCGACGTGCCCATCCGGGGCCCGCTGCTGGTCATCTTCGCCGGCACGCTGCTGTACTCGATGAGCACCCTGGGCATGGGCATCTTCGTGTCCACCATCGGTCGCACCCAGCAGCAGGCGGTCCTGGGGGCCTTCTTCTTCGCCATGCCGGCCATCCTGCTCTCTGGCTTCCTAACGCCGATCGAGAACATGCCCGCCTGGGTCCAGCCGATCACCTACCTCAACCCGTGCCGCTTCTTCCTCGAGATCATGCGCGGCTGCCTGCTCAAGGGAGCCGGCTTCGAGGACCTCTCCATGCAGCTCGGCGCCCTGGCCGCCTACGGGCTTCTCATCCTGACCCTCAGCGCGCTGCGATTCCGCAAGCGCCTCGGTTGAGAGGAGACGATGCGACTCTCTTCACTCGCCCTGGTCCTCCTGCTGGCCTCGTCCTCACCGCACTTCGGGGCAGCAGGTCTCAAGCCCGAGGTCCTCGACCTGGCCCTCAAGGCTGCCGCTGCCGCGCAGGAGAGAGGCTTCGGCAAGAACAAGGTCCTGTGCGTCATCGACTACTCGCTGCCGTCGACGAAAAGACGCCTGTGGATCTTCGACCTCGAGCGGAAGAAGCTCCTCTTCCACGAGCTGGTCGCCCACGGCAAGGGCAGCGGCGAAAATCACGCAAACGTGTTCTCCAACCGGCAAGGGTCCTACGCCTCCAGCCTCGGTCTCTTCCAGGCCACCGAGACCTACCAGGGCAAGCACGGCTACACGCTGAAGCTCGTGGGTCTGGAGAAGGGCATCAACCACCACGCCGAGGAGAGGAGCATCGTCATCCACGGCGCCTGGTACGTGAGCCAGGCCTTCGCCAAGCGGGTCGGACGCCTGGGCCGCTCCTGGGGCTGCCCGGCCGTGTCCAAGAAGGCAGCCCGGAAGGTCATCGACAGCCTCAAGGGCGGAGGCCTTATCTTCGTCTACTATCCAGACAGAAGCTGGCTCGGGAAATCGGCTTTTCTGAACTAGGCGTATGGCAGCGCGATCTCAGGGCTTCTCGAGGCGAAAGCGGGTCAGCTCGGGATCGCTGATCGACGGCGCCACGGCCACGGCGTAGCTGGCCAGGGCCGGACGGCCGGGGCCCGGCTCCACCAGCACCACCTTGCGGGTGCCGATGGCCACCGGTGTCTTTAGGCGGGCGTCGAACATGCCCTCGTCGATGCGGTCGATGACCTGGACGCAGATCCGATCGCCGTCCTGCATGCGTACCTTGACCCGCCCGCCGGGGCTCAGCAGCTCGGTCTCGAACTGCTTCTCGCCCAGCATCAATGCCGTGCGCAGCAGTTCCTGCCGCGCCCTGCCCTTCTCGTCCAGACCTGTGGCCTTGTGGGCCCGGATCTGGAGGTCCACGAACTCGCTGGTGATGGCCGAGAGGTTCACGGGTCTATCCTCCCTCTGGACGAGATCCGTCGCGTGGGAGACGATCTGGTTCGACCATTGCATGGCTCGTCCTCCGCTTGGCAGATGACTCCACCTGGGAGTACGCTGTGGACGGGCGGCCAGGACAAAAAAAAAATGTCCTTTACCGCACTCCCGAGCGTACTGCGGGTTGCGAGCTTGGAACATGGCCGGTTGACACGTCGGACTGTCGAGTCCTTCCGACAGGGAGAGGCCGATGCCTTGGCCCAGGTCATCCGTGTGTTCACGCCCCTGGTGAGGTCGATCGTGTGCCGGTACTGGAAGAGCGAGTTCGAGCGCGAGGAGGCGGCTCACCTGGTGTGGCTGAAAGCCTACGAGAAGCGCATGGACGTGGATCCGGACCAGTCCGAGACCTTCGCCGGCTGGCTGGCCACCCTGGCCCGCCACCGCTGCATCGATCGCCTGCGCAGGCAGGGGCGGCAGATCGGCCCGGACAGAGACGATCCCCAGGTGAGCCTGGAGCGGGCGACCGAGCCGGCCCGGGCCGAGGAGCTCGTGCAGCGCAAGCAGCTCCAGGCAGCCCTGGAGGGCTTCGCCTCCGGCCTGGAGGCCGACTGGCGGCGGTTCTTCCAGCTCCACTTCCAGCAGGGGCTGGACTACAGCCAGGTGGCGGCCGAGCTGGGCATCAGCGTGCGCCGCTGCAAGTACCTGAAGAAGGTCCTGGTGCAAAAGGCGCGCAGGCACACGCCGCTGCTCCAGGCCCTGGGAAGGGGGTCTGGCTGACATGCACGCCCGCGAGCAGATCGATCGCTACCTGTGCGACGACCTGGGCTCCTGGAGCGCCGCGCGCATGCGACGGCACCTGTCCGCCTGCCCGGCCTGCCGGGAACGCTACGACGAGCAGATCCTGCTCGTGCGCGCCCTGCACGGAGATGCAGGCGCGCCCGGCGCGGACGAGTTGGCGAGGATGGTGCGCCGGGTGGAGCGCGAGCTGGGCCTGACCCAAAAGCCAGACGCAGGCCAGCGGGCCCTGAAGTGGGCCCTGGGGATCGCGGGCGCGGCCGCGGCCTGTCTTGCCCTGCTGCTCGTGCTCTGGAGCCCCGCCGAGCCAGAGGCGCCGAAGATCCAGGAGCCGAGCTGGCTGGAGAGCGGTCCTGTCGCGAGCTCTCTGGTCACCGAGGCCGGCGTTCGAATCGAGATCCATCCTCACAGCCGCTACCGCGTCTGCGACGCCGGTCGGCTCATGGAGCTCGCCAGCGGCAAGGTCTGCTGCCGGGTCGAGCCCGGCACGGGCGGGTTCTCGGTACGCACGCCCGAGGCCCGGGTGGACGTGCGGGGCACCTCCTTCGTCGTCGATCGCCTGTCCGAGGCACGGACCACGGTGCGGGTCATCGAGGGCCGGGTGGAGGTGTCGGGCGAGAAGGGTAAGGCCCTTGTGCTCGACGCTGGCCAGCGCTGCATCGTCAAGGCGGGCGGGGCCCCGGTCCGTATCGCATACAAGCCCGCAGCGAAGCCTCCCACGGCCAAGCCGCGCAGCGATTGGGACTGGTTCTGGGAGCGCCTGGGCAAGGACCTCTCCCAGGCGACGGAGGACATCGGCGATCTGATCTTCGGCGACTAGCCGCCCGAAGAGCCTTCATGCCCCCCTGGGCCTGGTCTCCTCCAGCAAGGAAGCGACGAGCCGATCGCGCTCCTCGACCAGTCGCTGCGCAGCTTCGCCATCCAGGCCCGCGAGCCGGGCGAGCCGCAGCACATCGAGGCCGCGCAACACCCATGCCAGGGTCAGCGGTGAGAAGCCGCCGTCCTTTCGGGGCGCATCGCGCAAGGCCAGGCGCAGATCACGACCCGCAGCCAGCAAGGCGATCACGTCCTGCAGGTCTCGGATCTCAGCCCTTCCGAGAAGGGAGCAGAGCTTGTCCGCGAGTATCTCCTGAGCGCTGGCGACAAGGATCTGCACCCCGCCGAGATCCGCCTCGGCGTCGGGGTGGACCGCCTCGCCCGGCTCCGCCGCGAGGTCGACGACCACCACCTCGTCCGAGCGGGCGACCCGCAGGCGGGAGAATGCCGGCGCCGACTGCAAGCGCTGGATCTCGAATCCAGCCGCAGCCAGTTCCCGTTCGACCAAGGCGGTCAGATCCCCCAGCCTATCTCTCCCACGCCAGAACAGGTCCAGATCGCGGGTCTCGCGATGACCCAGGTGGAAGCCCGCCAGGGCTGCGCCGCCCACCAGCGTATACTGCGGCCGGATATCCGCGAGCGCTCGCAGGACCGCGAGCTGCAGCTCCGTGAGTCTATTGGAGGCCATGTCCAGGTCGTCTCCACGTATCGAGCAGCCAGCGCCAGAACGCGGCGCTCTCGCCGAGGTGCTTCTCGACGGCTGCCCAGCTCGCCAGGATCTCGCCGAGGGACACGAACTCGAACACGTCATCCGGCTTGGCCTGGCGCATGAGCTTGCCGATCAAGTACGCGCGCACCTCGGGATCGGGATCGGCGAGGCCTTCCCGGAAAGACTCCAGCGTCATGTCCATGTCCCACAGGAAGTACGGCCGGCCGCGTGCATCGACCAGCAGCTCGGGCGGTGTCGGGTTGAGCATGGCATCCTCCTCCCCCAGGATAGCCCAGCCAGCGCGGGAATCGCCAGCCTCGTCTCCTGCCGTCCTGCCGTCCTGCCGCCTATCATTTCTCGGAGTCGCAGCCGGGTTCGACTTCCAGAAGCTCGCCCAGCAAGGTGTGGCCCCGGGCCTCGGCCATGCGCACGCAGACCGTCTCGCCCGCAGCCCCCTCCGAGGCGAAGTTCACCACCCGGTTGCAGCGCGTCCGGCCGGTCTGGGCGCGCGGATCGCGAAGGCTCTGCCCCTCGACCAGCACCTCGAGCCGCCGGCCCTCCAGCCGTGCCAGGCTCCTGGCCTCGAGCCGGGCGAGCAGATCCTGCAGCGTCTCCAGGCGCCGCTGCTTGACCGAGGCCGGGACGTCGTCCTCGAGCTCTCTCGCGGCCGGCGTGCCGGGTCTCGGGGAGTACTTGAAGGAGAACGCGCTGTCGAAGGCCGCCTCCTCGACCGCGTCCATGGTGGCCCGGAAGTCCGCCTCGCGCTCGCCGGGAAAACCCACGATGAGGTCCGTGCTGAGCGCGATGCCGGGGACGGAGGCCCGCAGCGCGCGCGCCCTGTCCAGGAAGCCCTGGCGGCTGTACCCGCGCCGCATGCGCCCGAGCACCTCGTCCGAGCCCGACTGCAGCGCGAGGTGCAAATGCTCGCAGACCCGCGGCAGACCGGCCATGGCCTCGATCAGATCATCGCCCAGATCCTTGGGGTGCGAGGTGGTGAATCGGATTCGGTCCACGGCCGCCTGGCGATCGAGCGCGCGCAGCAGGCCCGGAAAGCGCGTGCCGGATTCGGGGTCGCGGTAGGAGTTGACGTTCTGGCCGAGCAGGGTGATCTCCTGCGCACCCGCCCTGGCCAGGGCCTCGACTTCGGCCAGGACATCCGCGAGCGGCTTGCTCACCTCGCACCCCCGGACTAGCGGTACGATGCAGTAGGCGCAGTGGTTGTCGCAGCCCTTCATCACGGTCACCAGGCGGCTCACCCCGCAGCCGCGCCGAGCGGGCAGCGGCGCGAAGCAAGGCGAGTCCGGGCCGTGCGCGCGGACGTCGCACACGCCCCGCTCGTCTCGCGCAAGGCGCTCGACGATGGAGCCGATGCGGCCCACGGCATCCGTGCCGACCACCGCGTCGAGCAGCCCCGTGTCCAGAAGCCTCGCCCCGTGCTGCTGGGCCACGCAGCCCGTCAGCACGACCTTGGCCCCCCGCCGCCTGCGCGCTTGCTTGTGTCGCCCTGCCTCGCTCAGGGCCTTGTGCTCGGGCTTGGCCCTCACCGAGCAGGTGTTGATGAGGATCAGATCCGCCTCGGCCGCTCGATCCACCGCCTGCAAGCCCGCGGCCTCGAGCAGGCCGGCCATGCGGTCGGAGTCGTGCACGTTCATCTGACAGCCGAAGGTGCGGATGAAAAAGGACCTCATCAGCGCTTTAGATGCATGAGGATGCTTCCATAGCCCGAGATCCAGACGTCGCTCGTCCCGGCGCCGGAAATGGCCGCGACGCCGGAGCACGCGCTCGTGTAGGCGGAATCCCAGGCGACGCCGTCCCAGTGGAAGACGGTCCCCGATCTGCCCGCGATCCAGACGTCGTCCGAGGCGCTCCCCCATACGTCGGAGAGGCCCTCGGTCGTCTGGAGATCCACCGGAGTCCACTCGGCTCCCTGCCAGTGCAGGACCGTGCCCCGCTCGCCCACGGCCCAGATATCATCGGAGGAGGTCCCCCAGACGCCGTGCAGGAACGAGTCGGTGTCGGTGAGGGACCAGCTCTCGCCATCGTAGTGCGCGAGCCCGTCGCCGACCGCCCAGACATCCGTCCCCGAGAAAGCGATCACGTCTCTCAGGAAGAGGATGCTCGACAACGGCGCGAAGTCGTTCCACCGCTCGCCATCCCAGTGCATCACGGCGGCGCCGGACGAGCTCCAGCGGCCCACCGCCCAGACGTCGTCGGGTCCCCTCCCGGAGATGCCCTCCAGACCCGGGCAGGCGACCGGCTCGTCCCAAGCGCTTCCGTCGAAGTGGTAGATGTGGGTACCCACAACCCAGACATCGTCCGCCGACGCCGCCCAGACCGCCCGGCCGTAGGATCCGCTCCCCGGCAGGCTCGTCTCGGTCCAGGTCGAGCCGTTCCAGCGCAAGACGACGGGTCCCCCCACTGCCCAGGCGTCGTCTGCCCCCAGGGCCCAGATACCCATGAAGGCCGCCGATACCCCGGTCTGCTCCCGCACCAGCTCGACTCCATTCCACCGGCACATCTGGCCGCTGTTGCCCACGAACCAGGGCTGGCTGGCGCCACCGCCGGTGGCATACAGGTGCGCCCCGGCGCCCCCGCAACCGCCGGAGATGTCCTGCCAGCTCGTACCGTCCCAATGCACGACGGTTCCGCCGTTGCCGCCCGCCAAAACGTCGTCGGCGCCTGTCCCCCACACCCCCTGGAGGCCGCCGCCGGTGTGGCTTGCGACGCGCGAGAGCTGAGCCCCGTCCCAGTGCAGGATGGTCGCCTCGTCGTACTGGTTGTGATAGTCCCCCACCACCCAGACGTCGTCCCCGGAAGCGCCCCAGACGCCCGAGAGCAAGGGCTGGACATCCAGGCCGCTGTCGAGCTCGTTCCACCGCTGACCGTCGAAGCGGATGATCGTGCCTGAGCCGACCGCCCAGACCTCGTCAGGTGAGCGAAGCCAGATATCCTGCAACGCGCTGTGGGAAGTGTCCTGCGACCAGACCCCTCCGTCCCGGCAGAGCATGCCTTCTCGGCCCGCGATCCAGACCCGGCCCTGGCCGTCGGCCGCAACGGCCTCGAAGTGATCGTCGAAGCCCGTGCTCACGGGGCTCCAGCCAGCTCCATCCCAGTGCAGGACCGTCCCGTCGGTCCCGACCGCCCACGCGTCGTCCGCGCTCGTCACCCAGACGTCAGCCAGGCTCTCTCGCACCCCGCTCTCCACGATGGTCCAGTTCGTGCCGTTCCAGTGCAGGATCATCCCGCCCTCTCCGACCGCCCACAGATCGCTGTCGCTGATCCCGTCCACGCCCCGGAGGGTGTTGCCCTGCGGAAGCGGATTCTCCCAGCACCAGCCTGAGCTGACGCAGCTTCCCGGACCGCAGACGTTGGCCCCACCGCCGCCGCAGACCTCCGGGGCCTGGCACGTACCGCAAAACACCGTCCTCAAGTTGCCGCAGGCATCCAGGCGGGTCACCTCTCCGCAGTCGAGGCCCAGGCGGGCGCAGAGCCCGGCTGCGCTCTCACAGGCCTCCGCGTCCGCCGGCCCGGCATCGGTCTCGCCTCCGTCCAGGGTCAAGCCGTCCTCACCGGCATCCGTCACGCCACCGCCATCTCCATCAGGCTCGGACGGCACGCCGCTGCTACAGTGGACTGCGAGCAAGCCGCACAGGCTCGCGATGAGAATCCGTTCGCGCATCATTACTCCAGGTAGAACTCGGCGCCGATCATCTTCTGGCGGTCGAAGCCTCGCCGCTCGTCGTCGAGCTTGACCGAGCTGACTCGATCCAACGGGATGAGCAGGTAGCGCAGGCGACCTTTGAGATACAGCACCTCGTCGTCCGCGCCGAGGAGCTGGCCGTGGTAAGTCAGATTGTGCGCCACGACCGTCACCTGCCGGAAGCGCATCTCGTCGAATGAGAACGCGGGGGGCAGATCCGGGACTTCTCGATCTGGGTGCCTCCTCTTCACCGCGCCCCTCAATCCTTGCGCCTCTTGCGGCGTCGACCCAGAGGGCGGGAGGTGTACTGGGTCTGGGCGCGGCGCTCTGGCGAGGAGCCCGACATCTTCTTGACCTCGACAGTCGGCCGGTTGCGCTTGCCGATGCGCAGCGCGGAGGGCACCTCCTGGCTCAGCTTGTGAACGTAATCCTCGAAGCGCTTGCGCACCTTCTCCCCGAGCTCTTCGAACTGGATTCCCATGCCCGAGGGCGACTCGTCCTCGTCCTCGCGCTTGATCCACTTGACGACTCCACTCACGTCGAAAAGCACAGGCACCTGGGGCAGGGAGAAGATCAACCTGACATTCGATCCCACCGGCAGCGGGTTCTCGGTATGGATGAAGACGCCCCCGGGTGAGAAGTTGGTTGCATAGTCCGACAGGAAGCTGCCCACCGTTCGGTACTGGACCTTGATCTCGGTCGGCGCGCGGTCTTCTCTGCGTTGCTCCCTGGCCATGAGACAAGCCTACTCCAAGAGCCAACCGCAGTCCAACTCGGATGATGCCCGAAACCTCAACGGAAGTAGCGAAAAGGATTGCCCAGCAGGAGCAGGCCCCGCTCTCCGCCCACCAGACAGCGAGCGCTGCTCCAGCAGGCCAGACAGGTGACCGACGACAGCGTACCCAGGTCCACTCGTCTCCAGCGATCGCCGCCGTCGTTGGTCAAGAACAAAGCGCCGCCACTGGTGCTGGCCAGCCCGCGCAGCCTGCCCGAGAAGCTCAGCTCGTAGACCGGCTCGGCCGTCCCGAGAGGCTTCGGGACCCAGCTCTTGCCCCCGTCGATCGTGTACATGACCAACCCCTCGTTGCCGGCCACCCAGCCGAGCTTCCGATCGGCGAAGTGCAGCGTCCACAGGCTGCCGCGCCCCGATAGCCGCGACTGCCAGGTCCGTCCGCCGTCGGAGGTCGAGAAGACGGCCTGGTGATCGCCGACGCAGAAGCCGTGCTGGGGGTCGAGGAACTGGACGCGGTTCAGATCGCGGTTGAAGCCGGGTATCCGGGACTGGGTCCAGCTCTTGCCACCGTCGACCGAATGGATCACGGCCCCGCTGCTGCCGACCAGCCAGACCCGCATGGCGTCGAGGCAGAAGACGTCCCGCAACGCGACGCCGTCCCAGCGGCCCATCGCCTGGAAGCTACGCCCTCCGTCGCGGGTGCCGAGAACCTCGTGCAGACCGGCGAGCGCGAAGCCGCGACCCGTATCCGCGAACGAGAGCCGCCTGAGCGCCTGCCCGACCCCCCGGATGGACTCCCAGCTCCGGCCGCCATCGCGCGAGCGATCGCAACGGCCCTGCATGTCGCAGCGCAGCGCATCCTTGCGCCCGAGCGCCACGATATCGGTCCAGCTCGGCCGCACCTCGCCCACGGAAGAGAACACGACCTGACCGTCCTGCAGGCCCAGCTCGCCACGCGCGCCGCTGTGGCCCACGACCAGCGCGCCGTCCCTCCAGGGAGCCAGGTCCCGCCAGATCTGATCGGGCGGTGCGCGCAACCAGGCAGCGTTGCCGCTCTCCACCTCGACCAGCAGCAGATAGCCCGGTATGCCGAAGAGCACGAAGCGACCGGCGAAGGTGCGATCCGCCGGCCGGAGGCAGTACTCCTGCCAGCCCTCTGGCGCGCCCCGATCGACTCCTGCGGGCAGCTGTCCTCGCGCGCCGTCCCGGGACCAGGCCACGGCTCCCTTGCAACCGGCCACGATCGCGCTCTTGTCCGATGCCGCCACCCCCAGGGCCCGATGCTCGAGCCGCAGCGCCTTCTCGTATCCGCCCCGGGCCCCCCCCACGAAGAGCGTCCCATCCGCGCGCAGCGCGTACACGCGCTGCGACTCACCCTGCCCGCAGACCGCCAGATCGAGCACCGCACCGCCGATCTCCAGGCCGCGCTTCTGGATCTCGCCGTCGACGCGCTGCCAGATCGTCCCTGTCCGGGTTCCGAGCCACAGCCCGCCATCCGCAGCCAGGCGCATTGCGCTGACCGGCTCTCCCGACGGCAAGCGCGAGCTGGAGAAGCTGCGGCCACCGTCCCGGGTGAGCCACAGGCCGCCTCGACGGTCCAGACCCCAGCCCCGAAGCGAGCCCGCCAGGCGGATCGCGTTGATCCCGTGGGAGGCCAGACGGGCGCGAGGGCGCAGGCTGCGGCCCGCGTCCTGGCTGGAGAAGAGACCGCCTGCCCCGTCGAGCAGCAAGCACTGATCCCGGGAGCAGCTGATCGAGAGGAAATCGTCGGGATGCACGCCCGGCTCCACCGGCACCAGGGGTGCGGCCGCGAGCAAGGCCAAGCAGAAGAGCCACATTGCGATCACCTCGGCTTGCCTTTCGCCGCGCCGAGCGGCGGTGCGCTCCCCTTGAGCATCAGGGTCAAGCCGCGGATCTTGCGCCGGATCAGCATCGCGTCGTTCGCCCTGGGTGACTGGGCCAGGTAGGCCTCGAGCTCCGCGATGGCCTTGTCGAGCTCGCCTTTTTGATGAAAGGCGTCCGCCAGAGACTTGTGAAGATCGCCCGAGAAGTTCGCAGCCAGCTCCGAGGCCAGCGCCGTGCGGTAGTCCTCGATGGCCTTGTCGATCAGCTGGGTATCGCGCTTGCCCACGCTCAGGTGCTGGTAAACCTTGCCCCGGTTGTAGGTGGCCGCCGGGTAGTCCGGCCTGAGCTCGATGGCCTTGTTCAGGTGCTTGAGAGCCGTCTCCCACTGGCCCCGCTCGAGGTAGCAGTGGCCCAGCATGTTGTAGGCCACGGCGAAGTCGGGCTTGAGCTCGATGGCCCGCTTGAACTCCTCGATGGCCTTGGAGAGCAGCTCGGCCCGCTTGACCCGGTCGGTGCTGTGCAGCCGGCGGCTGAGCAGGTGCTCGCCGCGCTCGCGGGCGAGCGCCGCGTCGTCGCGAACGTAGACCATCTCGCCCGAGCCCACGGAGAAGAAGGCCAGAAAGCCCGCGATGCCCGCGAGCACGATCACGACCGCTGCGATGATGGCTCTGGAGTGCTTCATGTGGCCTGTTGGACGCCGCCTGTCGGCCAGCGGTTCCGGACGAGAACCCGGATCAGATGGGATCAACCGTGAACTTGAGCTTGACCTTGATGCGGCCGCTGAGCTGGCCGCCCGGGATGGTGCGGGTCTGGTCCGTGTCGACGGTGACCCCTGCCTTGCCCAGCATGGAGAACTTGAGCCCCGGGATGATGTGGCTGCTCATCAGGTCGCGGCCGTCGCTCGTGAACTGGAGATCGCCCGGTGCGGTGCTGCCCGCCTGGATGCTGTCGAGCCGGGCGATGTAGTCCGCGCTGTCGCCGAGGGTCTGGGTGCCGTGCTGATCCATGTAGATGTCGGCGCTCGGCAGGTCGAAGTTGAGCGTGTTCGCGTCGAGCTCGTACTTGATGTACTCGGGGTAGACGCTCTTGACCTTGCCGGCTGCCACGTAGTCCCTGAGGTCCGGCTCGTTCGACAGGTCGACCTGCTGGGCCGGAAGCTCGATCTCGAAGGTCTCGTTGATCCGCGGCACGTCGACGCAGACGCCCCCGTCACACACCTGGGCCGGGATCTCGGTCTGGCCCGTGAGATCGATCTGGTTCAGCGGCGGCCCCTGGCTGGCCAGGAACTGCTGGAGCTGGGTGCGCGCCTGGTTCGCGTCCAGGCTGAAGTCGAAGCTCTGCTCGGGCAGGCTGATGCTGATGCCCGAGGTGGCGTCCAGCAGGCCGCAGCCCGCGGCCACGGCCAGCAAGGCGAGGCCCACGGCTGCAAGAATCAACATCTTTTTCATCGATTTCCTCCACTTGGATTGGGAGTCAAGGCCACGTCTCCTCCCGGGAGGACGCGCCCCGGCCGCATCATACTAACGGGTTTGGCGCGCTGCTGTCAACGCGTTCTCAGGCTGCCGAATCGGCTCCGGATGGCGATTACCACACCAGGCCATCACAGTCGAACGAGTCCGATCGGAGGTTCGCATCGGCCCCGCTGGCGACGGTAAGCTCGGTGATGCGAACGCTGGCGCGCTGGCCCGGGTCGAAACCGAGGTGCGCGACCATGCCGATCACGATGCGCGCGCAACCATCGGAGTATGGGTAAGACACCGACTGGCTGGCGCCGCCATCATCGGTCGCGGTCACGGTGAGCGTGTGGAAGCCCTGCTGGGCGACGCACTGGACACGAAGGTTCCCTCTCGGAACCGAGCTGCCAGGGACTCCATAGGCGCTGAATCCGGGGACCAGATCGCCGGATTCCTGCTCGATGAGCCCCACCCCGACATCGAGACCCCCCTCGTTCAGCACACCGGTGCCATAGTGCCGCTGAGTCCAGTCCTCGTTGCTGGCACCGAAGAAGACATAGATAGAAGGCCCATCCGCCGGAACGGCCGAGAGGTCTTCATAGCGCAGCTCGACATCGAACTCGGGCTGTGGATTCTCCAGCGCCATGGCGATCTCCGGTACCTCCTCGTCGATCTCGAGCAGCAGATCGCCATCGCTTACCGACACCCCCTCGCCACCGAGGAGCACCAGAAAGCGGGCCCCGTTGCAAGCCTCATCTGCACAGCCAGCACCCACGCCCAGCCATCCCGGATCACAGTCGCACAGGGCCTGCTGCTCAGAGTCCAAGACGCAGGTGCCGTGGCCGCCGCAGCTCACGCCGACGCACGGCGTCCACTCGCAGATACCCTCGCGGCAGGCCAGCCCGGCATCGCACGATCCATCGACTCGGCAAGGCTCATCCTCCGCGCCCCTTTCGGAAGCCGTCTCGCCGGCATAACAGACCTGGCCGTCATAGTCCCAGACGGGCCCCGTACCCAGCGCATCCCAGGCAGATGGGAAGTCACAGCCGGAAAACAGAGGCCCGAGGGCCTGGCACTCGTCCATCGACGAGCAAGCAGGCAGGCACGCCGAGTTCATGCATACACCAAGACCGTCGGCGCAGGGAGCGTTGGTTCCGGATTCACAGCTCTCCGAGCAGAATCCGGACGCGCCATCGCCGGGAATGACCTGCAGGCAAGTCTCGGAGATGCAATCGGTGTAATCCGTGCAGGGCGCACCGAACGGCTTGCGGGATTTGTCGCCGCACGCGGCGGCAAGCAGCACCATCGAGACAGCAAGAGCAATGCGAGGCATGGGGACACCTCCTGAAGAGATCCAGACGAACTCGGGAATGCTACTCTCGTGCCCGCACGGGCGTCAAATCTTCGGGCTACCGCACGAGCGAGATCTGCACGAGGTCGTAGGTGTCCCCGACCACCGCGCGCTCTCCTTCCGCGGCGATGCGGGTCGCGTAGCCCGGCGTGTCCACATCGGCCACCAGGCTCGGCTGGCTCGGCTCGGAGACGTCCAGGACGTGCACGAAGGGCCCGGCGGCCGCGAAGGCGAGATCTCCGCTTACCGCCACCTCGTAGACGCCCTCGGCCGTCCACGGGACGTAGCTGCCCACCCGCTCCGGAGCGGACGGCGTCTGGACGTCGATCACGGCCAGGCCCTCCGTGCCGCAGGCCGCGTAGGCGATGCCCTCACTCAAGGCCACCCGGGGCTCGCTGGCCTTGCCGGGCAGATCGATCTGGCCCGCCAGGGCGGGCCGGGCGGGATCGGCGAGATCGATGACCCTGAGCGATATCGCCGTGCTGCCCGAGACGACCAGGCCCAGCTCGCCCTGGACCGCCGCGCTCCTGGCATCCAGGGATCCCAGCTCGAGCGTGCCCATCAGCGCGGGCCGCGCCGGTGTGGAGAGGTCGACGGTCAAGATCCGATCCTGGCCCGCCAGCAAGGCCAGGCTGCCTGCGAGCGCGATGGTGCGCATCTCGCCCAGATCCTCGCGCATCGCCTCGATGCGCGGCCCGGCCGGATCGTCGAGATCGACGACCGTCAGACCGGGATGGGCGGCCACGTAGGCGTGAGAGGCGTCCTGGGCCACCTGCCCGATGTAGGGGTGGCCGATGTTCACCACGCCCAGGAGGTTCAGGTCGGCCGCGTCCAGCAGGTGGAGCTCGTGAAGCTTGCCCGCGCTCAGCGCCGCCACCCGGCCGCCCATCACGTCCAGCGACTGGATGAAGCGGCCCGCCGGGATCTGGATCGTCTCCGTGAGCACCGGATCGAGCGGATCGCCGATGTCGAACTCGAGCACCCCGTCCTCGGTGCTGGCGAGCAGCCTGCCCGCCTCGATCACGAGACCCCGGACCCAGGACACGGGCATGGACACCCGGCCGATCTCCTGGGGCTCGGAGGGCACCGACAGGTCGAGGATCCGGACTCGGCTCTCGGTCTCGACCAGGTAGAGGTATTGTCCGTGCACGACCAGGCCCCAGCCGTCCTGGGGCATCACCACGGCGTGGCCCTCGCAGGCCGGATCGTGGCCCACGGAGCCGAACTGGATGGAGCCGAGCTCCACCGGCGCGCTCGGATCGCTGACGTCCATCACCCGCAAGACCTGGCGGGTGTCGAGCGTGCAGACCTCTGGCGGATCGTCCGGCGAGCGCAGCGGGCCGAAGGTGAGCACGCGCTGGCCCCAGAAAGCCGCCTCGGCAGTATAGCCGGGCAGCTCGCCCAGCGCGACCGGCGATGCGGGCTCGGACAGGTCGAAGAGCCGCGGGGCTGCGCGGCTCGAGCAGGCGACCAGCAGGTCGCCGCTGAGCGTCACCCCGCGGGCCTCGCCGTCGAGCGGCAGGCTGGCGATGATCTCGATCGCGGACGGGTCCGAGACGTCGAGGATCGCGATGCCGTGCCGGCCGTCCGCCAGCGCGGCCCGATCGCCATCGACCGCAACCCTCCAGGCCTCGCCGGGCGTGGGGTAGCGGCCCAGCAGGGCCGGGCTCGCCGGATCGCTCCGGTCGTAGACCTGAAGCCCGTACATGTTCGCCGTGAAGAGCCGGGATCCGGCTGCGGCGATGTCGCGCGCCTCGCCCGTGGGCCAGTCCGCGCAGACCTTCCAGCTCGGCTCGGGCTGCGAGTCGCCTGCCCCGTCGAGCGGGCCCCCGTCCTGGGAGCCCGCGTCCTGCGAGCCGTCCGACAGGCCCGCGTCGGGCAGCCCATCCGCCGGGCCGGAAGCGCAAGACCCGCACAGGCTCACCCCCGCGAGCAAGACCACCATCCAGGCATGCCTCATGCTGGCTCCTCCTCGGCCCCGCAGACCATGCAAGCCATGCGCCAGCATCTCTACGCTCTACCAATACAGATTTGAAGCACTTTCCATGGTCGCCCGTCCCGGACAGCATCAGATTTCCGCGGAAGTCGGAAAATACTGACCAGGCAAGGGGGGATAAATGCCACCAGGCAGGCTGGCGTTATCCGCCCGGTTGTGCACATACTCGACCTATGAGAGAGGTCCTTGCTTGAAGCGATTGCTCGTATATGCCGACGCCTCCGTCATCGGTGGGTGCGAGGATCTGGAATTCCAGGCAGCCAGCAACGCGCTCTGGAACCTCTTTGTCGAAGGACGACATCTTCTTGCGCTCTCGGTCCATACGCTCCGCGAGTTGCAGGGAGCACCGGAATCCGTGAGAAGTCACCTCCTCTTGGTGCCTGAGGAGCATCAGATCTTGTTTTCAGACAGCCGAGAATCATTCGAGCTCGCCGATGCGTATCTTCACCGCGGTGTTCTTGGACCGGGTTCGAGAGCAGATGCGCTTCACGTCGCCCTTGCGACCACGGGCGGCGCAGACGTGATCGTGAGCTGGAACTACAAGCATATCGTGAACCTCAGGCGAATCCGCCTGTTCAATTCCGTGAACCTGGAATGGGGATACAACCCGGTCGAGATACGCACCCCCCAGGAGGTACTCCAGTATGACGAGGCGATTTGATGCTGTCGAGTGGATGAGAAATAGACGCCGAGAGATCGACGAAGAGGATGAGGGATTGTCTTGGGAGGAGAAGAGGGACAAGACGATCGAGCTGATCCGGGCTGATCCACTCTGGAAGCGCCTACAGCTACACGCAGCATCCTCGCGGAGTCATGCAATCGAATCCGAAGACACGGCTATCTGAGTTGCGCGCCGCGGTCGCCCCTGTATGAGATTCGAGATGCCACTCGGCGCTCAGCGGCTCCCGAGTGCGCGCACGGCCTGCTCGGCCAGAGTATAGGGGTCGCTGGAGCGATCGAGCATGCGGTCGACGATCTGCTGCAGGTGATCCTCGTGCATCAGGTACGACCAGCCCCGGGCGAACAGCGCCCGCCGGTAGATCTCGAGGAACTCCTGGCGCAGCCTGGCGCGGATGAACTCGGGGGCCTGGCAGGCCTTCGCATAGACCTCCGCGTGCGCGTCGATGGCGGCGACGAGCTCGTCGATGCCCTCGTTGCGGCTGGCCACGGTCTTGACGATCTCCGGCACCCACTCGTCCGGCGAAGCGCGATCGGCCTGCTCGAGATCGGAGGCCTTGAGCCCCCCGTGGTGCATCAGCTCGCCCAGGCTGGGCCGGCCGCCCTTGCCCATCTCGAGCATCTGCTCGAGCTCGCGCACGGTGCGGTCGGCGCCCTCCCGGTCGGCCTTGTTGACCACGAAGACGTCGGCGATCTCGAGGATGCCCGCCTTGATGGCCTGGACCTCGTCGCCCATGCCCGGCGTGAGCACCACCAGGGTGGTCTGCGCCAGGCGCTGGACCTCGACCTCGTCCTGGCCCACGCCCACGGTCTCGACCAGGATGACCTCCCAGCCCATCGCATCCAGCGCGTGGACCACGTCCGTGGTCGTGTGGGTCAGCCCGCCGAGATGTCCCCGGGTGGCGAAGGAGCGGATGAAGACGCCCTCGTCGTTGGCGTGCTCCTGCATGCGGATCCGATCGCCCAGGATGGCCCCGCCGGAGAACGGGCTGGACGGGTCGACGGCCACCACGGCCACGCTCAGGCCTCGTTCTCGAAAGCGGCCGATCAGTTGATCGGTCAGGGTGCTCTTGCCGGCCCCCGGATTGCCGGTGATCCCGATGACCCTCGCCCGGCCCGTATGCTGCCAGATGACCTTGAGCACCGCGCGGGCCTCGGCCACGCCGTCGTCGATCCAGCGCAGCAACCTCGCGCCGCTGCGCACGTCCCGCGCCAGCAGCTTGTCGATCTCGAGCTTCATCCGCGAGTCGCCCTGTCCCGCTCGCGCACCAGCACGCCGAGGAAGGCGTTGACGGCCGCGATCACCTCGTCCACCTCGCGCTTGCAGTCCTCGAGACGGGCTGCGTCGATGCGCTCCATGTCGACGAGCTGCTCCAGGTGATCCTGGATGGCGTATAGCGCACCCCGGCTCTCCAGGGCGCGGCTCACTCCCGAGCGGAAGGTGCCCTCGCCGAAGCCGGTGGCCAGAGAGGCGGTCACGGTCGTGGCGGCCTGCTTGATGCGTCCTGCCAGGTTGGCCTTCTCGTCCTCCAGCTCGGGGTCGCCCGCCAGCTTGTAGAGGTGGTTTCGAAGAACGCGGCCCAGCTTGTGGGCCGGGATGTCTCCAAAGCGCAGGTAGCCCGCCAGGCCCGTGCCCGAGCGCGCTGCTGCCCAGAGCCCGTCCTCGTCTCGCGGCGCGGGGGCAGGCTCTCGCCTCTCGTGGGTCTGGGCGCGATCGGGCTTGCCGTGCTCGCGCCGTTCGGACCGCGTCCTTGCGCCGGAGCCCCAGGTCCCGCCCGATCTGCGCTGTTCTGGCTTGCGGTCCTCTCGCCTCGAAGCCCGTTTCCCGGAGCCCGAGCGCCAGGCCTTGCCAGGACGGTCGCGTTCGGTCTCGCCGGGCTCGCGCAGCGACGGTCTCAGCCCGGGACCGGTGCGATGGCCCTCGGCCCCGCTCTCGATCCCCGGCTCGCGGCCCTGGCGCTCCCGGTCCTTGCCGCGCTCGCGCTTGACGAACCTCGCGGGCTCGTGGGACGTCCGGGTCCGCTTGCCCTTGCCGCGACCGCTCACTTCGGTTTGACGTTTGCGCGGACCCACGCGATGATGTCCTCGGTCGATGTGCCCGGCGTGAAGAGTGCCTTGACACCTTTGTTCTTCAGATCGGCGATATCGTCGTCGGGGATGATGCCGCCCCCGAAGACCGCGATGTCCTGGGCGCCCTTGTCCTCGAGCCCCTTGACCACGGCCGGCATGAGCACGTTGTGCGCACCGCTCATGATGCTCAAGCCGACCGCATCCACGTCCTCCTGCACGGCCGTGTTGACGATCATCTCGGGGGTCTGGTGCAGGCCGGTGTAGATCACCTCCATGCCCGCATCGCGAAGCGACCTCGCCACCACCTTGGCCCCGCGGTCGTGACCGTCGAGGCCGGGCTTGGCGACCAGGATCCGAAGCTTCCGCTCTTCTGCCATCTCCACTCCTCCGCCTGCTTCTCCGGCCCGGCTCGGGCTCAGAGCATGCCAGGGTCCTTGTGCTCTCCGAAGACGCCCTTGAGCGTCTGGATGATCTCGCCCAGCGTACAGTAGACCCGCACCGCATCGACGAACTGCTCCATCAGGTTGCCGCCTTCCCGGGCAGCCTCGTCGATCCGCTTCAGGTGCCTCTGCACGGCATCGCCATCGCGCTCGGACTTGACCTTTCGGAGGTTCTCCACCTGCCTTCGCTCGACTTCTTCCTCGATCTTGAGGATCGGAATCGGCGGTTCGTCCTCGAGCACGTACTTGTTGACGCCGACGATGCACTTCTCGCCCCGCTCGAGCTGCTGCTGGTACCGATAGGCCGCGTCGCCGATCTCCTTCTGGGGGAAACCCAGCTCGATGGCCCGGACGATGCCGCCCAGCTCGTCGATCTTGTCGATGTACGCCTGGGCCTCGGCTTCCAGCGAGTCGGTCAGCCACTCGACGAAGTAGGAGCCGCCCAGGGGATCGATCGTGTTGGTCACGCCCGTCTCCTCGGCGATGATCTGCTGGGTGCGCAGCGCCACCAGTGCCGCCTCTTCGGTCGGCAGCGCCAGGGTCTCGTCCAGGGAGTTCGTGTGCAGGCTCTGGGTGCCGCCCAGCACGGCGCTGAGCGCCTGGAGGGCCGTGCGGGCGACGTTGTTCGTCGGCTGCTGGGCCGTCAGCGAGCAGCCCGCCGTCTGGGTGTGGAAGCGGAGCTTCCAGGACGCTTCCTTGCGGGCGCCGAAGCGATCCTTCATGAACCGGGCCCACATGCGTCGGGCGGCGCGATACTTGGCCACCTCCTCGAAGAAGTCGCTGTGGGCGTTGAAGAAGAAGCTGAGCCTCGGGGCGAAGTCGTCCGGATCGAGCCCGGCGTCGACGCCCGCCTGGACGTATCCGATGCCGTCGGCCAGGGTGAAGGCCAGCTCCTGGGCCGCCGTGGAGCCCGCTTCGCGGATGTGGTAGCCGGAGATGGAGATCGTGTTCCACCTCGGGACGTGCTCTGTGGCGTAGGCCAGGATGTCGGTGATGATCCGCATGCTGGGCCGCGGCGGGAAGATCCAGGACTTCTGGGCGATGTACTCCTTGAGGATGTCGTTCTGGATCGTGCCGCCGATCCGATCCGCGCCCACGCCCTGCTTCTCGGCCACCACGATGTACATGGCCAGCAGGATGCCGGCCGGGCCGTTGATGGTCATCGAGGTCGTCACCTTGTCCAGCGGAATGCCGTCGAAGATGACCTCCATGTCCCGCAGGCTGTCGACGGCCACGCCGCAGCGGCCCACCTCGCCCAGCGAACGGGGGTGATCCGAGTCGTAGCCCATCAGCGTCGGGTAGTGGAAGGCCACCGATAGGCCTGTCTGGCCTCGATCGAGCAGGTAGCGGTAACGCGCGTTGGTGTCCTCGGGGGTACCGAAGCCCGCGAACTGGCGCATGGTCCAGAACCGCCCGCGGTACATCGTGGGCTGGACGCCGCGCGTATAGGGATAGCAGCCGGGAAAGCCCAGCTTGGCTGCGTAGTCGAAGTCGTCACCCTCCGGGCACACCAGGCGGGGTATCTCCTTGTCGGAGATGGTCGAGAAACGCGGTGCGCGCTCCGGCATCTTGGAAAGGACGCGCTCGAGCTCCTCCCGCGTCCAGGTCTCCTTCTGGGCGATGATCGCTGCGAGCGCTTCGCGGTCGTAGAGCATGGCCATGTGCTCCCAGGTATCTGAGCATCCGCGCACGCCCGCGCGGAGCGAGGCTTATCTCTCGATTCCCACTCGAGCCTCGACGCCTTTGTCGAAGTAGTGCTTGATCAGCTTCATCTCGGTGACCATGTCAGCCGCCTCGATGATCTTCTCGTGGGCGCTACGGCCGGTCAGGATGAGCTCCACGTGTGCGGGTTTGACCCGGAAGAGCTCCAGCACGTCCTCGACCGTCACCAGCTTGTAATCCACCGCCACGTTGAGCTCGTCCAGGATGACCAGGTCGTGCGCTCCGTCGCGGATGATCTTCCGCGCCAGCTTCATCCCGTCCTGCGCCCACTGGATGTCGATCGCCTCGGGGTTCTCCCGCGAGACGAATGTCTCGCGCCCCATCTCCCGGATCTCCATGAAGGGGGCCAGGCGGCGCGCCGTCTCCAGCTCGCCGTACTCGATGTTGCCCTTCATGAACATGATCATCAGCGTCTTGAGGTTGTGCCCGACGGCTCGGAAAGCCTGGCCCAGCGCGGCAGTGGTCTTGCCCTTGCCGTCGCCGGTGTAGACGTGGATGAAGCCGTGTTCCAGACGTTTGCGCCTGCCCATTCTCTCAGTCCTGCAGCAGTTGTCGCGCGATCACCAGCCTCTGTATCTCGCTCGTGCCCTCGTAGATGGTCGTCACTCGGCTGTCGCGCAGATAGCGTTCCACCGGATAGTCCTCAACATAACCATATCCACCGTGAATTTGGAAGGCCCGTGCGCAGATCCTGTTGGCCGCCTCGGTGGAGAAGACCTTGGCCATGGAGGCCTGGCGGGTAAAAGGTCTGCCGGTCTCCTTCAAATGGGCCGCCTGCAGGGTGAGCAAGCGGGCGGCCTCCAGCTCGGTGGCGCTGTCGGCCAGCATCCACTGGATGGCCTGGTGATCGGCCAGGCGCTTGCCGAAGGTCTTGCGCTCCTTGGCGTACTCGACAGCTGCCTCCAGGGCGGCCTGGGCGATGCCGATCGCCTGGGAGGAGACGCCGATCCGCCCTCCGTCCAGGGCCTCCATGGCGATGGGAAAGCCGCGGCCCTCCTCACCCAGCAGGGCGTCTTCCGGCAGCTCGGCATCCTCGAAGACGAGCGAGACCGTGTTGGACGCCCGCAGGCCCATCTTGCGCTCCTCGGCGCCCACGCTCAAGCCGGCTGTGTCCGGAGTGGCCAGGAACGCCGAGATCCCCCGCGAGCCGCTGCCGCCCGTGCGGGCCCAGACCACCGTCACGCCGGAGTAGGCCCCCGAGGTGATGAACTGCTTGGTGCCGTTGAGCACCCAGCCGCCGTTCTTGCGCCGGGCGCTGGTCTTGAGCGCGGCCGCGTCCGAGCCGCAGCCCGGCTCCGAGAGCGCGAAGGCGCCGGCCGTGTACTCGCCGGAGCAGATCCTGGGCACGTGCTGGTCGATCTGGTCCTCACGCCCGAACTTGCACAGGATCTCGGCCACCATGTTCGTGACCGACATGGTCACGGCGGTCGAGCCGCAGCAGCGGGCGATCTCCATCATGGCGAGCGCATAGGCCACCACGCCGGCCTCCACGCCGCCCCGGCTCTCCGGTACGTTGATGCCCATCAGACCGAGCCCGGCCATCTTGGCGAGCAGCTCCTTCGGAAAGACACCCTCGCGCTCGCGCTCCGCGGCCCCGGGCAGCAGCTCCTTGATGGCGAAGTCCCGCGCTGTCTGGCGGATGAGCTGCTGGGTCTCGCTCAGCTCGAATTCCATGCTCTCCCTCCGGTTGACGCAAGGGTCAAGCGCCTCTCGGACCTAGCAGAATCCTACTGCGATGTCAACGGCTTCGGGCTGAGCTGCGCGCCGATCCAGCCGGGCGGATTGACGCCTCGCGCCCGCGACCTTATGCTGGATATGCTTGTGAGTGTCTAGATGGAGGTCCGGGAGTGGCATTCGCGATCTGGATAGGCGTCGGCGCGCTCATCGCCGCGGTGATCGTGTGGCGTCTCTTCGTCCCCTCGCTCGATCGGATCATCGACGCGGCCATCCGGGAGGGCGACCTGGCGCCGATCCTGTCCGCGATCGCCAGGAAATCCGAGTCCGCCCAGCCGGCCGCGTACAACCATGCCATCCGCCGGCTGTGGGACGGCTTCCAGCGCAAGGAGGCCGCCGAGCTGCTCAGGCACATGGTTCGTGATTTCGGCACCGCCCCGATCGCCCAGTACTGGCTCAAGCAGGTGATGACCGTCGAGCCCTCCATCGCGCGGAACCAGCTCGGCAAGAAGTTCTACGAGACCTACTACCTGCCCGATCTGGCCGCCCAGTGCGGCCCGGTCGGGTGAGCGCGCTAGCGCCCGCCGGTCGGCGGGCCTACTTCGCGCAGCAGTCCTCTTCGCGGGTCGTGCAATCGAGCGCCAGATCCTCGAGATGCCGCTCGGGAACGCGGATTTCGTTCTGCTCGAGGTAGTAGATCATCAGGTACTCCTCGGCTGTCTTCTTGGGACCGGGCATGCCCGAGATGGTGCGCTGGTAGGAGTTGATCTGACGCTCGCGGAAGGTGAAGAACATGTCCTTGGCGCTGGACGTGGTCTGGTGCAGCCTCGAGAGCGGCACGTTGAATATCTGGGCCACGTCGGCCGGTCCGAGCACCTCCTTCTGGTGCCGCTGCATGTAGCGCCGCATCGTCTCGAGCTCTTCGAAGGTGGCGTTGAAGACCAGCTCCATCAAGGCCTGCTGCTCGTCGTCCGAGATGTGCTCGCGGGTGAAGTAGTCGATGACCGCCGGGTCGCAGCCCTCGCGCATCAGAGAAAGGATCTCGGTCGTGCCCGACAGCGTGCCGTAGGTGATCCGAACCTTGGCCTTGGCCTCCCAGATGGACTCGAGCAGGGGAAAGAAGTCCTTGACCGAACGAGAGGTGCGGTGCTCCCAGAGATCGGCCAGCAGGTAGACCGCCTTGCGGCGCAGGTCCAGATGGGCGCTGTGATCCGAGGCGATCGAGACCAGGATGTCCTCGGCCAGCAGGGTCAGGACATTCTCCCGGACGAAGTGCATCAGCTCGTCCTCGAGCGCCGCGCGCTCGTCGCTCTCGGCCATGTGGTGGATCACCACGCGGCACAGCAGCCGGAAGAAGTTGTACCTGGCGACCAGATAGGCACGGCCCACCACCGCCCGCGTGGGCATGTAGGCCTCGATGGTATAAGGATTCGATTTACAGATCGCATCCGTCAGGGTGTAGACGTCCCGCAGCTCGCCGGCCACGGAGTGCGGCTCGATGATGGACGGGTAAGCGACCACGACCTGGCGCAGCCGCACGAGCTGCTCGATGACCTCCTTGAGGTGCTCCGCGCTCGCAGCCGCCTCGTCGCCGAGATCCGTGAGCGCGACGAGCACCCTGTTCGCCAGAAGGATCTCCTCGGGATCCAGCACCTGTCGCTCGGGCATGACGACCTCCACGCACCCCCTGAGCGAATCAAGCAAGACTAACCAATCTCGCCCGCGCGGGCAAGCTCAGTCGCGAGGAGGGGGCAGCCACAGGCCCCCTGCCCGCTCCTCGACCAGGGCGCGCCAGCCCGCCCCTTCCAGCACCTCGATCAGGGCGCTGCCGTAGAGCTCCCGGCTCCACAGCAAGTAGTCGGGCGCGTAGCGCTCGAAGGCCTCTCGCCAGCCCGGCAGCAGCAGGGCCATCCTGCGGTAGTCCGCGTGCACCTCGGGCGGAAAGGGCTCGGCCCGCCCGTCGATGTAGACCTTGTAGTCGGGACCGGCCAGGGCCGAGATCGCGCCCCCGAAGCGGTAGGTGTTGAGCACCTTGCCGGGCGGCAGCTCGGAGAGCACGCGAAGGGCGCGGACCGGAAAGAAGCGCCGGTCCATCCGCGACTCGAGGCTCGCCGGCTCCGCCCCGGCCAGGCATGCCAGGACGGCGATGGCGGCCAGGACCCAGATCCCCCCGCCGGCCCGCAGCCAGGCTGGCCTCAGCCAGGCGTCCAGCCGCCTCCAGGCGTGCCCCAGGTGAGCCGGCCAGCCGAGCGCCGGTCCGCTCTGCAGGTGCTCCAGAGCCGCGACGGCCAGCAAGACCGCGGCCATCGGGCTGAAGCGCTCGATCCGCGTGGCCACCAGGGTCAAGCCCAATGCGGGCAGCAGCAAGGCAAAGCAGCGCCGCCTCGCCCGGGCGGCGGCCCAGAGAGCCAGGCCCGCCAGCGCGGCCAGGCTCGCACCGCAGGTGTTGCCCAGGCTCAGCGGGTGCCACTCGGCCACCTCGTAGTCGGCGAAGCCGGTCAGGAAACGAAGCGGGTACAGGGGCATGCGCCACGTGTCGGGGCTCAGGGCCGAGGCCAGCAGCGCGAGCGCACACACGAGCACTGCCTCGCCGAAGCGCCGCAGCCGAACCGGGCCCTCGACCACGCCATCGGCGGCCTGCCCGAGCGCGAGCGCGCCCAGCAGGGCCGGTCCCGCCACCCAGCTGCCGTGGAGGTTGGCCCACACGGCGACCAGGGGGATGAAAAGCCAGGCCGCGATCCGCCCTCCTCTGCGGTATCGCTGGACGAGCAGCACCGCCAGCACGAAGGCCAGGTGCCCGAGGTGGTAGGCCCGCTCCGCATTCCAGGCATAGTCCTGCGCCCCGAATACCAGCAGCAGGCAGACGAGGCCCAGGAGGTAGCGCTCGCCCTGGGCCTCGCGGAGCAGCGCGCCGACCAGCAGCACCTCGATGGCCAGGACGAGTGCCGCCAGCAGCGACGGCCCCCAGCCGCCGAAGAGCTCTGCGCTCCAGGCGCTCAGCACGCAGTAGGCCCACTCGTGGTGCGACCAGAGCTCGGTGGCGGTCAGACTGAAGGGATCGCGGCTCGGAAAGCCGTGCGCGATGATCCAGCGCCCGGTGGCAATCGAGAAGAAGAGATCGTAGCTCTCCAGCAGCGAGGCGGCCGCAGGCAGGGCGATGGCCATGGCGAGCAGGGCCGCAGGTCCGGGTAGCAACAGCCTCTTCAAGGGGCGCGACCTCCGGGCGCGGCCTCAGGGTATGGCGTAGCGGATCTCGCTTCCGCCGACCACGACCAGCTCGCGCTTGACCACGACCGGCACCGTGCTGGTCGAGCGAAAGAGCTTCAGCTGCAGATCGTAGCGGCCTCGCACGAGCTCCAGCTTGTGCCGCAGAGGTGCTCGGGGCGGGTGCTCGTCGTCGAAATGGAAGACGGTCACCGACGCGCACCGGCCGTCCTCGTCCAGCACGCTCATCTCCACCCGCACGAGCTCTCGCGACCATTCGGCGGACAGGTCGAGCCGGAGATCGATCTCGTGCCTGAGCGCCGTCACCAGGTGTACGGCCGCCAGGCCGATCGCCGAACCCAGCAAGGCCAGCGGGATCAGCCGACGAAGCGCAAAAGCCAACCGGGTCTGCCGGCCGTCTGCGCTCAAAACAGCCACTCGCACAGGCTCCCCTGGCCACCGCCCTGCCCGATACAGCTCATGCCCAGCACCGGGCAGTCCTCGTCCGTCAGGCAAGCCTGGCTGCAGTAATCGATCCCGGAGATGGGCTCGACGAGACAGATGCCGCTCGTGCAGTTGACGTCGCCATCCGGGCACGCCTCTCCGAGGCCGCGACCGCTCGGCACGCAGCCCGCGGTCCACAGCGCGCCGTCCGCGAAGCGGGCCTCGAGCGCGACACAGGCGAGCCCCTCGGGGCAGTCCGCATCGCTGGCACAAGCCGTCGAGCAGCGATCGCGGGGCGTGCAGAAGGCGTTGGCGCAGTCCGCAGCCGAGCCGCAGGCTTCGCCAGGGCCAGCGCCTTCGCGCGAGGTGCGACACCTGGCCCGGACGCCGCCATCCCAGGGTCCGGGCTCGGGCATGCAGAGCTCGCCCGCCGGGCAATCGGCGTCCCGCCGGCAGACGTCGAGGCTTCCGGGCTCATCCACGCACAGCCTGGCGTGGACGGGTCCGCCACCCGCGGTCCAGAGCATGTCCAGGTCGCAGACCAGCGGTGCCGGACAGTCCTGCGAGTCGAGGCATGCAGACGCGCAGCGGCCCCTCAGCGTGCAGATGCCGTGCTGGCAATCGCCGGTGGCGCTGCAGGGCTCGCCCGGCGCTGCAGATCCCGTCGCCGTGATCGCGCATTGCAGCAAGCGGGCCCCTGGCTCCGCAGCCGCGCAGACCTCACCCTGTCCGCAGTCGGCGTCCCGATCGCACTCGCCGCCCGGCATCGCCGGCTGGCATGCCCACTCTCCGTCCGGGGTCTCCAGACAGGCGTAACGGTCCGGGCAATCCGCGGACTCCGGCCGGCAGGTTTGCGCGCAGAACGCATGCGGCCAGGTCTGGGCGGGCTCGAGACAGAAGCCCTGCCGGCAACCGTCCGGTGTGCAGGGCTCGCCGAGCTCCAGTCCCATCAGCTGGATCGGTCTGCAGGCCAGCAAGTCCGCCTCCGGCCCCCCGGGCAGCGGCAATCCGAAGCGCGTGCAGCCGAACAGCGACGGACAGTCGCTGTCCGAGGCGCAGACCGGGGTGCAGAACCCGTCAAGGCTGCAGATCCCGGTGCGACACCGGTCCTGCGGGCTGCACGGCTGCCCATCGTCCAGCGCGCAGGGCCAGGGATCGATGCATCGCGCCCGCCAGCTCGTACCGTCCTGCGACGGCAGAACGCTGCACAGCCTGTCCGGCTCGCAGTCCAGGCTGCGCAGGCAGTCCTCGCCCGGCTGCACGGGTGAGAACGTGCGGCAGGCCCAGAGGCAGCTCTCGTCCGGCTGGCAGACGGTCTCATCCGGGCAGTCCTCGTCCGAGACGCAGGTCAGAGAGCAGAGCGAGTGTCTCTCGACCTCGTCGTAGATGCAGATCCCGCTCGCGCACATCGGGCTTCCGCCCCGTCCGCACTCCTCCCCGAAGCCCAGATCGACGGGCAGACAGGTCCTCTGATTGGCGGACGCGTTGTACAGACAGCGGGTTCGCAAGGGACAGTCCGTGTCGTTGAAGCAGGGGTCCTCCCCACAGCCCTCGATCGGCACGCAAGCTCCCCGATCGCACTCCATGCAGCCCGGGCAGTCGAGGTCCGAGGTGCAGCGGACGCAGCTCGGGAGCCGCACGCAGACCCCGCTCTGACTGCAGATCTGGCAGGTCGGGCACTGGCTGTCGTCGGTGCAGGCCACGCAGCCGGCCACGTCGATGCACTCCTGGTCGCTGCAACGCTGGCAGGTCTGGCAGTCCTCGTCGCTCGCGCAGATCACGCAAGCCGTCTGTGCACGGCACTCGCCGTCCGTGCAGCGCTCGCAAGGCTCGCAGTCCGCGTCGCTCACGCAGGGTGGCGGCCTCTGCCCGGGGTAGCAGCGCATGTCGCGCTCGGCGTCGCAGAAGTACGACACCGGGCAGTCCTCGTGGGTCTCGCAGTCGATGGTGCAGAAGCGGGTCCCGTCTTCATCTTCGACGCAGATGCCGGAGATACAGCCCTCCTCGCAGTCCGTGCCCACGGCGCGGATGCACTCGCCGTCCACTTCCAGAAAGCCCGGATCGCAATTGCCTCGCTGGTAGTGCTCCTCGCACGCCGGACAGGCCGCGATGGCCAAGACGGTGGCCAGTTCTGCCAGCCGCGCCCTCATCGGCTTCCCCACGGGATCAGGGACCGTCCCCGGTGTCTTCGTTGGCAGGCTTGTCGCGCTTGACCTTGATGCTGGCCTTGGCCCGCGGTTCGATCGAGTCGGCCTCGTCCACGAAGCGGACCTTGGTGCTGATCTCCAGCGAGATCTGGGTCAGCAGCTTTCGGAGCTCGTCCGCCAGCTGGGTGGACTCCAAGAAGGAGCGGATCTCCTGGGAGACCACCTTGAAGAGCTCCTGCTTGGTCTTGGCGACCTGGCTCAGCGCGAACTGGATCGCTTCCTTGGGCAGCTTCAGATCGCTGAGCATGGAGCGAATGCCTTCCTCGGTCATGAACACCGCGCCCACACCCGCCAGCAGCGTCCGCTTGAGGAAGTCGGAAATGGCCCACTCGGATCTCTTGCCCTCGTTGAGCTCGGGCGGTCTCTCGTCGTTCTCCGTCACCTCGTCCTCCCTCAGAAGTCCACGACGTACCAGCGATCACCCTTCTTTTCAAGCACCAGCTTCAAGCCCGGTCGGCAGGCGCAAACCGCCTTGCTCTCGGATACCCGCAGCAGGCGGTCGCGCGCTGCGCGCAGGGCCTTGGCCGCCTCGCCGAGCTCGTCGAGACGGCGCTCGCAGCCCGCCTCCAGGCTCTCCAGAGAGTGCCGGGCCTGGACATCCGGTGGGCTCAGGCGGACCAGGCCAGCGCAGTGCCGGGCCTCGATCGCGTGCAGGAAGCGGTCCAGGGCTTCCTCGGGGCTGCGGGCCTGCCCCGGGAGCAATGTCCCGGAGCGGATACGCCAGCCCTGATCGGTCTTGACGAGCAGCAGCTCTCCGCTGGGGCCTCGTATGCGAGCCTCCAGCTGCACCTCGATCGGTCCGCCCGAGCCGCCGAGCTCTCGAAGGCTCGTGGAAAGCGGCGCACCGCCCCGGGCCACGAAATCCGCCAGGCTCTCCGGCGCGATCGGACCAGCGGCGGGATCGACGCTGACCAGCGCGCCCTCGTAATCGCCGGCCTCGATCCTGGCCACATACGCCTGCACCGCCTCGCGCGGCCCGGGCTCGGGCCTGGGGGGGGCGGGACAGCATGCCGCAGCGCCGAGGCACGCGGCGGCAGCCGCCAGCACGAGCCGCGCGAGCAGGGCTTCGCTGCATTCCCTGCCCGGATTAGGCCTGCTCGTCAGCTTCCTTCTCCGGCGAGATCGGCGTGTCCGCAAAGAGGATCATCTTCCCCTTGGCGAGGTAGCCCTTGTCCTTGAACGCCTTGTAGAACTCGTCCAGCAGGGCATCGATGTCCGGGAAGCGATCGTCCGGATTGTCGCGGGTCATGCGATCGAAGAGGTCGTCGACGGACTTGGGTATGTCCTTGTTGACCTCGGAAGGCAGCCGGGAACGGCGGCCGGGGAGGTTGCCGGTCAGCATCTCGTAGAGCATGATGCCGAGCGCATAGATGTCGGTCGACGGATTGAGCTCTTCATCGCCTTGCATCTGCTCGGGCGAGAGGTAACCGATCGTGCCCGTCACCACGCGTGGAATGGACCGTTTGGCATCGGTCTGGAGCAGGCGCGTCATGCCAAAATCGGTCAGGCGTACGTTCCCGAGCGAGTCCAGCAAGAGGTTCTCCGGCTTCAGGTTGCCGTGGCAGACGCCGTCCTTGTGCGCCGCCTTCAGGGCGTAGCAGGCCTGCAGGAACCAGACCAGACAATGCTCGATGTCGGATTCTCCGCTGGCCATGCGGGTCTTCAGATTGCCATCCGGCAAGTACTCCATGACGAAGAACGGATGCGCCACCTCCACGTTCTGGTCGATGATCTTGACGATCAGCGGGTGCTGGAGAAGGGCCATCTGGCCGACGACCTCCCGCAGGTGGCGGATCACCTCCGAGCGCTGCAAGAAGTTGAAGTAGGTGAAGAGCTCCTTGATCTCCTTGATGGCCACGTCGAGCGCCAGGGTGTTGAGACGCCCCTTGAACACGGTGCCGATCCCACCGCTGCCGAGCGACTCGTAGCGCGTGTACCGGGAGTCGAGCTTCGTGCCCGCATCCCGCGCCTTGGAAGGCGATGGCGCAGGCGGCCTGGCGCGCGGCTTGAAGTCGGCTTCCGGGGCCGGCTCGGGCTCGGCCGCAGGCTCTGCGGGCATCTCGAGCGAATCCATCGCCTGCTCGATGTCTCCGACCACCTCTTCATCCCCCAGCAGGGCCTGGCCCCCTTCCACCATGTCTCCGAAGTGCTGACGGAGCTCCTGCTCGAACTCGTCGCTGGAGCCGTCTCGGGCCAGGACCCGCCCCTCATCGGTGGCCGTGAGCGAGTGATCCCGGCGGTTGATGACCACATAGTTGTATCGCTTCAGGAACTTGAAGTAGTCCGCAAAGTCCAGCGAGAGGCTGCGCCCCATCTTGGCGCTCACGTCGCTGATGCGCAGGCGGTTGCCGGTCTTGTTCTCGTCGTAGAGGAAGGTCAGGATCTCGCGCATCTCGCCCACGAGCGTATCGAGCTTGACGGTCTTGTCCATGGGGTGCCTCCAGTGGTCTGCGGCCAGGTGAACGTCCTTTGAACTATCAGAGGCATGAATGGGGGTCAAGACCGTTGCCGATCCGATCCTGGCGGTCCGCAGCGCCCATTGACAGCCCCCTCGGGCTTGCGCTATGAAGCCCGAGGAGGGAATCTATGGGAATCTCGAACCTTGCAGCGATCGCCGCCGGGCTCGTATGGCTCGCTCAGGCAGGCGCGACCCCACCGACTCACCTGCTCTGGCACCTGCAACCGGCCGAGGGGGCCAGCCCAGAGCAGACCGCGCAAGCCGAGAGAGCCATCCGCGCTTTTTTCGGGAAGCGACAGTCCGATCGCCTGATGGACGGTCTGGCCACCGACTCCTTGCTGCAGGTGCAGGGCAACGAGGAGTACATCCGCTGTGGAACGGGTACGGCCTGCCTCGTGGGGCTGGGCAAGCTGGCCAAGGTCCGATACGTGATCGCGGGTGAAGTGGCGATCCGTGCCGGGCGCACCTTGACCAAGCTGCTGTTGATCGACTGCCTGCGAGGGAATCGGATCATGGAGTCCGAGGTCGAGTCCAGCGGTCCTCCCGGCACGGATCAGCTGCTCGAGCTCGAGACCGCCATGTTCGATCCGGAGCGCTATGTGGGCAGCATCGAGCTGACCACCACGGTTCAGGGGGCCACCGTGCTGCTCGACGGTGCCAAGGTGGGCATCACGCCCTTGCCGGGCCCGCTGGCCAAGCTGTCGGCTGGAAAGCACGAGCTCGAGGTCACGAAGCCCGGCCACCAGCCCTTCGAGCGTTCGCTGCGGGTGCCGGTCGGCAAGACGCTCCACGTCGTGGCCATCCTCCACCCGGCGGCGTACCTCAAGATTGAGCCACCGACGCCCTTCTACCTCGACTGGCCTTTCTGGACGGCGGCCGGGGCCGGCGTGGCCGGGCTGCTCGCGGGTGGACTGCTGCACCGCGACGCGCTCGTCCTGGACGAAAACGCGGACAAGCTGGAGCGCGCTCACCTGGCCGGTGCCGATGCCGAACGCGACAAGGCCTCCACCCGCATGCTGTCCGCGTATATCTTCTATGGGGTAGGCGGTGCCGGCCTGGTGACCGCCGCCGTCTTCGCCATCCTCGATCTGGCCTCCGGCACCGAGCCCGAGCAGGGCAGCGACTCGGCGAGTCCTGACATCCAGATCGCCCCCGGCCCTGACAGCGCGACGATCAGGGCGAGCTGGCGCTTCTGATCCGGTCTCTTCAGGAGGTACCCATGAGAACGACCCTCGTCGTCATCTCCGCCATCGTGCTCGGGCTCGTCCTGCCGGCCTGTGGCGGAGGCAGCTCGGAGGTGGACGCGGGCAGCGATGCGGGTGAGATGCCCTGCGATCTGACCGACAACCCCTGCCCGGAAGGCCAGCGGTGCACCCAGCAGCAGACGTGCGTAGATGCCGATCCGCTGCAGATTGTCACCGAGTCCCTGCCCAGCGGCCGGGTCAACTTCGGTTATGACGCCCGCGTGCAGGCGGAGGGCGGCCTCGAGCCCTACCGCTGGGAGATCGCCGAGGCGGCGGCAGGGCTCGAGTTCTTGAGCATCAGCTCGAGCGGCCGGCTGACCGGCACGCCGGATCAAGTGGTCCAGGACGCGACGATCCGCATTGCGGTGATCGATTCGGGCTACGGCGGCGGCGAGCGCAGCGAGCGGCAGTTCACCATCTCCGTCATTCTGTGCAACGACGGCGATCGCGAGCTCTGCTACGGCCCGAGCGAAGGCGTCTGCTATCAGGGCATCCGCATCTGCGAGGGCGGCCAGATGGGAGCGTGCACGATCGGCAGCACGCCCTCGACGGATCCGCTGCAATGCGGAGCGGACTGCAGCCCCTGCGACAACGCGGTCGCGGATGCGTGCACCGAGGGTCTGTGCACCTGCGGCACCGGGCCCGTCTGCGAGGGCGGACTGAGATGCTGCGAAGGCGAGTGCATCGACGTCTCGAGCGACGTGGAGAACTGCGGCTCGTGCTTCCACGATTGCCATCTGGCCATCGCCCACGCGGAGCAGGCCGTGGTGTCCTGCGAGCAGGGCTCGTGCGATTACACCGGCCCTTGCGACCACGGCTGGCTGGACTGCGACACGCGGCGCAACAACGGCTGCGAGCGACCGGTCGACGTGCACAACTGCGGCGAGTGTGCGCTCGACTGCGACCAGCTGGTCTCGCACGTGTCCTCGTCCCAGCGCCAGTGCCAGGACCTGGGCGACGCCTTCGTCTGCGACTACACCGGCACATGCAACCAGGACTTCGACGACTGCGATTCGAATCGCAGCAACGGTTGCGAGACGTATCTGAACGAGACGGACCACTGCGGCTCCTGCAGCAACGACTGCGGAGACAGCCAGGCGGGCGGGCTGTGCCTGAGTCCGGATCCGACCAACCTCTACTTCCACGAGTGCGGCTGTCGCTTCGACACGGCAAGCGGCGAGGCGGTGGGCTGCCCGGCGGGCGACATCTGCTGCCGGCGCGAGGACTGCCAGGACTGCACCCGCTGGTGCACTGATCCCGCCAGTGACTCGATCAACTGCGGGGTCTGCGACGCAGAGTGCGGTGCCGGCGAAAGCTGCAGCCTGGGTGCTTGTACTTGCGGTCAGACCGGCACCTGCCCTGCATCATCCGGCGCGACGAGCTGCCAGAGCGGCCAGTGCGTTTGCGCCGAGTCGGGAGCCGGCGACGCGCCTTGCCAGCCGGGCTGGTTCTGCTGCGACGGGACCCAGGGGGGCACCGGCGGCTCCGAGCAGGGCGATCCGGACATCGGCTGCTGCCGCAAGCTCTGCGGCCAGAACGAGTGGGAGAGCTTTCCCTGCGTTCTGTGAGCGGGTTGCCCGCTCTGCGGAGCGAAGCCGCGCGCGGAGATCGAGATGCCTCTCTGGATGATCCTGGCGCCCGTGTTCCTGCCCCCTCTTCCGGCCCCCGATATCGAGGGGCCGGTGGCGGTGCTGGCGCTCGTCTCCGGCCAGGATGCCGATCTTCTCGATCTGGCTCGGGAGATACAGGCTCGTCTCGAAGCGCAGTCGAGCTCCGTGGAGGTGATCGTGGCGGCTGCGCTCGCCGAGCGGCTCGGCACGGGTCCCCTGGACGGGCAGGCGGAGGACCTGGCCGGTCTCCAGAACCTCTTCGATGAGGCCTACCTGCACAGCTATAGCTTCGAGAACGAGCAGGCGATCGCCAAGCTCAGAGAGCTCCTCGAGCGCCTGGCTCGCCTGCAGCCGAGCCCGGAGCGCTGGCGGCTCTTCGTCAGGTCCCAGATCTTTCTCGGCATCGCCCTGGCTGGGCTCAAGCGCGAGTCGGACGCGATGCGGGCCTTTGCCACCGTGCTCAGGACCCGGCCTGAACTCGAGCTGACGCGCCAGGAGTACTCAGGCAAGACCATCGCCCTGTGGAACAAGGCACGCCAGCGTCTTGCATCCCTGCCCACCGGTACACTCGAGGTGCAGACCGAGCGCAAAGGAGCCCAGGTCCTGCTCGATGGCGTGCACTTCGGCACGACGCCTTTCTCCAGGGAGATCTTCCAGGGGCGCTATGATCTCCGCGTCGAGCATCCGGACGAGGGCAGCGCATCCCGCTGGGTGACCGTCGGAGCGGGCAAAACCCAGCTGCGGATGGACCTGCTGTTCGAGGGCGCCATCCGCCGCTTCGGACCGCAGCCCGCCATCGAGCTTCCCGCGGGCCAGCGCCATCTTCCCGAGCACTGGTACCCGTGGCTCGCCAGGCGCCTCGGCGCGCCGCGCCTGATCGCCGTCAGGCGCGATCCTTCAGGCGCGCACGCCTTTCACGGCGCACTGATCCATCTGGCCACCGGCGCCGTCGAGCGGGAGGCGCACTTCGACCTGACCGGTGAAGAGCTGGCCGCCGCAGCGGCCGAGCTGGCCGCTTTCCTGCTGTCGGGCCAGGCGAGTGCCCGGCTGCGGATCCCCGCGGTCTCGCCGCTCGCCAAGGCCGAGGAGCCCGAGCCGCTCGCCGCCCTGGTGCCGGAGCTGCCCGACTCGCAAGTCGCATCCAGCCGCCCGTGGTACCGGCGCTGGTGGGTCTACAGCCTGGGCGCCGCGGCGCTGCTGGGAGGCGGGATCGGTGCCCACGCGGCCTCGGTCCACTACCAGCATCAGGCGGACGCGTCTCTGGTCCAGAGCGTGAGGAACGACAACCAGCGTCTGGCCGACGCGATGCTGGGTACCGCCATCGGCGCATACTGTCTGGCGGGCGCGGCCGTGGCGATCGGGCTGGCGCTCGACTGGACCTACCGCGGCGATGCCGAAGACGGACCGACGCATACGGCCCGGATCGCGCCCGCCGCGGCCGGCCTCGGCCTGCAGCTGGGCGGGCGGTTCTAGCCGAGCTGGCATCGATTGCGTTTGGATCGACATCTCGACCCGCCGGGGCTTTGCGGTCGAGCGATGGAGACGGACATCCGGGGGGTCAGAGCTGGGCCTGCACCTGCTCGGCCAGCCCGGGCAGGTGATCGAGCAGGCCCTCGATCCGTTCCACGTCCACCTCGTGGGCCAGGCGGGTCTTCAAGGCGCCCGACTTGCCATCGTAGATGCCCACCCCGAAGACGTAACGCCGGCCCACCCTGGACAGGGTGACCTGGATGACCGTGTCCGCTTCCGTGATCCTGCCGATCTGGGACATGCAGTCCTCGCTGTCGCAGTCCCCGAGCAAGATCTGCTGCTGCTTGTGCTGGAACATGGCCTTGATGTCGCTCGAGCACAGGGAGTTGACCCCCCGCTGCTGCAGGTTCGTGCAGAACGACTCCTCGATGCCGCCGGCGTCGTCTTTCTCGATCCCCTCGGCGGTAAAGGGCCTGACCACGACCCGGGCCTTGCCCTCCTTCGCGCTGGCGTGGCTGACCGTGGTCTTGGTCCCGCCGTGTCCCTCGCAGGCCGGCAGCAGCGTGTAGATCAAGAGGCCTAGCCAGGCCGGAATCGTCATTCGGATCTTCATTTGCTTCCTCCCTCTCGATTTTCACTCTCGCCCTCCACCGGCTCCAGGGGCCCGACCTGCACGCCCAGATGCTTCTGCAGCTCGGCCAGCGGAAAGGGCTTGGTCTGCTCATTGTACCCCACCCGCACCTTCAGGATCACTCCTTTCCCGTCCAGGATGAACATGGTCGGAAAGGACTTGACCTCGTATCGCCTCTGCAGGGCCTGGAAGCGATCCTTGCACACGGGAAAGGACAGCCTCGCCTCCTGGTTGACGTAGCGGGTCACCGCCTCGATCTTGTCCGGCTTGAAGTCGCAGTTGACCGCCACCACGGCCAGGCCCCGGGTCCCGTACAGCTCGTGAAGCCGTTGCAGGAAAGGCAGCTCCTTCCGGCAGGGCTTGCAGTCGATGTCGAAGAAGCTCAGCACGATGACTTTCCTGGGCTGGCTGGCCTTCGCGCCCACCAGATCGTTGAGCACGAAGCGGGCGACCTTGGAGAGCTCCGGGTTGTACGTGGGCAGGAAGAAACGCGGCGCCGGCTGGCCCTCGGCGAGCTCCCCGGCCCCGGCGGCAGGCAGCAGCGCGAGCCACGCCGCAGCCGAGAGCGCGATGCGTGCGAACGTCATCTGGACCTCACCTCCCCGGCCAGCAGCTCGGCCAGCTCGTCGAGCGGCACGCTGCGCTGCTTGGCCGCCGAGTCGGTCGCGGCGGTCATGTCCTTGACCGTCACCGTGCCGGCCTCCAGCTCCTCGTCTCCGATCAGCAGCACGAAGCGCGCGCCGGCCTTGTCGGCTCGTTTCATCTGGGACTTGAGGCTGCCGAGGCGCACGTCGCTCGTGACGCACAGGCCCCGGCGGCGCAAGCCCTGCACCATACCCAGGCTGGCCTCCCAGGCGGCCTGGCCGCGCGTGGCCACGAAGACGAGATCCGGCCCGGCCGGCAGGCGCGATCCGCTCAGCATGAGCATGATCCGATCCAGCCCGGCCGCGAAGCCCACGGCCGGCACCTCCGGCCCGCCCAGCGCCTCGACCAGCCCGTCGTAGCGCCCGCCGGCCGCCACGGCGTTCTGGGCCCCCAGCTCGCCCGAGAGCAGCTCGAAGGTGGTTCGCGTGTAGTAGTCCAGCCCGCGCACCATGCGATGGTTGACCCGGTGGGCGATCGAGAGCGCCTCCAGCCCGGCGCGGACCGCGTCGAAGTGGTCCCGGCACGCCGCGCACAGACCGTCGAGCGTATGCGGCGCACCGTCCGCCACCCGGGCGCAGCCCTCCTGCTTGCAGTCCAGCACGCGCAGCGGATTGGTCGCGAGCCGGCGCTGGCAGTCCTCGCACAGGCTGTCCTCGCGGGTGCGCAGGTAGGCGACCAGGCTCTCGCGGTAGGCCGGCCGGCAGGCCGGGCAGCCGAGCGAGTTGAGCTCCAGCGAGCAGCCGGAGAGCCCCAGGCTCGCGGCCAGCTCGACCATCAGGTCGATGAGCTCCACGTCGGCCGCCGGGCCCTCGGCGCCGAGCAGCTCGGCGCCCACCTGGTGAAACTGGCGATAGCGGCCCTTCTGGGGGCGCTCGTGGCGGAACATGGGGCCCATGTAGTACCAGCGGCTGACGGGCTCGCTGCGCTCGACGTGGTTCTCGATGTAGGCGCGCACCGCGGACGCCGTGCCCTCGGGCCGGAGGGTGAGCTGGCTGCCGTCCCGGTCGCTGAAGCTGTACATCTCCTTGGCCACGATGTCGGTCTCGGTGCCGATCGAGCGGGCGAAGAGCTCGGACTGCTCCAGGATCGGGGTGCGGATCTCCGCGTAGCCGAAGCGCGCGCAGACCGAGGACAGCTGGCTCTCCATCCAGCGCCAGGCCGCGCTCTGCTCCGGCAGGATGTCCCGCATGCCTCGAATGATCCGGATCGGCTCCACCTTGTGCTCCCCGCATCCTCAGACGCAGCCCGAATGCAGCGATTCACCCGGGCGCAGGGCAATCTAGCAACCGGCGCCCCGAAATGTCAATCGAGCGCCTTGATGGCCCCTCCCTTCCCGGAATACACTCCGCTTCCCGGAGGGACACTCATGCCAGAAGCACATCGCTACGCCACTCTGGACGTGGGCTCCAACTCGGTGCTGCTGCACGTGGCCGAGCGACGGCCCGACGGCAGCTTCACCGGCCTGGCGGACCGGGTCGAGCTCAGCCGCCTGGGAGAAGGGCTGAAGGACACGGGCCGCTTCAGCGAGCCGGCCATGGACCGAACCCTGGAGGCCATCTGCCGCTTCAAGGCGCTGGCCGACGAGCTGGGCGCCGAGGCCGTCGCGGCCGTGGGCACGATGGCCATGCGCAATGCGGCCAACGCCCGGGACTTCGCCGAGCAGGTGCGCTCGCGCTGCGGGGTGGACATCGAGGTCATCCCCGGCGAGGAGGAGGCGCGGCTGGGCTACCTGGCCGTCCGATCCGGCCTGCCCGCAGAGCTCCTGCGGCTCGTCGTCATGGACGTGGGCGGGGGCTCGACCGAGCTCATCCGCGGCTCGGGCCAGGCCATCGAGCACCGCCAGAGCCTGAACGTGGGCTCCCTGCACATGACCGAGCAGCACCTCGTCCACGACCCGGTGCTGCCCGAGGAGCTCCGGGCTCTGCGGCAGGCGCTGCAGCAGGCCTTTGCGGATCTCGAGGCGGTGGATGCGGACACGGGCCTGGTGGGCATCGGCGGCACGATCACGAACATGTGCGCGGTCGAGCTGAAGATGGAGGTCTACGATCCGGAGCGCATCCAGACGAGCTGTCTGAGCCGCGAGGCCGTGGAGGCGCAGCTCGAGCGCTATGCTGCCAGCAGCGTGGCCGAGCGCCGCGCGATCGCGGGCCTGCAGCCCAAGCGCGCGGACACCATCCTGGCGGGCGCGGCCATCGTGGCCGCGGTCATGGACAGGCTCGCGTTCGAGAGCCTGTGCGTCTCTGACCGGGGCGTCCGCCACGGCCTGCTGGTGGACCGCTTCGGAGCCTGATCGAGAAACGCTCAGCCCGGCGAGAGGCGCAGGAGCCAGGTCGTGGAGGGCGGCACCTGCCCTTCGATGGCCAGCGTGCGCCCGTCGAGCGAGCTCGTGAGCGCTGCCGAGTCGAGCAGCTCTTCGACCGCCGCGGCGTGCCACTCCGAAGACCCGGCCGCATCGAGATCGACCGTCAGGCTGAAGGCCTGGGCCTGCTCGGGGTCCGCGTTCCGGAGCGTCAGGAAGAACGGCCCGGGACCGCGGCCGAATCGCTCCACACGGATGAGCTCGGAGCTCGATCGGGCGTGGGTCATGGGCTCCCAGCCCGCCTCGGAGAGCTGACGGATGGCGCCGACGTACTTCACGAAGTGGGGCCGATCGCGCTCGAAGAGCGCCGGATCGTCCCAGTAGCGGTCCTCCGAGGCGTTGTGGCTGAAGAAGCTCGGAAAGAAGCCGTAGAAGAGGCAGTAGCGCATGTAGGTCTCGACCGCCGCGTGTGAGACCTGGCTGAAGTCGGCATTCAGCAAGAAGCCGTACGGCTTCTGGTGGACCGCCGTACGCCGCAGGCTCATGAGGCGGTCGTCGTAGGGCGTGAAGACAGCCCCGTCGAACCAGCGGATCTCGTGCCCGTTGATGTCCATCAGGTGGGCGAGGAAGGGGAACTGGGAGTGGGAGACATTCGCCATGCGCAGCTTGCCCAGCTCGAAGATCTCGTCCTCGATGAAACGCGCGCCCAGGTAGTTGGAGTGAATCTGCAGGATGCACGGCCGGTGATCGTCGCGGGTGTAGATCAGGGGGATCGTCGTGGATCGGAAGTGCGACTCGCGGAAGTTGGCCGCCGTGCCGAGGTTGGAGAAGCTGTCGATGTACTCGCCGTCGAGCTCGCCCTCGGCGCCCCCGCCGTAGGCTGCCCTGGCATCGTCGTTCCAGTGCAGCGTCGCCCAGTTGACCTCGTGCGGGGCCGGGTCGATGCCGGCGTCGGCGTCGATCCGGAAGCGGGCGCCGTGCGGGCACCAGGGGATGTCGTCGACCCCGACGACGTCGTATTGCCCCGAGGTGTCGAAGGCGGCCGAGACGAGGGCGGCCTGCGCCTTGAGCCGCTTGCGCTCGTCCGCATCGGAGAGCCAGCGCTCGAGCTCGGCCAGGATGGCTTCCCGGGAGTCGTTCGGGACCTGCTCGTCGAAGGTGAACCAGGCGTAGATCGGCTCCAGGATGTAGCGCAGCGAGGCGATGTCGTGGGCGTCGTCGAAGGCCACCTGGGACAGGGAGCCCAGCTCGTGGTAGGCGATGTGGAAGTCGTCGATGTCCGAAATGTGATCCAGCGGCGAGAACGCCACCCACAGGCCGTGCTTCTGGACCCGCCGCTCGAAGAGCTGCGGGAAGATCTCGTAGTAGCGCTGCGAGGCCGCGCGGAAGCGCCACTCGGGCGGGAAGGCGTAGACGGCGAACGAGAACGGCGCCCGGTCCGGGAAGGCGTCCGTCAGCGGGCTCAGGGCGAAGTCGGCCGCGATGACGAGCAGCTTGGCCGCGTCGTCGTAGGAGATGCGCGCGACCTGCGGCCGGTCCATCGGGTAGGCCACCGCCAGGCCCGCCTGGCCCGAGACGCCGCCCCAGGGATAGACGCTCGCCCGGCCGGTCGCGCCCAGGGCCGGGTCCGAGCCCAGGGTGGTCTCGTTCGCGTAGCGTTTGCCGCAGCAGATGGTCTCGTCGCGCCGGATGTCGTCCGACCAGATCCAGCCGGCCGCATCGACCGGCAAGGCCAGGTAGAGGGTCACGGCGCGCGTGCCACCAGCGGTGTTGGTGACCTGTCCCTCGACCGAGATGTGCCCCGGGTGTGCGCGCCAGGTCGCGGACAGACTCAGGCCGAGCTCGCCGGTGTCGCCCTGCTGCACGAGCGCTCCCGCCTGCGCTTCCAGCGTGCCGCCCACGTGGATCCAGTCCGATCCGGCGGCCTGATCGCGCAGGAAGAAGCCGGATGCATAGGCCGAGGGCGCGCAGAAGACGTCGTGTCCGTCCGCCGAGAGCGCCCGGACGGCGCCGCCGCGTTCCGACAGCCCGAGCGATAGGCTGCTGTCGCCGGTCGCGAGCGTCTGGACCCCGCCGTCCTCGGGCCAGCCGGAGCTCGCGGGCACGACCGGCTGATCCTCGAAGGGCAGCACGGCCCCGCGCACCTCGTGCAGCGCCAGGTCGTCGAACCAGACCTCGCCGGCGAGGTAACGAAAGAGCAGGTGGTAGCTCAGGCTTCGGACCGGTTTCTCGGGCAGGATGAACAGCTCCCGGTACTCCCAGTCGTGCGGCTCGACCGAGAAGCGCGCCTGCTGCCCGTAGAGCGAGCTGCCGTCGTCGTAGCGCAGGTCGAGGTAGACCGAGTAGTGCGGCGAAGGCGCTTCCGCCTCTATCGCCCCGGCCCGGCTCCAGGCGCTGATGAAGAGCGGGCGCGGCTCGAGCTGATCGAGCTGAACGCTCTGGTAGGCGCCGTACCAGTCGGCGGTCGTCGCCGAGACCGCGCGGGCCGCATACGGCGGAGAGTGGACCTGCTGATCGTCGACCTCCCAGCCCGCCTCCGGCTCGACCCAGCCCTCGAAGCCGCTGCTGTCCGCCGCGAGCGCGGACAGCTCGGGGTTTGCGAGCAGGTTTGGCGACAGGTCCATGCTCTCTACCGTGGGGACCGAGAAGACCACCCAGGGCCCTGCCGGAGACGGCCCGCCCCCATCGGCGTCGGCCGCGTCGATGCCCGCATCGCTCGGCTGATCGACGTCGGCGGCACCGTCCGGCTGGCCGTCATCGGCACCACCGTCGGACGGCGCCGCCTCGGGCTGGCAGCCGCCGAGCAGGAGCGTGGCCAGCGCGAGCATCGAGATGGACGTCTTTTTCATGGGGATACCTCCCACAGCCAGTCCTCGCCCAGGATCCCGGCCGCGATCGCGCGGCGCGCCTCGAGCAGCTCGAGCTCCTTGAGCAGGCGGGCGAGCGCCTCGCGGCGCTCGGGGCTCAAGAGCTCAGGCGCCTCGCCGGCATCGGAGACCGCGCTTCGCCGGTCTCCATCGTCGGCGCGGATTCCCGCATCGGGAGAGCCGGGACCACCGGTGGAAGCGCCCGCATCGGCAGCGCTCGGACCGGCGTCCCGGTAGCCGCCTGCGCCCGCCTGCGGCAGGCCCGCGTTCCCGGAGCGGACTGCGCTCGCCTGCGGCGGGCCTGCGTTCCCGGAGCGGCCTGCGCTCGCCTGCGGCGGGCCCGCGTTCCCGGCGCCGCCAGCGCTCGCCTGCGGCGGGCCCGCGTCTCCGAAGCGGCCTGCGCTCGCCTGCGGCAGGCCCGCGTTCCCGGCGCCGCCAGCGCTCGCCTGCGGCGGGCCCGCGTTACCGGAGCGGCCAGCGCTCGCCTGCGGCGGGCCCGCGTCCCCGGCGCCGCCTGCGCTCGCCTGCGGCAGGCCCGCGTTCCCGGCGCCGCCAGCGCTCGCCTGCGGCAGGCCCGCGTCCCCGGAGCGGCCTGCGCTCGCCTGCGGCGGGCCCGCGTTCCCGGCGCCGCCAGCGCTCGCCTGCGGCGGGCCCGCGTTCCCGGAGCGGCCTGCGCTCGCCTGCGGCAGGCCCGCGTTCCCGGAGCGGCCTGTGTCCGCTTGCGGCTGGCCGGCGTCCCGTGAGCTGGCAGCGCCCGCCTGCGGCGTGCCGGCGTCGGGGGAGCTTCCGGCGATGCCGGTGTCCGGGCCCGGGGTGCTCGGGAGGAGCAGGGCCTGGATCTGCTCGCGTAGCTTTTCGATCTCGCGGTCGTTCGCGACCACGCGGATGATCACCGGCAGCTTCTTGTCCCTCCGCCTCGCCAGGGCGTTGTTGCGGGTCCACAGCGGCTGGACCGAGAGATCGGCGAGCTCTACCTTGACGATGCCGTGCCCGTAGTCCTTGCGGATTGCGCTGAAGCGCAAGATCACGCCGTCGCGGGTGTTGCCGATGCGCGCGGGCTGCAGGCCATGGACGTAGTACCGGGACTGGTTCGAGATGAAGTTGCCCAGCGAGTAGGCCACGAAGCCCACCCGCCCGTCGCTCGCCTGGTAGACCTCCACCGGCCGCAGCACGTGCGGGTGGTGGCCCAGGATCACGTCGACGCCGCCCTCGATCAGCCGATGGGCCTGGTCGATGTCGGCCTGGCTCGGGGCGGTGACGTACTCGGTGTTCCAGTGCAGCGAGAGGACGACCAGATCGGCGCCGGCCTTGCGGGCGGCCGCGGCCTCGGCCAGCGCCTGGCGTTCGTCGAAGGCGAAGGCGCAGGGGTCCTTCTCGCGCCTGTTGAGCTGCTGGTTGAAGAGCGTCGAGGCGGCCAGGAAGGCCAGCGAGATGCCGTTCTTCTCGATGATCTTCGCCCTGCGCGCCTCGGCGCAGGTCCTGCCGGCGCCCGCGAAGACCAGCCCAGAGCGCTCGAGCTGCACGAGCGTCTCTTCGAAGCCCCGGCGCTTCTGGTCGTAGACGTGGTTGTTGGCAAAGGACAGCACCCGCACGCCGAGCGCCCTCAGGGCGTGCAGCAGGTCGGGCGGGGCGTTGAAGAAGTACGGGACGCACTTGCGGCCGGAAGCGGGCGCGATCGGCGACTCCAGGTTGGCGAAGACCAGATCCCGGTCCGCGAGCTCCGGGCGGAGCGCACAGAAGAGCGCGTCGAAGCCTCCGTGGTTCTGCGACTTACCGTCCGGGCCCTTGCGGTCTGCCTGGGCGGCGGACTTGAGCACCTCGCCGTGGGGCAACACGTCGCCCACGGCGGCCAGGCGTACCCGGGCCAGCTCTCGCGGGCCCGCTGTCCTCGCCTCGGCGGGCGCGGGCGGCGGCGTGGGCTGCAGGGCGGCCGGCAGCGCCGCAGCCGGCACCGAAGCCCGCTTTCGCGCCGGCGTGCCGGCCGGCCGCTTTCCGCCCTCGCCCTCCTGGCGGGCCGCGCAGGCCCATGCCAGGACGACGATCAGCAGCAGCGAGCTCACGCGCCCAGCAGATCTCGGGGACAGCCCTCCTCGTCCCTCGAAGACCGCATCGGCTCCAGCGTCTCCATGCCCAAGGCTCCACACGCGCTCTGCTCCAACCGCACCCTCGCCGGCAGCGCCTGCCCATGAAGCAATCCGCTGCACCGCCGGTGCAAGACGGCTCCCCGTCGATCTGTCCGGGTCTCTCGATCGCATCCGCTCTGCCCGCAGGTTCATTCCTTCTCGGCCTCCTCCTGCGGCCGGCGCGCGAGAAGCGCGATCTCGCGCTGCTGCGCGCTGGCCACGAGCCAGCAGCCAGCATAGATCCAGAGCGCGTACTGTTCAAAGAGCTCGGCGCTCTCCGGCCAGACGGCCTCCATCAGGGCGAAGACGAGGAAGGACGCCACGTGCGCGAGGCCGCCGATCCACACCGCGGTCCAGACCCGCCCGAGCGCCCCGGCGCCCATCTGGAGCGCGAAGCGCCTCAGCACCACGCACAGGCAGGCCACCGCGCTGCCCACGCAGACCTGGGTGAAACGGAAGATCTTGACCTGGTCTCCGGCCTCGGGCAGGAACCAGGCGTTCATGGTCGGGCTGAGCAGGAAGGCCAGCACGGGCAAGGCCAGGATGCCGGCCAGGTAGACGCCCTCGCGCCAGGTCGCGCCGAAGGGCAGCCCCGTGGCCCGGTAGGAGAGCATGGCCGAGACCAGGCCGGCCGCGAAGAGCAGGTCGCTCGCGGTGTAGAGGTAGCGAAGCCCGATCACGTAGAAGACGTACAGCCCGCTGCCGCCCTCCGGCCCCCAGCCCAGGTACAGCGTGCCCAGCCGCAGCTCGGCCAGCAGCCGGACCGCCAGGCAGGCGGCCAGCAGGATCCAGGTCCGGCGGATCGGCTCGCCCGGCTCGTGCGCCCGGCAGACGACCACAACCACGACCAGGGCCATGAGCTCGACGGCCACGCTGGCCGCGAAGAGCAGGTGCAGCGCGTGCGAGACCGTCCCCGCCGACCCGTGGGCCGCGAAGGCGACGAGCAGCGCCGGCAGCAGCACCAGCGAGCAGACGAAGCCGATCCGCACCGCGCGCGTCAACGCCGACGAGTCCATCAGTCTACGCGCCCCTCCTCCAGCCTGGCCGCGATCGCGTCCAGCACGCGCTCGGTGGGCCCCTGGCCGATCAGGGTCCGCATCATGGGCCTGAGCCGCTCGCGCAGCGCCTCGTAGTCCCCCGGCTTCAGCCTGGCCAGCAGCAGGCCGCACTGCTCGCAGGCCAGCTCGATCGCCTTGCGGCCGGTCAGCTTGCCGAGAAGCGGGGACAGCACCCCGTAGAGCAGCTCGTAGACCGCGTTCGGCTGTTCGCGCTCGGGCAAGGCACTTCCCCCCTCGAGATCCGCTCAGCCCCTGGCGGCCCGCCAGCTCTCGCCCGCGCGCTGCAGCTCGGCCGCGAAGCCCGCTCCGAAGAGCCAGTCCAAGGTCGGCCCCATGGACTCGAGCGCCGGCGGCAGCTCTGGATCGCTCAGGCAGGGAAAGTGCCTCGGGTGCTTGCCGCCCCAGGCCTTGTGATTCTCCGCGTTGACGACGGTCAGCAGGACCTTCTCCTCGGGCATGTCCACCAGCACCAGCGGGAAGAGGCGGCAGGTGATGGGCTGCACGTCGGTCTGATCGATGTCCAGCTTGCGGGCCAGCTTGTGAAGGTGGCAGCGGATCCGGCCCTGCCCGTCGATCCTGGAGAACACGCAGCGCTCGTCCGGCCGGCACAGAGCGTCTCCGTCGCTGTCCAGCCAGAAGGACTTCCGCTTGCCCTTCTTCCACTTCGTGATCCGCTTCCGAAGCCGCGGCTCGCGCTTGGCCAGGTGCTTGGCCAGCGCCTCGGCGTGTCGCTTGATGCGCCTTCGCTCCCGGCCGGTCAGGTAGACCGTCAGGTCCGCGCAGCAGCTCTTCCACTTGCCGCGGTCGACCGCCGGAGAGCAGCGCTCGGGCACGCAGGCGAAGCGGGCGTCGAGCAGGTCCTCGTCGACCATCACGTCGCCGACGCGGAAGATGGCGTTGCGGGCCATGCGCCCCAGCAGCCAGGCGTCGAAGGCCGGATCGGCCTCCCCCGCGTCGACTTCGTCCGGGTCCGGCGTGTCCAGCCAGCGGCGGACCCGCCGGTCCAGCGCCGAGAGGCGGCTCCCCTCCCCGCCCTCGGGCTCGGTCTGCGCGCTCTCGGGATCCGTCCGCTCGATCTCGATGGCCTTCATCGGGTCCTCCGTCATCCCCGTGTGAACGGACGGCCATTGTACGCCTCGGGACGGAAAAGAAAAGCCTGATCATCGACGGCTTGCTGATAGAATGGACCTGCCGGAGGACCGGATTGATGGATCTGGATCGGCGCGCTTTCATCCGAGCCCTGGCCGCGGGCTGCCTCTTCGCAGCCTGGCCCGCCTGCAAGCGCAAGCCCGAGAAAGCCGCACGGGAGAACCGCCGCATGCCGGAGCACAAAGCGGAGCAGAGCTTCGAACCCGCCTACGTCAAGCTCGGCCGTCAGGAGCTCGCCCGACGCGCGGAGGCGCTGGCCGCGCTCCTGTCCCCCTGCCGCCTGTGCCCGCGGGCGTGCAAGGCACGGCGCAGCGAGGGCCAGCTCGGCACCTGCCGGACGGACGGACGGGTCCGGCTGGCCTCCTTCGGGCCCCACTTCGGGGAGGAGCCGCCCCTGGTCGGCCGCGCCGGCTCGGGCACGATCTTCTTCTCCAACTGCAACCTGCTGTGCATCTTCTGCCAGAACTGGGAGATCGCCCACCGGGGCGAGGGCCGCTACACGGACGACGAGACCCTGGCCGAGGTCATGCTCTCGCTGCAGGAGCGCGGCTGCCACAACATCAACCTGGTCACGCCCACCCACCAGGCTCCCCAGATCCTCCGCAGCCTCTGTCTGGCCGCGGCCCGCGGCCTGCGCCTGCCGCTGGTCTACAACTGCGGCGGCTACGAGAGCCTGGAGGTCATCCGCCTGCTCGACGGCATCGTCGACATCTACATGCCCGACTTCAAGTACCAGGACGGCGCCCAGGCGGCCCGTTTCTCCTCGGGCGCCGAGGACTACCCGGAGCGCGCGGCCGAGGCCATCGCCGAGATGCACCGCCAGGTGGGCGTGCTCCAAATCGATGAGCGGGGCGTCGCGCGGCGCGGGGTGGTCCTGCGCCACCTGGTCATGCCCCACAACATCGCCGGTACGGATCGCTTCGCGCGCTGGGTGTCCGAGAAGCTCTCCCCGGACACCTACGTCAACATCATGGCCCAGTACCACCCCTGCTACAAGGCCTTCGACCACCCCGAGATCGCCCGCCGGCTGCACGCCGAGGAGTTCGAGCAGGCGCTGCGCTGGGCGCGCGAGGCCGGGCTGCGGCGCCTGGCCCGCGGATGACGATGCGCTGGCTGCCGATCCCCATCCGCGAGGGCGACTTCGTCCGCGGGCTCGCCATCCTGGTCATCGTGCTGCACAATTTCCTGCACCGCGTGCCCCCCAGCGCAGGCGAGAACGAGTTCTTCTTCGACCCCGTCCACTTCGACCGGCTGCTGCTCGCGCTGCGCTCCTCGCCGGCCGAGGGACTGCACCTGCTCTTCGCGGCGCTGGGCTTCCTGCCGGTCCACGTCTTCGTATTCCTGAGCGGCTACGGGCTCGTGCGGCGCTACGCGGATCGGGCCGCGCCCGGCTGGGGCCGCTTCATGCTGCGGCGGCTCGGACGGATCTACCCCGCCTTCGCGATGGCCGCGGCCCTCCACCTGGGGCTGTGCTGGCTGCGGGCGGGCAGCTTTCCGGCCTCCGAGCTCGGGCGGCTGGGCCTCAGGCTCTCGCTGCTTTCCAACTTCGTGCCCGGCTCCCAGCTCATGCCCGTGGGCCCCTGGTGGTTCTTCTCGGTCATCGTCCAGCTCTACGCGCTCTTTCCCCTGCTGCTGCGGCTCGGCCACCTGCGGCCCTGGGCCCTGCTCGCCCTGGGCCTCTTCTGCGCCCCGGCCGCAGTCTGGCTCGGCGCGCTCGGCACAGGCTTCAACCCGATGTTCACCGCCCTGGGCTACCTGCCGGCCTTCTCGCTGGGCATGCTCGCCGCCCGCTGCGAGCCCTTCCGCCTCCCGCTCACCTGGCTGGGCCCCCTGCTCGGCCTGGTCGTCCTGGGCCAGGCGCTGGAGGCCCTCTGGATGCCCGGGCTGCTGGCCGCCTGTCTCGCGCTGCTGATCCTCTTTCGCGGCCTGCGCGGCCGAGGAGAGCCGGGTCCGCTGCGGCGCTGGATCGCGAGGCTGGGCGCCATGTCCCTGCCTGCCTTCGCCGTACACGCGGTCATCCGGCCCGAGTTCGTCGCGCTCGCGGGATGGGCCGGTCACTTCGCCGCCACCCTGGGCCTGGCCGCGGCCTTCGCCCTGGCCTCGTTCGGGCTCGCCTGGCTGATGGACAGGCTCGATTTCCGGGTTCAGCGCCTGTCGCGCGGGAGCGCACCGCCGAGGGACGCGGGGGCCTGACCGCAGGCGTCAGGTCGAAAGCCGCTGTCTCGACTTGCGGATCATCCGCCAGATCTGCAGGGCCAGCGACTGGGGCATCTCGCCCCGGGCCTCCACCCGCTCGAGGGCCTCCTCGAGCTGGTCCAGGACCGGCTCCAGCTCCCCCGACGCGCTGGCCTCCTCGAGCAACTCGCGGACCCGGCGGGCGGTCTCCTCCGGGCTGCGCCCCCGGCCCTCCAGATCGTCGAGCAACTCGTTCTGGAGCCAGGCCGGCATGATCGTGCGCCGCTCCGCGTCGTCCGCGACCGCCCGCAGGACGAGCGCCCGGTGGATGGCCCGGCTCAGCTCGTGTGCGTAGCAGGGCTTCTGGAAGACGCGCAGGACCCAGCCGTCCGTGATCGCCCGCAGGGCCACCTGGCTGTCGACGTGGCCGCTGAGCAGGAAGCGGATCGTCTCGGGGAAGCGCTCCCGCACCAGGGCGAGGAACTCGGTGCCGGCCATGCCGGGCATCTGCTCGTCCGAGATCACCACGTCCACCCGCTCTTGGCCCAGGATCTCCAGGGCCTGCTGCGCGGATCGCGCCCAGAAGAACTCGAAGGGCTCCTTGCGCATGGCTCGCTTGATGGCGGCCAGCGCCTCGTCCTCGTCATCGACGACCAGCACGCGGTAGGCCATGACCCTCTCCTGCGTCCAGGATAGGCCAAGTCCAGGGCTCAGGCGAGTTTCTGAACCGCGGCCCGAAACTTGACTCCCTGCCGGTAGGGCATTATCCTACATGTAGGAGCTTTTCTTACCAAGGAGGGAGCCATGCGCAAGAAGGAAGGCAGAAGCATTCGCAGCCTGGTCAACCGCAGGCGGAGCCGCCGGGCCACGGTCTACATGCTGGCTGGCGAGACCTGCGGCGGCAAGTACTTCCTGCCCCTGCTGGCCAACGTCAGCTCGGACGGCCTGCTGCTCGAGTGCCCCTCGGGCCTGGAGATGCCGCGGCGCCACGACGCGGTGGTCGAGCTGAGCCTGCCCGGCGTGGACGAGATCATCTGGGCCCGCTGCCAGCTCGTTCGCGAGAGCAGCCACGGCTTCTTCAGGCGGCGCGCCCTGCGCTTCGTCGACATCTCCCCCCTGCACCGCAAGCAGCTTCACATGTATATCCAGCGCGTCTGCGGCCTTTGCTGAGCAGCGCGCTGCTCTCCTAGCACCTGCCCTGGCAAACCTGGCAAACCGAGCGCCCGAGCGCCCGAGCGCCCGAGCGCCCGAGCGCCCTTGACAGCAAGGGATGCAGATCCTAAGATGGTCTCGTCGGGCTTACGGCGCAGACCGAGGCCACGACCCAGATGGCCGCTCAGCCGCTTTCGAGCCGTGCCTGGATCCCGAGGGACCGGGACTCGGAGCCATGAAGTTTCCAATCCCCCACCCATCGGATCCTGCGGCGGAAAGGCATGCGATGCGACGATCGATGTTCAAGTCCAAGATCCACCGCGCCACGGTGACCCAGGCCGAGCTTTCCTACGAGGGCTCGATCACCATCGACCGCGATCTGATGGAGGCGGCGGACATCCTGCCCGGAGAAGAAGTCCGCATCTGGAACGTGGATACCGGGGCTCGCCTTCGCACCTACGCCATCGCCGCAGCCCGGGGAAGCGGGACCATCTGCGCCAACGGAGCCGCCGCCCACCTCGTCAAGGTCGGCGAGCGGATCATCCTGGCCACCTTCGCCGAGATGGACGAGGTGGAGGCCCGCAACCACGAGCCCCGGATCGTCTTGGTGGACGACCGCAACCGCATCCTCGATCCCGCCCATCGCGAGAAGGCCTTTCGGGCCTGTGAGTGACAGAGCCCGCAGCGGGTACGAGAAACGCTGTCCGAGAACTCGCCCCAAGCCATCCGCGTATGGTAGAATCCGGCTGCATCGCGATTCCTGGAGAGCCGCATGTCCGTCGTCGAGCTCAGCCGCACAGCACGTTGGTTCCGGCGCATCACGAAGCTCGTGCTGCTGGCGGTCCTCTCGCTGGGCGCCTGGTGGCTCTGGCCCGAGCCGGTCACGGAGGTCCGCACCGGTGTCGTCGAGCGTTGCTCGGTGGAGTCTCTGGTCCAGTCCGTTCAGGCCGGAGAGCTGCTTCCTCGGCGGCAGGTGAGCTTGCGCGCCATCGTAGCCGGCCGGATCTCCGCCATCCACGTTCGGCGGGGTGACGAGGTAGACAAGGGCAAGCTCCTGGTCGAGCTGGAAGCGGGCACCATGCTCGCGCGCATGCGGCTCGCGCAGGCGAACTACAAGGCCGGCGAGAGCGCGATCCGCACGGCCGAGGTCCGCAGGAATTCCGCCGAGCGCAGCCTGGCGCGAAACAAGATCCTGGCATCCAAGGGCGTGCTGGCCGCCGGCGCCCTGGAGCGCTTCCAGGCCGAGTTCGACTTCGCCAACGAGGCCGTGCTCACGGCCGAAGCCAACCTGGGGCAGCTGCGGGCCGCGATCGACGTGGCCCGGGCTGCGCTTGCGGAGACGCGCGTCCACGCTCCTTTCGACGGACTCGTGTCCCAGGTCGAGGTGGAGATCGGCGAGACCGTCTCCCCGGCCACGCCGCTTCTGGAGATCGCAGATCACAAGCAGGTCTTCGTGAAGGCGCCGATCGACGAGGCCGACGCGTCGCGCGTGCAGCTGGGGATGCGGGTCAAGATCCAGACCGATGCCAGGGGAGACCGTCCGGTCGAGGGCGAGCTCGCCTACATCTCGCCGGTCGTCCTCAAGGACCTCCGCCAGAATCGGCAGCTCAACGTGGAGGTGCGGCTCGCCAACGGTGCGGCGGCCGGCTTGAAGATCGGCATGTCGGCCGACATCGAGATCGTCGTGGATCGGCGCGACGATGTGCTGTGCGTCCCGACGAACGTGATTCTGCGACAGGCGGAGGAGCGGGCCGTCTGGGTCGTGGCCGGAGGCGTGGCGACCCGCAGGCTCATTCGGACCGGTCTCGCCAACTGGGATCATACCGAGGTCGTCGAGGGCCTGAGGGAGGGAGAACGGATCATCCATTCCCTCCAGGCAGAGGGCCTTTCCGAGGGGGTCAAGGTCCGGCTGGCGGTGCCATGATCGAGATCGAAGACGTCACCAAGGTCTACCACATGGGATCGAGTGAGGTCCACGCCCTGCGGGGTGTGAGCCTCGATGTGAACAAGAGCGACTACCTGGCCATCGTCGGACCTTCGGGATCGGGCAAGTCCACCCTGATGAACATCATCGGCTGCCTGGACACGCCGACCTCCGGCACCTATCGCCTGGACGGCCAGACCGTCTCGAGCCTGGGGGACGATGCCCTGGCCTCGATCCGCAACCGCAAGATCGGGTTCGTCTTCCAGACCTTCAACCTCCTGCCCAGACAGACCGCGCTCGAGAACGTGGCCTTGCCTCTGCTCTACGCCGGGATCGGCCGCCGCGAGCGGAGGCGGCTGGCGAACGAGGCGCTCGAGCGCGTGGAGCTCGGCGATCGCGCCCAGCACAAGCCCACCGAGCTGAGCGGAGGCCAGCGGCAACGCGTGGCCATCGCCCGCGCCCTGGTCAACCAGCCATCCATCCTGCTCGCCGACGAGCCCACGGGCAACCTGGACCAGAAGGTCGGGGGCGAGATCATCAACCTCTTCGAGCGCCTCAACCGCTCGGAAGGCGTGACCCTCGTCCTGGTGACCCACGATCACCAGATCGCCTCGGCGGCTCACCGCCAGGTCGAGATCATCGACGGCCGGATCGTGTCCGATCGATCCAGGTGAGGGCTCGATGGACTGGATCGAGATCACGACCGTCGCAGTCGACTCCATCCGCGCCAACAAGCTGCGCTCCTTTCTGACGACGCTCGGCGTGGTCATCGGCGTCTGCTCCGTCATCCTGCTGGTATCCATCGGAGAAGGCATGCGCGCCTACCTCACCGACATCTTCGCCGGTATGGGTTCGAACCTGCTCTTCGTCGTGCCGGGCAAGCGCGACACCAAGGGCGGCGGACGAGCCCTCAACACGGTCCGCAGGCTCACCCTGGACGACGCCCGGGCCATCCGCCAGCGAAGCCAGAGCGTGGTCGGTCTCGCCTCCAGGGTCGTCGGTGGCGGGACCGTGGAGCACGAGTCCCTGTCGCGCGACACCCTCGTCATGGGCACCGACGAGGAGTTCCTCGAGGTCCACAACATGCGGCTCGCCTCCGGGCGCTTCTTTCGCCGCGAGGACGTGGAGGGCAAGCATCGGATGGTCGTCATCGGCCAGACGGTGGCGGACGAGCTGTTCGGCAGTCATTCGCCGCTCGGGCAGAGCGTCAAGGTCTCGAGCGCCCGTTTCCGGGTCGTGGGGCTCATGGAGTCCAAGGGACAGTCGCTGGGATTCGACTACGACGACATGGTCTTCATCCCGGTGAGCTGCGCGCTGGACCTCTTCCACCAGGAGGGTCTGAGCGCCATCTCGGCCAAGGCCGCGAACCAGACGAACCTCGAGCCGGCGATAGAGGACATCAAGCGCATCCTCACCCGCCGGCACAACGGGCGCGAGGACTTCACCGTCGTCAGCCAGGCGGACATGCTCGATACGGTCAACAAGCTGACCCACACGATGACGCTCGTGCTGCTGGGCATCGCCAGCATCTCGCTGCTGGTGGGCGGCATCGGGATCATGAACATCATGCTGGTCTCGGTCAGGGAGAGGACCCGCGAGATCGGCGTGCGCAAGGCCGTCGGAGCGCGCAGGCGAGATATCCTGTTCCAGTTCCTGATGGAGTCGGTCGCCATCAGCATGCTGGGCGGCGCGATCGGCCTCGGGCTGGGTACGCTCGTCGCGCACGCCATCTCGAGCATCGAGCCCGACATCCCGACCCGGGTCACGCTGTGGGCCGTGTCCCTGGCCTTTGGCTTCTCCTTCGCCGTGGGCGTGTTTTTCGGAGTCGCGCCGGCGCGCAAGGCAGCCGCGCTCGATCCGATCGCCGCGCTTCGATACGAGTGACGGGTCGGGCCCCCTGGGCTTTTCTCCTCAATGCTGCTATCTTTGCCGGTATGAAAACCCTCAGGCTGATCTCGTGGGCGTGCATCTGCGCGCTGGCCGCCTGCAGCCAGGACACGGCCGCATCGGACGGCGGAGCCGACGCGGTCGACGCCGCCTCGCCGGACGACGGCGATCCCGCACCCCTGGGGGACGACGCCGGCTCGCCGGACGCCTCGGACGGCGAGCCGGCCGACCCGGGCCCCGCCGATGACGGCGGCGACGCGGAGCGCGACGGCGGCCCCGACGACGGCGGCGATCTCATCCCCGACGGCGGCGATCTCATCCCCGACGGCGGCGGCGACAGCGCGGACGGCGAGACGGATGCGGGCGGCGACAGCGCGGCCGCATACCCTCCCGACGAGTGGGGGCCTTTCGATATCGGCGTCCGCAAGGAGCGCTTCTACGACGCGGATCGGAACCGGTGGCTCGAGACGCTCATCTGGTATCCGGCCGTGCCGCACGGCCCCGAGGACTCGAAGATCCGCTACTTCCTCCTGCTGGAGGGCAATGGCTACGAGGATCTCGCGGTGGACACGTCGGAGGCCCCCTACCCCCTGGTGCTCTTCTCCCACGGCAACAAGGGCGTCAACTTCCAGTCCTTCTCCTTCACCTCGTACCTGGCGAGCCACGGCTTCTTCGTGGCCGCCTGCAACCACAGCGGCAACACGATGTTCGAGAACCCCGACGACCAGGAGATGGCCCAGATCGCCCTCGATCGCCCGATCGACATCGCCTTCGTGCTCACGAAGCTCACCGAGCTCGCGGGCCAGACCGACGACCCCTTCCACGGGTGCATCGACGTGCAGGCGCTCGGCATGTCGGGCCACTCCTTCGGCGGCTACACGGCGCTGGTCGTGTCCGGGGGTGTCATCGACGTGGACGCGGCCCGGCAGCGCTGCGAGGCGGGCTCGGAGTCCGACGTCTTCTGCCCCTACATCCGTTTCTGGCCCGCCGGTCAGCAGATCAGCCGCCCGGCCGAGCTTTCCGGCGTGCTGTGCGGGCTGGCCATGGCGCCGGGCGGATACGGTGCCTTCGGCGACGACGGCCTGGCCGAGATACACACTCCGACCATGATCATGGCCGGCCTCATCGACGAGTGGATGCCGATCGACGTCGAGCCGAGGCCCATCTACGACGCGCTGTCTCCCCCCGCCTACAAGCTCGAGATCGACCAGGCCGGCCACATGAACTTCACCGACATCTGCCGCATCCCGCTCAACCAGCTCATCCCGGACCTGGCCGAGATGTGCGATCCGGACATCTACCTGGACGTGGATCGCTCATATGAGATGATCCAGCCCTTCTCCGTCGCGTTCTTCCGAAAACACCTCCGCGGAGAGACCGCCATGGACGCCTACCTCTCGAGCGCCTATGCGGACAACTTCGTCGAGGCGAGCTTCGAGCGCAAGTGATCGATCTGGAGGCCTGAAGATGAGAACGTCAATGACGAGACTCGCCCTCGCTGCGTGGGGAGGGCTCTTCCTGATCGGCTCGTGGCCGGCCTCGGCCCTGGCCGAGCCGCGCTGGATCCGGGTGTCGCTGACCGAGGACCCCGCCCACGGCGTCTTCGTCTCCTGGAACGACACGCTGGCGAGCCAGTCGGTGGTCCAGTACGGCCTGGATTCCAACTACGGCCAGACCGCGAGCGGGACGCACGAGAACGTCGGAGGCGACCTGGAGGTGATCCACTCCGTGCGGCTGGATGGGCTCGAGCCGGACACGACCTACCACTACCGGGTCGGCGACCCGAGCGTGGGCTGGAGCCAGGACCAGAGCTTCTCGACCGCCCCGGCCGACGCGTGCGCGCCTTTCTCCTTCGGCATCGCGGCCGACAACCGGGGCAACTTATCCGGCACCTCGCTGTGCTGGGAGACGGTCTACGAGCGCATCGCCGCCGAGGGCGTCGACTTCGTCATCAACTCGGGCGACCTCGTCCACGAGGGCAAGAACGACAACGAGTGGGCCGACTTCCTCGAGACCTCGGCCTTCCAAATGGCCTCGCTGCCGATCGTGCCCGCGCTCGGCAACCACGACGACGACGACGTGGACGGAGACGGCGCGCTGTACAACCAGGTCTTTACCCTGCCCCGCAACCCGGTCACCGGGACCGAGGACTTCTACTCCTTCGACTACGGCAATACACACTTCGTCTGCCTGTCCACCCACACGTTCAAGGACGACGCCTACCAGCAGCAGCTCGAATGGCTCGCGCAGGATCTGGCCGCCACCGACAAGATGTGGAAGGTCGTCTTCTTCCACGTGCCGGTCTACTCCTCCGGCAGCCACGGCACCAACGAGGACGGCAAGAACCCCTACCTCATCCCCGTCCTGGACGCCCACCACGTCGATCTCGTCATCACGGGCCACGATCACATCTACGAGCGCTACCGCCCGATGCACAACGGCCAGGAGGTGGCTTCCTACGACGAAGGCACCTGCTACATGGTCTCGGGCGGCGGTGGTGCGGCCACGGATCCGATCTACGCCTTCAGGGCCAAGGAGCCGGGCCTCGAGGCGAGCGACAACCTCCACCACTTCGTCAAGATCACGGTGGCCAACAACGTCATGCACATCCGGGCCGAGCGGGTCTCGGGCGGCGGCTGCTTTCAGGGCGGCGAGGGAGTGATCGACGAGTTCAGCATCGTGAAGACCTTGCAGACAAACCCCTGCGCCGGGCCGACGGACTCCGACGGCGACGGCTTCTCCCCGCCCACCGACTGCAACGACGAGGATGCCTCGGTCCACCCGGGCGCCGAGGAGATCTGCGGCGACGAGATCGACCAGGACTGCGACGGCCAGGATCTGGCATGCCCGTGTGCGGACGAGGACGGCGACGGCTTCGGCGCCCAGCCGTGCGGCAACGACTGCGACGACGGCGACGCCGACAGCCACCCGGGAGCGGTCGAGGTCTGCGCCGACGGCAAGGATCAGGACTGCGACGGTCAGACCGACGAGGTGGACTGCCAGGACTGCACGGACAACGACGGCGACGGCGTGCCGGCCGCGTCTGCTAACTGCCCGTCGGGCACGGACTGCGACGACAGCGACGCCGACATCTACCCCGGCGCCGAGGAGCGCTGCAACGAACGCGACGACGACTGCGACGGCCAGACCGACGAGGAGTCCGAGTGCGCAGCCTGCGTCGATGCCGACGGCGATCTCTACTACGCGGCCAACCAGGACTGCCCGGGCGCGGCCGACTGCGACGACACGAACGCCCAGGTCCACCCCAGCGCAGATGAGCGCTGCAACGGGATCGACGACGACTGCGATGCGATCATCGACGAGGATCTCGGCATGCTCAGCTGCGGCACGGGCGCGTGTGCGAACACGGTGCCCGCCTGCGCGGACGGTCTGGAGGTACGCTGCGCGCCCCGCGAGCCGCCCGAGCAGCGCGAGATGAGCTGCGCGGACGGCGTGGACAACGACTGCGACGGCTATACCGATCAGGACGACGGCGACTGCAGGTCCTCGGGCTGCGGCTGTGAGTCGGTTGGCGGCGTGGTGCCCTGGGCCGGGCTTCTCTGCCTGGCCGCGCTGGGCGTTCTACTCGGGCTGCGCAGGCGGCTCAGCCCTTGAAGGCGTCCTCCAGCTTCTTCTCCTCGGGCTCCGGCGCTTTCTCCTCGGGCTTCTTCTCCGGCGGCTTCACGCCGGGCGAGCTGCCCCCTTCGGGCGCCTCGTAGCCGTGGTACTTGTCCTCGATCTCCGTCCGGCCCACGTGCGCGGCGCCCGGCAAGCCGGTGGGGCTGTACACGCCCGACTGCATCTTCTCGCTGTAGTCCAGCTTGATGACCTTGCGCTCGTAACAGCTCGCCAGCGCGGACAGCGCTGCGATGGCGATCGCCAGCGTCCACAGCTTCTTCATCTCGCCTCCTGGCCTTCCCGGCCCGGAACGCTCATCCTTGTCCGGGCACATGGAAGGAGCTATCGCAAGTGGCGGGAATTGTCAAATTGTAACATTCAGGGGGTGTAACCCCCTGAACAGAAGAAAATACTCATGCACCTGTTTCATCGGCCAGCGCGAGCGGCTAGCCGGCCACGGCCCGGCTGTGGGCCTCGGTCATCATGTCGAGCCAGCGGGCGATGATCCGCTCGGTCTCGAAGGGGATCTCCTCGAAGCGGGCCGCCACGCCCACGTGACCGTCTGCGGGCAGGACGGATATCACCGTGCCGGAGGTCTCGATCTCCACGCCCAGGCCCAGCAGGGCGACCCGGATGCGGACGTTCTGGCCGATCATGGGGATGTCGGTCGTCTCGAAGTAGAAGCCGTTGATGCCCAGCTTGCCGTACCGCTCGACGAAGTCCCCTTGCTGGTCGCGCACCGCGATGGCCACGTCGAAGCGCGGCGACTCCCGCATGTCCTCGATCAGCGCCTGTCTCGATCGCTTGGCCCAACGCATGGCTTTCCTCGCTCTGCTGGAGTGGAACATGATGCAGCCTCCTCTCGTGTCCTCCAAACGCTCGACCCGAAAGAAAAGCAACATGCATGCCATGCTGTGCGCAGTCTGGACTGCATCCGCTTTCAGGCTGTTTTCCAGCAACTTACGACGAAAAGCTCGCAGCTCGAAGCACGCCCGGCGCATCAAAAACGCGACATCTGTGGCAGCGGAGCAGCTCGGGTGTGGAAAAGCTTCGGTGATCGGGCTCACACGAACAGCCGCGCCAGGACGTGCGGCAAGCGCCACCAGACCGAGGAGACCGGCCCGCCGCCCGACCCGCGCAGGGCCCGGATCATCCTGTCGGCGCGATCGCCGTGGATCCGATCCACCAGGGGCAGGATCCAGCGCAGCTTCTCGATCAGCGACTGGCGCGTCTGCTGCCGCCAGCGCTGGTGGTAGTCCGGCAGGGCGTAGCGGCTGCCGGCCAGGAAGCGGTTGACGCTGCGGCCAGCCAGAGCGCCCATGCACAGCGCCCCCGAGATGGTCGCCAGGCCGTACGCCGCCAGGGCGTCGCCGGTCAGCACCACGTTGTCCCGATAGGAGATCGGGCTCGGCTCGCTCATGCGCGCGATGGCCGATCGGGCCACCAGCCTGCGGCCCGCCCCGAGCCTCTCGATGCGATCGTCGAGCCGCGCGTCAAGATCGGATGGCACACCGCGCGGGCCCACGACCTGGATCACGCTCGCCAGGAAGCGGCCGCCCGCGGCGTAGGCGAAGAACAGGTTGCGGATATCATCCACCTGGATGTGGAGCGTCTCGGGCGGGAGATCGAGACGATCGACCTCCGCCTCGCGCTCGAAGATCACCGCCAGCTCCTGCCTGCGCAGCGGCAGGCTCCTGGCCACCAGGCTGTTGGCGCCATCCGCGCCCACCAGGATCCGACCGACGTGATCCTCGTCCGCTCGCACGCGCACCTCACGGCCGCCTGCGTGCACCTCCCTCACGGGCGCTTCCACCCGGACCTCGACCCCCGAGTCCTGTACGCGCTTGAGCAGGGCGCTCTTGATCCGGGACCTGTTGAGCACGGTCAGCGGCCTGCCGAGCGGGAGCACGACGCGCTCCCGCTGGCCGGTGATCTCGATCCGCCCCAGCCGTCCGAGCACCCCGCCCTCGACCAGCAGACCGATTCCGGGCAGGAAGACGTCCTCTGCCTGGATCTCCAACCCCTGGCCTGCCTGGATCCACAGTCCCAGACATCCGCGGTGCTGCTCGACCACGCTCGCGTGCCGCTCCAGCAAGACGATCCGCCTGCCCGGCATGATCGAGGCGCAGGCGAGCCCGGCGAAGCCGCCTCCGACGATGATGGCTTCGTATCGGCCCATCTCTCACCTTGGCGAACGCACTACCAGCCGAAGCGCCGGCAGAGGTCCCCGCAGATGGCCGCTTGGACGGCGTCGGGATCGGCCGCCCCGTCCACGATCACGATCTCCTGACCCGACAGGACGGTTGGCAGCCGGTCGTAGATCTGCGCCACCTGCAACTGGAACGCATCGGTCTCGTAGATCTCCTCGCTCGCCCGCCCGCTCCGCCTCGCCGCGGCCTGCTCGGCGGGCAAGCGCAGGAAGTACGTGGCATCCGGAGGCCGGGCCCGGGCGTTGAGCGAGAGCACCCAGTCCAGATCCCCCTCCACAGACTGGTATGCGATGCTCGAGTGAACGTAGCGATCCGACACCACGTCCGTGCCGCTCTGCAGCCAGGGCAAGACCTCGCACGCGAGGTGATCCAGGCGATCGGCCGCGAAGAGCAGTGCGATCACCCCGTTGTCGATCCGCGCCTGGCCGCCCTGCGGAGAGACGGCCACCAGGCGCGCCGAGAGGATCTGGCGCAGCATGGCGCCCACCGGCCCATGTGTCGGCTCGCAGGTCCACGCGGCCCGTCGGCCCCGGGCTTCGAGCCAGTCGACGAGCCGCCGGGACTGGGTGGTCGTACCCGCCCCGTCGATGCCCTCGATGACGATGAACTTGCCGCGCGGGGATTTCAAGGGGGGCTCTGACCCCCTTGCCTCGTCTTCTGCTTGAGCTTCCCGAGGATCCCCTTGGCCTTCTGGGCGCGCCAGCCCTTGGGACCGGTCTCCAGGAAGCGGTCGAGCATCTCGGCAGCCTTGTCGTCGTGCTTCTCGGTGTACTCCAGCATTCCGAGCTGGAAGAGCGCCTGCTGGTGATCGGGTGCGATCTTGAGGACCTGGTTGTACTCCTTGCACGCGGAGCGCAGCAGCTCCTGCTTGTCGTAGGCGGCGGCGATCTGGAAGCGGGGCTCGGGATCGTCCGGGCTGTACTTGGCGGCCGCCTTGAAGTAGCTTCGCGCTCGCGAAAGGCGCTTGTCGCCCGCCTTGCTTTCCTTGAGCGCGGTCTTACCGGCCAGCATGTACAGGCGGCTCAGCTCCGCCGGTGGCTTCTTCCGCTTGCGCGCATACACGGCAGCCTGCGCGTAGGCGCTCGCGGCCTGGCGCCACTTCCCGCGGCCGGCCAGGATCCGGGCCATGCCCTCCTGGGCCCGCGGCAGCTTGAGCCGCCCGCGCAGGCTCTCCTTGAAGGACTTCTCGGCGCGCGAGATCTGGCGGATGGCCAGCTGCGCCAGGCCCAGGTCCGCCAGGATCTCCGGGTTGCGGCTGTCCAGCTCGTCGGCCGCCATCAGCGCCCTGACCGCCGAGCGGAAGCGTCCGTTGGCGTGCAGGACCCGCCCCTCGACGTGCCGATCGTGAGCGCTGCTCGCGCCCAGCTTGCGCGCCTTGCGAGCGGCCTTGCGCGCCTTGACGAGCTCCCCCATCTCCAGCAGGGTCTCGGCCATGCCCATGAGCGCCCTGCTCGACTCCGGCCGCTCGTTGATCACCCGGACGAAGGACTGCAGCGCAGCCTGGTGCTCGCCCTTGCGAAGCCGGACCAGCCCGAGCAAGTAGTGCGACTCGACGTCGTAGGGATTGGCGCGCAGGGCTCCCTCGAGGATCTTGCCCGCCTCCGGGTACTTCTTGTTGTCGAAAGCCATCCGGGCCAGATCGCGATAGGCTGCGTAGCACAGCGGGTCCAGCGAGATGGCCTTGCGGAAGGCCGTCTCGGCGCTGCGCTTCAAGCCTTGAGCCAGCCTGACCCTCCCCATGGCCAGGTGGCCTGCGGCCAGGTCGGGGTGATCCTTCTGCAGGCCTAAGGCCACGCGCTTGGCCTTGTCCCGATCCTCGAGACCGAGCCAGCCCAGGACCTCGAGCGCGCGGGCGTCCGGGGCCGAGGCGCTGTCGGCCGGCACCTGCTGCAGGTCGTTGATCGCCGCCTGGAAGCGGCCCTGCGCCAGCAGGGCCTCGCCGCGCAGCATCAAGAAGGCCGTCTTGGGGACCTTCTTGCCGATCAGCTCCTCGAGGGACTTCAGGACCCTGTCGGCCCGACCGCGCGGCAGATCGGTCCCGATCAGGGCCAGCCGGGTCTCCAGGTCCTCGGATCTCCGCTCCAGCACGAGCTTGTAGTGCGCAGCGGCCTCGTCGAGCTCGTGGTAGCGGTCGCAGAGCCCGGCGAGGCGGAGCTGGAAGTCCTCCTCGTCCGGCGAGAAGCCCGAGGCCGCCTTGATCTCCGACAGGGCCCTCGATCGCTCGCCGGCCCCGAAGGCGAGCTCGCCCCTGAGCAGGTGCGCCTCGGCCTTCTGGCGGTCCGTGACGTGGGGCAGCTTGAGGGTCTCGTCCAGGTCCTTGCGCGCCTTGTCGAGATCGCGCCCCTGCCCGACCCGCAGCCTCGCCAGGGCGAGAAGGGATCGCACGTGGATGCCGTTGATGGCCAGCGCCCGGACCAGGTGGTCATGGGCCTGATCGACCTTGGCCTGTGCCTGCTCGCAGCTCGCCAGGGCGTAGAGGGCGCGGACGTAGGATGGCGACTGGGCCAGGCTGCGCTCGATGTGCTCGGAAGCCCGCTCGCAGTCCCCTTGCCTGGCCCGGATCTCCCCCGCGAGCAGCAGCAGGCGGGCGTCCGTGGATCCGCTGGCCGCCGCCTCCACCTCCGCCAGCAGACCGTCCGTCTGCCCCAGGTGGAAGCGCGCCCAGAGTTGATCGGTCTTGACCGCGGCCGCGTCCTCCTCCTCCGGGCCGATCGCGCCCGGGCCCGCCAGCAAGCGCTGGGCCTGGTCGCGCATCGCGAGGTTGGGGCCGTACTCGTCGTGGATGCGGGCCGAGACCATCGCCATCAGCGATCGCCCGCGCAGGTGCTCGGCATCCAGCTGGAGCAGCCGCTCCAGGTCGCCGCGCGCATCCGAGTAACCCAGCAGGCTGTCCTGGGAGATCGAGCCCAGCCCCTGCTCGATCAGGCTGGATATCTCCTCGGAGCGCAGGTGGCGAAAGCCGAAGTAGATCCCGCCGGCCACGGCCATGAGCAGGAAGGGGATCACGACCAGGAAGACCTTCCAGTAGCTGATCGAGGCGCTCGGGGTCAGGGCCGCCTCGTGGAAGTGCGCCACGGCGCCCTGGGGCTCGCCCGTGTAGCGCGTGGGCGGAGCCTCGCCGGCCGGCCTGCCCGCCCGCCGCTCCGGCCTGTCCTGCTCCGGATCGCCGTAGCTGCCCCAGGGCGCGGCCTCGCGATCGGGTGCAAAGAGGGTCGGGGGCTCGGGCCGGCCGGGCTCGGCCGGAGGGTTGTACAGGGTCGGCGGCTCGTCTCGTGGCGGCGCGGCCAGCTCGTCGAAGGCATTCGACATCCCGGCCCTGAGGCCGGCCTCGGGATCCAGCAGGGTCTCGGGCGCGCTGCGCCAGGGGGGCAGATCCTCGGCGGGTGCCGGCCGTGGATCGAGCTCCTCGGAGGGCGGCTCGCCCGGCCGCGCGAACTGCGGGGCGTGGGGATCGACCTCGAAGATGGTCGGGCGATCGTCCTCGTCGACTTCCTCGTCGCCGAGATCCACGTCGTCCATCGGCGCCTGGGCTTCGCCCCAGGCCGGCAGCTCGGCCCCCTCCGGCAGCCCGAGCCGGTTCCGGAGGCTGAGCACCCGAGGATCGCCGCCGTCGAGCGAGAGCGCCTTGTCCAGGTAAGGCCGGGCCGTGTCCGCGTAGCCCGATTCCAGCAGGAAGCCGCAGGCCTCGGCGTACTGGCCGACATCGCTCGGGCTCAGGGCCATGGCCCGCTCGAAGGAGCGCAGGCCCTCCTCGAGCTGGCCCATGCCCACCAGGGCCTTGCCGTAGACGAGGTGGCCCGCCGGGCTGTCCGGGTGGTAGCCCAGGCCGCCCTCGCAGATACGGGCCGCCTCCTGGAACACGCCCGCGCGGACGCGGTGCTCCGCCAGCTCGATGAAGCGTTTGGAGCCCGGGTTGTCCGCCAGATGCTGCTCGAGCGCGCGGATGTCTTCTGTCGGATCGAACGGGTCCACTTGCACTCCGCTGCGGATCGTGTGCCAGTTGAGCAGAAGCGACCGGAATTGTCAATTTGCATCCCGCAGATGAAAAGGCCCGGGGAGGTGTTCCCCGGGCCGAATCATTGCAGGGAGAAGAGCATCCGGAGCCGAGACCAGACCAGGAGCCGCAACCAGCCCAGCACACCTCCAGCCCCACGACCCGGCCCCATCCTCGACGCCCCTCAGCACCGGTCGGGTCTCGCGTGCATCCGAGAACGAGATCGCCTCTCGTCCCCTTGGCCCTGCAATCCTCAAGCTTTCAAGACCAGCGCCGCACGGAACACGCACACGCATCCCGGCGGCTCGCCGCATGAAACCTCCTCCACCCGCACGTGGCTGTAAACCCCGGTGGACATGAGGGCGCCCGAGATGAAGCCGGCCGCGAAGCCACGGCCCACCTGACCCCAGCCGCAGCGGCAGTCCGAGATCCGAAAGACCGCGTGGCTGTTGGACTGCTCGACGAGCGCGGCCCTGCCCAGCCGGGACTTCTGGATCGCGAACAGCACGTCGGCCAGGCCCTCGCAGCCGGTCTGCACGCCGGCCCGCTGGCCGGCCTCGTACTGCTCGCGCGGGCTCGCCGAGCGCAGCGCACCCATCTCCTTTTGCAGCTGTGCCCAGTCGTCGAAACCATGGGTTCGAGCTTCCATCGCGCCCTCTAATCCAACCCTCCGGTACGAGCAAGAAACGTGCCGCCCAAGCGCGGGCTGCTTGCATGATTATCTACCATTGTTTCAGATAGATGCGCCTTTCCAGGCCCACTGTTTTAACCACGATCGAGGCAATTTCACCCCACCCCGCTCGCATTCATTTTCCAAATCCACGCAACGATCGACTGTTTATCGAGGGCGAAACACAGATGAGCTATCTCGAGCCAGGCGCGGTTTCTTTACCTCGATCTCTTGCCCGCAATCGCTAGAAGCTGCAAGCGGATCCGAGCCTTGACCTCGCGGCCCGGAAGTCGGATAATTCAGGTATCTCCGTCCAGATTCCGGAGGGAAGATAGCGATGAAGAAATGGATGAGACTCGGATGCGGATGCCTGCTCGCGCTCGGCCTTAGCGGCTGCCAGGACTACGGCTTCGAGGAGCTGCCCAGCTCGGTGATCCGCGAGAAGCGATTCAACCAGACCATCTCAGTCTCGTCCGAGGTGGACATCCTCTTCGTGATCGACAACTCGGGGTCCATGGTAGGCGAGCAGAAGCAGCTAGCAGGAAGCTTCGCGACATTCGCTGACACGCTAGACGAGAAGTTCGGCCAGGACAAGTACCATATCGCCATCGTGACCACCGGCGTGTGGTCCAGGGACGGCTGCCCTGACTGCTCGGATGTCATTCTCGGATCATGCATGAACGAGACTGGCGAGACTGGCCGTTTCCAGGATCGCCGGGGAAGGATCGTCGACGAGACCACCAACCCACCCACCTTCGAGTTTGTCACCGATCCAAGCTGCAAGATCATCGACTCCAGCGCAAAGAAGACATGCTTCTACAACGATGCTGATGGCTCTGGTACAGTCTTTGTCGGTGTCAACGGCTGCGGCTACGAGAAGGGACTGGAGCCGGTTCGCCTCGCTCTTTCGCCTCAGAGCGAAGGCGGCCATGCAGACACGGCCAACGCCGGCTTCCTGCGCGATAACGCCACCCTTGCAGTGGTCGTAGTCAGCGATGAGGACGACTGCGGCAAGGTGGGCGAGGTGGCAGAAGGCATCTCCGGTCCAGGTGCCACCACGTGCTACTATGCAGCCAAGGGCGTCGGGCCTGCAAACACGTATTCCCACCCACAGGATCCCGAAAGCATCCCTTACTCTCTCACGCCTGTCGAGGAGTACTACGAGTTCCTCATGGGCCTCAAGGACAACCGAGAGGGCATGGTCAAGTTCGCTGCCATCGTGGGTATTGACAAGGTGGATGACGCGGCTGCAGGCGTGACGCAGGCCGACCTTGACAACACCACAATCGAGTACACAGACCCCAACAATCCATCCTCTGCGGTCGAGTATGCCTGCCAGACCCCGGATTGTACAGGTAGCTCTTCTTGCTATTCATACCCGGGTACGCGCTACATCCGGCTGGCCCAGAAGTTCGGCATCGGCCGGAACGGCTTCATCGACACGCTCTGCCAGAAGGACTTCTCCGATACCATGGAGAAGCTCGGCACCTTCGTGGCCTGCCCGGACCA
>JAFGRB010000137.1 GCA_016935365.1 Deltaproteobacteria bacterium
CCACGGGCACAGCGCCAACGAGATCCGTCGCAGCTGGAGGGCCTACTCCGACCACATGCGCCGCTCCCACGGCATCTTCGGCCTCATGTACAACAGGCGCCACGACCGCATCGGCAAGGTGGCCCATGACCGGCCCAAGACCCTCCGGGTGGAGGACGACGAGCGGCTGAAGAAGCTGATGTTCTACATCGACTGCAACCCGGTGCGGGCCGGGATCACCAAGAGCCCGACCGACATCCGCTGGAAGGACTTCTCGAGCTGCCGCTTCTACTGCTTCGGGGAGAAGAGCGCCTACAGCGACATGCTGACCATTCCGGAGTGGTACAAGAAGCTTGGCAAGACGGCGCGCCAGCGTCAGCGAAAGTACCGTTCCATGCTGGACAGGTACATGGTGCGGCACGGGCTGAAGCGCGATCCGGCGATGAGCAGCGGCCATTTCATCGGCGGGGAGCTGTGGGTCGATGAGATGCGAAAACGCCTGTCCGCCGCGCTGAAGAGGAAGGCCAAGAAGCCCTCCGGCTCCGATCCGCCCGATTCCGAAGAGCAGGACTGAGCAGACAGCACGAAAACCGTCGGGGCGCTGTAGACGTGTGTCTTCTATCCGCGTCTGCAGGCAAGAATCCGGCTCCGACGTCGCCCGGAGCAGCGGGTACTCACCTCGAAGCCCGGCGATCCCACCTGCCGGAGCCCGGCTGCCCCTCTATCGGCAAGAAAGCCAGGAGATGAACCGTCCCAGGGGGTCCGAGAACGGCAAGGGGTCGGAACGAGCCGAGATTCGACCTCCGTCCCTGTCTTTTCCCTCAGCGTCCCTTGAACTCGGGCGGGCGCTTCTGGGCGAAGGCCTGCAGGCCCTCGGCCAGGTCCTCGCTGCGCACGAGCTGGCTCTGGGCCCAGCCCTCGAGCGCCAGGCCGCGGGCCAGGTCGCAGCCGCCGTCGATGACCCGCTTGGCCATGCCGACCGCCAGCGGGGCGCAGCCGCCGAGCTCGGCGACGAGCTCCCGGCCGGTCGCCTCGAGCTCTCCCTCGTCCACGACCCGGTTGACCAGGCCCCAGCGCTCGGCCTGCTCGGCCTCGATCTGCCGGCCGGTCATGACGAGCTCCTTGGCCCGGCCCGGGCCGACGAGCCTCGAAAGCCGCGTGCTGCCGCCCACGTCCGGGATCAGGCCGAGCCTGACCTCGGGCAGGCCCAGCCGCGTGCCGGCGGCCGCGATGCGCCAGTCGCAGGCCAGCGCGAGCTCCAGGCCCAGGCCCAGGCAGTAGCCGTGCAGCAGGGCGATCACGGGCAGCTCGAGCTGCTCGAGCGCGTTGAAGACCGACTGGATGTCGCGGGTGATGTCGCGCATCCAGCGGGCCCAATCGGGCCCGTAGACCTGGCCCAGGCTCATCAGGGCCGTGACGTCGATGCCCGCCGAGAAGGCCTTGCCCTCGCCGCGCAGCAGCACGGCCCGCACGCCGGGCACCTGCCGGGCCTCGGCGATCGCCTCGCGCAGCCGCTCGAGCATGCCCATGTCGATGGCGTTGCGCTTGGCGGGCCGGTCGAGGACGATCTCGAAGACCGCCCCGTCCGCGCGCACCCGCAAGCCGGCTCGCTCCGTCGATCCTTCCATAGGCCTACCCTCTCTTTTCAGAGCCCTGAAAGAGCGCAATAGCATCCGCCAGCCTCGGCCATTTCGCCCTTACAGGGCTTACCGATTCATGTCCACCTTTTTCCCAGGGCTTCGCCGGCTCAAGCCCCAGGGAAGCGGAGAGAACACAGTCATGCGCCCTGAAAGGGCGCGGCAATCTCGAGCTCTGTCCGAGACGCAGAGATGGCTGCGCCCCTTCAGGGCGCGTAAATAATCTCACCTTCTTATACCTGGGGCTGAAGCCCCAGGCTTTATCCCCCCGCTGCTTCACAGCGGAAAACCTTGCGATGGATAAGATGTGTATACCATTCAGGGCTTCGCCCTGGGCTATTTTATTCCGCCCCTTGCGGGGCTCTCGGATGGGGGCCCGTCACAAATACGGGTTTGTTTCACACCGCGCCCCGCATCTCGGCTCCATCAGGACTCGGTGGCCGCCTTCAACTTCCGCAGCAGCAAGGCCACGGCCAGGGCCGAGAGCAGGGCCGCGCCGACCAGCATGATGAAGAACTGCCACAGCTCCCAGGACTCGTAGAAGTGCCCGATCAGCCCGGCCGCCAGGTTGCCGATCGCGGTCGCGCCCAGCCAGCCGCCCTGCATCAGGCCCCGCAGCTTGGGCGGGGCCACCTTGGAGACGAACGACAGGCCCATGGGGCTGAGGAAGAGCTCGGCCACCGTCAGGGTGAAGTAGGTGGCCACCAGCCAGTACGGCGTGACCAGCAGGCCGCTGCGGCCGCCGTCGAGCTCCTGGGGGCTCGCCAGCCCCCAGGCGGCCAGCACCATCACCCCGAAGCCCAGGCCGGTGACCAGCATGCCGATGCCGATCTTGGCCGGCGACGAGGGCTCCTTCTTCCTGCGATTGAGCCAGGCGAAGAAGCCCACGATCAGCGGTGTCAAGAAGACGATGAAGATCGGGTTGAAGCTCTGGAAGAGCTCGGGCGAGATGCGCCCCGGGACCTTGAGCACCAGGCTCGTGCCGTAGGTCTTGTCCGAGATCTTCGACAGCGCCACGGCCAGCTCGCGGAAGAAGCGCTCCTGGAAGGCCAGCTCCGCCCCGAGCTCGCCCGCACTGGCCATGAGCTCCCGGCCTTCATCGCCGAGCGCGCGGGCCTGCTCGGCGGCCTGCCGGCTCACCAGCAAGGCCTCCTCCTCCACCCGCGCCAGGTGCTGGGCCACCTTGAACAGCGCCTCGATTTGCTCGCGCGGATCGTCGGCCTGCCCGTCCTCCCGCCCGGCGCGCTTCTCGCGCGCAGCGGCGATCGCAGCCCCCAGGGCGGCGATCCTCTCCTGCAGCTCCTTCTCGTCGGCATCGGTCTGCTCGGCCAGGCGGGCGGCGATGGAGCTCGCCTCGCCGGCCTCGGAGACGTTCTGGAGCTGGGCGAGCTTCTTTCGACCGGCCGAGACCTTGCGGTAGAGCAGCGGGATCTCCGCCGCACCGTCCAGCCCGGTCGCCGCCAGGAGATCGACGAAGCCCTTTCCCTTCGCCTCGGCCGGTGCGGTCAGGACCTCGTCGTTGTAGAGGCGGTAGATCTTGAGCAGGGGGATCTGCACGCCGGCCCTGGCGTAAAGATCGCCCTCGCGCAGCTCTTCGGCCCGCGCCTCGGCCCACTTGCGCGGGATGTCGGCCAGCTTTCCCGCCCAGGCAGCCTGGCTCTCGAGCGGCAGGGTCAGGCAGAGCTCCTTCTGGCCCTGGACCGCCCGCACATCGGCCAGGCGGTCCGAGAGCAGCTCCCGGTCGGGGCTGTCGCAAAAGGAGCTGTACTGGTAGATCCCAAAGGCCGCGCCCGCCACCACGGCGGCTGCGGCCAGCCCACGCGTCCAGGCCGCAGCCTTGCGGCGCAGGGCGAAGACCAGCCCCAGGATGACCGCGATGATGGCCAGCAGCGCGGGCAGGTTGAAGAACATGTAGGTCAGCGGGCTGACCTGGCTGATGGTGTAGTTCTTGGCGAAGAGCGTCAGCGTAAACCCGTTCTGGTGGAATGCCATCCAGAAGAAGACGACGATCGCAAAGACGATCAGCAGCGCTGCGATCCGGTCGCGGTTCTGCTTCGGGGTGAGGATCTCCTCGGCCTCTTCCCCGGCCTGCTTCTCGTGCGCCCGGTAGTCGGCGTGTTGGTAGTACTTCCGGAAGATGAGGAAGATCAGCAGAGACAGGATCTGGCCGAGCCCGGCCACGGCGAAGCCCGCGTTGTAGCCCTGGGCCAGGGTCGCGCCCCAGATCTGGCGGATGAGCTCGTTGATGCCGTTGGCCGCGTAAGGGGCGAAGAAGGCGCCGATGTTGATGCCCATGTAGTAGATGTTGAAGGCCGCGTCGCGCAGCGAGCCCCTGTCCTTGGCGTACAGGTTGCCGACGATGACCACCAAGTTGCCCTTGAACATCCCGTTGCCGATCGAGATGACGGCCAGCGAGGCGTAGACCATCCAGGGCATGTCGGTCGGCACGGCCAGCAGCGCGTATCCCAGGGTCATGATGACCGTGCCCAGGGCCACTGTCTTTCCGTAACCCAGCACCTTGTCCGCCAAGAATCCGCCGAGCAGCGGCATGAAGTAGATGCCGAAGAGGAAGTAGCCGTAGACCAGACCCGCGGTCTTGGCGTCCCAGCCGAAGTTCTCCTGCAGGTAGAGCACGAAGATCGACAGCATGGTGTAGTAGCCGAAGCGCTCGCCCATGTTGGCGAAGAAAAGCACCGCCAGGCCCTTGGGGTGTCCTTTGAGCATGCGTTCTCTCTTTCTCCGCGGCGCGCCGGGAGCGCACGCCTGGAATCCGAATCAGCCGCCCCGCTGCTTGCCGAGCGTGAACGAGCTGCCCAGCGATCCGCCCACCGCGTGGTAGCTGCGCACGATGGGCGCGTAGGCGATCGGCTTGAGCGCCAGCACGTCGATCTGCCCGTCCGCGTCCAGGATGCCGTCCTCGGCCAGCGCGTCCTTGACCTCGCCCACGAAGAGCGTGTGCAGGCCGAGCTCGAGCGTGTGGACGAGCTCGCACTCGAGCACCAGCGGCACCTCGTCTGCATACGGCGCGTCCACATGCTCTGCCTTGCGCGGCGTCCAGCCCAGCAGCTCGAACTTGTCCTCGCTGCGACCCGAGCAGGTGCCGATGGTGTCCACGTCCGCGACTTGCTCCCGGCTGGCGAAGCCCAGGGTGAAGGCCTTTCGCTCGACCAGGCTGCCGTAAGTATAGGTGGCCCGGCGCAGCGCGATGCAGACGCACGGCGGCTTGGAGCAGCACACCCCGCCCCAGGCCGCCGCCATCAGGTTGGGCCGGCCCTTGCGGTCATAGGTGCCCACCAGCATCACCGGCGTGGGAAAGACGTAGGTCTTGGCGCCGATGGACGTCTTCATGCCCGCACCTCCCCGCGAGATCGGGTCGTATCGGTCAGCGGGGCGCCATGCGCAGTGCGCCGTCGAGACGCACGGTGCAGCCGTTGAGCATCGGGTTGCCGATAATGCTCATGGCCATGGAGGCGTACTCTGCCGGCGTGCCCAGCCGCGACGGGAAGGGCACCTGCTCGCCGAGCGACTGGCGAGCCTTCTCGGGCAGACCGGCCAGCATGGGCGTATCGAAGATGCCCGGGGCGATGGTGACCACGCGGATGCCGAAGCGGGACAGCTCGCGCGCGGCCGGCAGGGTCAGGCCGACCACGCCGCCCTTGGATGCGCTGTAGGGGATCTGGCCGATCTGGCCCTCGAAGGCGGCCACGCTGGCGGTGTTGATGATCGCGCCCCGCTCGCCGCCGGCGTCCGGCTCGCATTCCTTCATGGCCCAGGCGGCCAGGCGGATGGCGTTGAAGGTCCCCACCAGGTTGACCTGGACGACCTTGGAGAAAGAAGACAGGGCCATGGGCTCTTCCTTGCCGAGCATCCGGGCCGCGATGGCGATGCCGGCGCAGTTGATCAGCACGCCCAGTGGCGCGGCGCTCGTGGCCGCGTCGACCGCTGCCTGGAAGGAGGCCTCGTCGCAGACGTCGGCCTTGACGAACTGCGCCCCGTCCGGAAGGGATGCGCTCGGCTCCTGCAGGTCGGCCGCGATGACCTTGCAGCCCTGCTCGGCCAGCGCGGCCACACACGCTCCGCCCAAGCCCGACGAGCCCCCGGTCACGATAGCGCTTCTGCCCTCGACTTTCATGGCACCTCTCCTTTCCTGTTTGGCTCGGGAGGGACGATAGCAGCCAGCGGGCCAGGCCTGCAAGGATTGTCGCAGGCCCGCAGGCCCGTCTGGAGATCGTTTCCCGCGCCGCATTGAGGTATACTCCAACGGGTACCGTCTGGTCTGAGCGCGTTTGGGCCTGAGAGACCTGGAAAACGAGGTGGGCATGCTGCCTTCATTGGAAACTCTCTTTGCTGCGATTCTGATCTCTGCCGGCCTGCCTTCCACCGCTCCGGATGTCTACGTGCCGGAGCCGCTTCGCCCCTGGATGAAGTGGGTCCTGCACGGAAAGGGCAAGCCGCGGTGCCCCCTTCTGCAAGGCACCGATCAGCGCCGCTGTGTCTGGCCCACGCTGCTCGAGCTCGATCTGGGCGATGCGGGCGGACGCTTCACCCAGTCCTGGCAGGTGGACGAGGCGGGCTGGGTGCAGCTTCCGGGCGACTCGCAGCGCTGGCCTCAGCATGTCCGCATCGATGGACGCCCGGCCGTCGTGCTGCAGCGCGTCGGCAGGCCCGCCGTGCGTCTCGAACGCGGTCTGCACGAGGTCTCGGGCGACTTCCTGTGGGACTCCCTGCCCGAGAGCCTGGCCGTGCCCGCCGAGACGGGCTTGCTGACGCTGACCATCCGCGGGGCCGCGATCGAGGAGCCGCAGCTCCTGTCGGGCGCGCTCCTGCTTCGGAGAGAGACGCTGGCTCAAAAGGAAGAGGACGATCAGCTGGACATCGCCGTGTATCGCAGGATCTCGGACGAGGTGCCTATGCTGCTCGAGACCCGGATCGAGCTCCGGGTCTCCGGCCGGAACCGGGAGGAGGTCCTGGGGGCCGCCTTGCCGAAAGGCTTCGTCCCCATCTCCATCCAGGGTGATCTGCCCGCCATGATGGACGAGAAGGACCAGCTGCGCATCCGGCTCAAGGCCGGCACCTGGGTGATGGTGCTGACGGCCCGCAACCCGCATCCCGTCCTCGAGATCACGCGTCCCGACCCGGGGAGCCTCTGGCCGGATGTGGAGATCTGGGTCTTCGACGCCAGGCCCCAGATCCGGCATGTGAGCATCGAGGAAGTCGAGTCCATCGATCCGCAGACCACCTCCCTGCCCGAGGAGTGGCGGCGACTGCCGGCCTATGCGATGGAGGCGGGCGCGACGATGAAGTTCACGCAGCACTGGCGCGGGGAAAGAGCGCGCAGCCGGGATCGCCTGGAGCTGAGCCGCGAGATGTGGCTCGACTTCGATGCGGGCGGCTATACCCTGCGCGACAAGCTGACCGGGACTCGCCGTCAGGCCTGGCGGCTGGATGCCCGCAAGCCGCTCGCGCTCGGCCGCGTGATGGTGGACGGAAGCGATGTCTTCATCACCCGGGGCGCGGACGGCGAGGGCGTCGAGCTTCGCAGAGACATAGTCCGGGTGGATGCGGACAGCCGGATCGAGGGCGCCATCGACGAGTTGCCGGTGACCGGCTGGGCGGCCGATTTCGAGAAGGCGTCCGCCGAGCTGCACCTGCCGCCCGGCTGGCGCTTGCTGCACGCGAGCGGCGTGGATCGCGTCTGGCCCACCTGGACCGGGTCCTTCTCCCTGGTCCACCTCCTGCTCATCTTGATCGTCAGCCTCCTCGTCTGGATGACCCTCGGCTGGATCTGGGGCCTGGTCGCGCTGCTCACCCTGGTCTTGTCGGTGACCGAGCCCGATGCGCCGGCCTGGATCTGGCTGATCGCCATCTGCGTCAAGTGGGTCTCGGGCCTGGTCGACCGCAAGCTGCCGAGCACGATCTGGGCCAGGCTGGGCGTCTGGCTGCGGCGGACGACCTTTGCCGTGCTGGCTTTCCTCGTGCTGCTCTTCGCGGCGGGCGACCTGCAGACCGGGCTGTTTCCCGTGGCGGCCAAGGGCAAGCGGATCGGACTGGGCAGCTTGTTCTCGTTCCAGGAGATGCGCTCCGCGTTCGCCACGAGCGCGGATTCGCTCTCCATCGAGAGATACGAAAGCCCGGTCGAGCAGAAGAAGACGTACCGGCACAAGGACCTGAAGTCCTTCGGCCAGACCAACACCGGCCCGGGGATCCCCAACTGGCAGCTGCACAACCTGGAGGTCTCCCTGCGCTGGGACGACCCGGTCAAGCCCGAGCAGAAGCTGCAGCTCGTCTTTCTCCGGCCCGGCATCAACCTCGTCCTGGCCCTCGTCCGCTCGGGGCTCTTGCTGGTCCTGCTGGCATGCGTGATCGGGCTCAGGCCCTGGTTCTCCGGGCGCGCGGCGAAGCGCCTGCCGGCCACGCTGCTCCCGATCCTCCTGCTGAGCCTGCTCGCCGCTCCGCAGACCGCCGCCGCCCAGGGCTCTTTCGAGCCCTCCGCCAGCATGCTGGACGAGCTGGGTGAGCGGCTCGGTGCGCACCTCGACAAGCCTCCCGACTGCATGCCGACCTGCGCCTCCATCTCCCAGCTGCAGATCGAGCTGGATCCATCCCGTTTTCGAATGCAGCTGGACGTCGCGGCCGCCGCCGCCACCGCCATTCCCCTCCCGAGCGGCTTCGGTCTGGGTGTGGAGCGGGTTCTGCTCGACGGCAAGCCCGCGGCCGCCCTGGCCCGCGACGACAAGAGCCGGCTGTGGGTGCTGGTCGAGCCCGGTCTGCGTCAGGTCGTCGTGTCGGGTCGCCTGCCCGCGAGCCGGAGCCTGTCCATCTCGTTCGACATGCTGCCCCACCGCGTCACCGCCAAGGTCGACGGATGGACCCTGGAGGGACTGCACGACGATGGGATCGCCGACCGGACCCTGGTGATCTCGCGCAGCGAGTCCGCCGCGGCGGGCGGCGATCGGGCGAAGCTGCCGCTTTCGGACGACAGCTTCCAGTCGCGCTTGCCGCCCGCGGTCCAGGTGCAGCGGAGCATCCGGATCGGCATGCAGTGGGAGGTGGCCAGCCAGGTGACGCGCACCAGCCCCAAGGGCGCTCCGATCGCGATCGAGGTCCCCTTGCTGGCGGGCGAGGCCGTGACCACCGAGAGCACCCGCGTGAAGGACGGCCGGGTCCTGGTCCACCTGGAGCCGAACGACGTGAGCACGGCCTGGCGCTCCACCCTGGAGCAGAACCCGAAGCAGCGCCTCGTGGCCGGAGCCCAGCCCAACCAGACCGAGGTCTGGAACCTGGATGTGGAGCCCATCTACCGGGTCGCGCTGTCCGGCATCGCCCCGGTCCGCCACTTCGACGGAGACGGCAACCGTCGGATCCAGTGGCGGCCATGGCCGGGCGAGGAAGTGCAGATCGAGATCGAGAGGCTCGACAGCGTCGTGTCGCAGACCGTCACCGTCGACAACAGCATGACCGTGCTCATCCCAGGCAAGCGGACCAGCCAGGCCGGCCTGCACTTCAAGGTGCGCTCCAGCCGCAGCGAGCGAAAGACGCTCAAGCTGCCGGAGGGGATCGCAATCGACGAGCTCAAGATCGATGGGGTCACGCACGCCTTTCAGCAAAAGGGGCGATCGATCGTCCTGCCCATCGCGGGCGGGGAGCAGAGCTTCTCGCTATCCTGGAAGCAGGCCGAGGGAGCCCAGCTGTTCACGCACGGCCCCGCTGTGGATCTGGGCATACAGGGCGTCAACGCCACGGCGATCATCCGGATGCCCGAGGACCGCTGGGTCCTGGCGCTCGGCGGATCCTTGCTGGGGCCCAGCGTGCAGTTCTACGGCCTGCTCGGCGCCTTGCTGCTCGTCTCCATCGGGCTGGGACTGCTCTCCCTGACCCCGCTTCGGATCTGGCACTGGTTCGTGCTGGGCCTGGGCTGTCTGCTGGTTCACTGGGCCAACGGCGTGTGGGTCGCGGGAATGCTCCTGCTGCTCGGCTGGGCGGCACAGACCTCCACGCTCGACCGCCTCGGGCGATACGCCAGGCAGGTCATCGTCATGCTCCTGGGGGCCATCATCGTGGGCCTGGTGGTGATGACCCTGCTGGCCGGCCTGACCGGACAGCCGGAGATGCTCGTCGACGGCAACGGGAGCACGGCCACCGACTTCTGCTGGATGCAGGATCGGACCAGCGATCAACTGCCCACGCCCTGGGTGGTGAGCCTGCCCATCTGGGTCTTCCAGGCCGCCATGCTGGTCTGGGGCCTGTGGCTGGTCTACGCCTTGTACGGCTGGTCGAAGTGGTTCTGGGAGCGATTCAAGGCCGCCATGCCCGCGCCGAAGGCCGATCCATGATCGATCTGCTCGTACGCGACTGCCGGGTTCTGCAGTCCGAGCGCGGTGCGCTCCGACTGCTCGAGAGGCACGACGTGGCGATCCGCGGCGAGCGCATCGAGGCGCTCGAGCCTGCGGGCCGCGTGGATCCGGGCCGCTGCCGGGAAGTGCTCGATGCGCGCGGCATGCTGGCCATGCCGGGCCTCGTCAACTGCCACGCCCACGTGCCGATGGTCATCTTCCGCGGCCTGGCCGAGGACGTGGATCTGGAGACCTGGTTCAACGAGTACATGTGGCCGCTCGAGAGCAACCTGGAGGCGGACGACGTCTTCTGGGGCATGCAGCTCGGCCTGGCCGAGATGATCGAGTCGGGCTGCACGGCGGTGGCCGATCACTACTTCTATATGGACGAGGCGGCCGCGGCGGTCGAGAAGGCGGGCATGCGCGCGGCGCTCGGCTGGGCGATCTTCGGCTCCGACGGCGAGGCGGGCATCGAGCGCGGCGCGCGCTTCGCCGAGCGCTATCACGGCGCGGCCGGCGGACGGATCCAGACCTGGATGGCTCCGCACGCGCCGTACACATGCGACGAGGACTTCCTGCGCCGCACGGCCGCGCGGGCTCGCGAGCTGGGTGCAGGCGTGCACATCCACGCGGCCGAGACCGTCGAGCAGACGCGCGCGAGCGTGGAGCGCACCGGGCTCACACCGATCGAGCAACTCGAGCGAGCGGGCGTGCTCGACGGCCCCTGCATCGTCGCCCACGCCTGCGGCGCGACGGAGAAGGACATCGACATCCTGGCGCGCAGCGGCGCCGGGGTGGCCCATGCGCCCAAGACCTACCTCAAGCTCGCCATGGGGGCCGCGCCCGTGTGCGCCTTGCGCGCGGCCGGCGTGCCGGTGGGCCTGGCCACCGACGGCGCGGTGAGCAACAACACGCTGGACCTCTTCGAGAGCATGCGCCTGATGGCCATGGTGCAGAAGCACACACACGGCTCGGTCGCGTGCACGCTGGCCGAGACGCTCTGCATCGCCACCCGCGAGAGCGCCCGGGTCTACGGCCTGCCGGACGCGATCGGCCACCTGGCGCCTGGCTTTGCGGCCGACTTGATCCTGGTCGATCTCTCGGGCGTCCACCACCAGCCCCTGCACTCGCCGGCCGCCAGCCTGGTCTACTCGGCGCGCTCGAGCGACGTGCAGACCGTGATGGTGGCCGGCAAGATCCTCATGCGCGATCGCGAGCTGCTCACCCTGGACAAGGCCGAGATCGTCGAGCACGTCTCGCGTGCCACCGAGCGTCTGGCCCGGCGGGTGCCGCAGGCCCGCATCCAGCTCTACCGGCCCTGAGCGATGGATCCGCGCGCGCTCGTCCTGGCGCACACGCGCATCGCAGCCTGCCCCACCTGTCCCGAGATCCGCCTGCGGCTCGTCATGCCGGACTGCCCCCTGTGGCGTGCAGACGAGGGCGCGCTGGCCGCTCTGGGCATCGGCGAGCCCTTCTGGGGCTTCGCCTGGCCAGGCGGGCAGGCCCTGGCGCGCTACCTGCTCGATCACCCGACCGAGGTCGCGGGCTTGCGCGTGCTGGACGCGGGCGCGGGCGGCGGCGTGGAGGCCGTGGCCGCCGCCCTGGCCGGCGCCCGGGAAGTGGTGGCCCTCGACGCGGATCCGCTCTCGGCCTGCGCCGTCGAGCTCAACGCCGCCCTGAACGGAGTGCGGATCCGGACCTGGACCGGCGACTACGCCGGGTACGAGGGGCCCTGCGACGTGGTGCTGGCCGGGGACCTGACCTACGAGCGAACCGGCGCTCCGCGCGCGCTCGGCTGGCTCGCCCGCCGGGCCGCGCTCGGTCAGCGGGCGCTCCTGGCCGAGCCGCGGCGCGGATTCGTCGACCGGGCCGGCCTGCGCAGCCTGGCCACCTACCGCACGCCCGCGGACTGCGACCCGCACGGGCGCTGCGCGCAGGACGCGGAGGTCTTCGCGATCGACGGGCTTGCAAAAGCGGCCCATGAGTGATGGCATTCGGGTCACAGGACAAAGGAGCGAAAGATGAAGATCGCGATCCCGTTCGGCTTTCTCGTGCTCGGCATCCTCTACTTCCTGATCGCCACCGGCTTCTTGTCGCACACCTCCGAGACCGCCCTGGTCCAGGGCAGCTACGGTCTGGTGGCCGGCGCGCTGGGCCTGGTAGGGGCCCTGATCGGCAAGCGATCGATCGGGCTGTCGATCGGGCTCGGCTTCGGCTTCGCCGCCATCAGCCTCGTGCTCATGGTGGTCTTCTTCATCGTGCTCTGGCCCCTGCTCTAGCGAGGCGGCGACCGCCATGAAGCGCCTGCTCGTTCTTCTCGCGCTGCTGCTCGCGAGCCCGGCCACTGCCGGGACGGATCCGGATCTCGAGCCGATCTGCAAGGGCCGCAAGCCATGCCGCATTACCGGAAGCCACCCGGCCGGAGAGGGCCTGCGGGTCGTGGAGCTCGCCCTGCACGACCGCAGCGGCCAGAGCTGGAAGGAGCCCGATCCGAACTGCGCGCCCTACGAGTACTGGCTGGTGGACCGCCGCAAGGCCGCTCCGGTCCGCCAGCTCCTCGTCCACCTGTGCAACGACGGCTACGGCGCCCGGGGCATGGGCGAGGATCACATCGAGGTGGCTGAGGGCCGCTTCAGCCTGACCCAGACCGGCGGCTCGGCCTGGATGTGGAGCCGCAGCGCGAGCGTACAGCTCGCTCCCCTGCGAGTCACGAGCGAGGGGAGCTCCGGCTGGTGGACCCTTGGATCGAACACGGAAGATCAGACCTGGAGCCATGCGGACTTCAAGGGCGGCGTGCGCTGGAGCGCACCCGACTGCGGGCACGAGCAGGACAAGCTGGCGCCCGATCGCTTCGCCTACGGCTCCATCCCGCTCGTCGAGATGGACGCGGCCTTTCGACAGAGCGGATGGAAGAGCGCCCGGCTGGGCAGCTGCAGCCTGGCTGCGGACAGCGAAGGCAAGAACGGCTTCGTCACCTTCGGCAAGCCCGTCGGCAAGGCGGACGCCTCCTTCCGGGCGGTCTTCGTCTCGGAGCGCGAGCTGCTGGTCGAGGTGGAGGACGACCGGCTCGTGGCCGGCGCCCGCTCGTGGATCGTGGGCGATCACCTCGAGGTCTGGCTGGGGGATCCGAAAGGCTACATGGATCACTGCCTGGAGGCCGGCAAGGCCTGGCAGTGGGGCGTGGACCTGCTCGACGGCAAGGTGCACACCGCCTTCGGCGATCCTTCCCAGCTGCTGGCCGTCGAGCGCGAGGCGGTCGGGTCCGAGGCCGTGCGCTTCAAGATCACCTTCCCCAAGGCCTTTCCCTCGCCGGCCGCCTCGGGCGTTGCCGTGGTCTACTCGGACTCCGACGACGGCAAGCGCCAGGAGCGGCTCATCGCCAGCAGCCGGGTGGCCTTCGGCCAGGCGGCCAGCCTGGGGCGCCTGCGCGCCATCCCGAAGTCCGAGGCGATCTGCCGGGTCGCGGGCGGCCGGCTCCAGGCGCACAGCACCCGCCGCTTCACGCCCGACAAGCCGGTGCTGGACTGGTAGGGGAGGAGCCCATGCGCACACGCATCTGCACCATCGTGTCGATCGCGCTTCTCGCCGCGGCCTGCGGCACGAGCAGCAGCCCTCTACCCGACGGGGGGACCGACGCGGCTGAGGACTGCGCAGCCGCCGAGCTTCGCGCTGCGGGCTCGCTGGACGGCGAGCCTGCAGACCTCGCGCTCGAGGTGGCCGGCGCCTACCTGGTCAACGAGGGCTGCGGCGGCGCCGAGGTCTGCTATTTGAACCTCTACATCCAGGGCGGCGGACGGCTGCGCCTGGAGTGGGACGCCCCGCTCGAGCTCGGCCAGAGCGCGGCAGCGGCCGGATCGCTCAACCTGGCCGCCCAGGGCGGACCCAACGCGGGCAACTGCTCGGGCGACCTGGCCTCCGAGCTCACCCTGGGCGAGCTCAGGGTGGACTTCCGACTGCGCGGGCTGCACGCCGCGCCGTACTGCAGCGGGGCTTCGGTCGAGGGCGAGATCAGCGGGTGCGCGACTTGGCAGGAGTAGCTTTCGGAGCCCACCTCGAGCTCCGCAGGGTTTTCCGCTGCGAAGCAGCGGGGATGAAGCCTGGGGCTTCAGCCCTGAGCCGTATACACATCTTTTCCGTCGCAAGGTTTTCCGCTGCGAAGCAGCGGGGGG
>JAFGRB010000138.1 GCA_016935365.1 Deltaproteobacteria bacterium
GAAATGGCACGCAATCACGATGATTGACCAAGCTACGCGTTCCCCTCCCTCGGCCTTCGGCCGGTCCCTCCCGCCAGGGGAGGGACGGACAACACTCTGTGCACATTGATGCCTCGGCCAGGCCCATTCTTTTCTTGTGTGCTGAGATGTGTCTAAATGAGGCTCCAGGGTTCGGAGAGGAGTCAATCGTGAGAACGGGCGTGTGCAACAACCTCGTCGGCAAGGTGACCCGTGATGCAGTCGGTCATGATTCTGGACTCACTCTATGCGCTCAAATTGAAGCAGGGCGATCGGGTGCGCCTGCTGGTCAAGGCCGTGAGTGTGGTGCTCGATAAAAAGAGCCCCGCCGTGGACCCGATCCGGCACGAGCGCCAGAAAGGCCGGCTGCGAAGCTTCCTGAATCGTCACCGCCGCCCGCGCCTGACGGCGCTGCTGATGGTCACCGCCACAGGGGCCGTCGGCCTGCTGGTCTCATTCCTCCTGCTGAGGATCGGTCTGGCTCTGGATGCCCCGGTCCTCCGGGGCCTGGTCTGGCCGCTCGTGCGCTGGCCCCTGGCGGTCATCGTGGCGTACCTGGCCTTCCTGCTCATGGTTCGCCTGTGGATCCGACATGAGACCCACCGGGGGACCGTGGCGCGGGCCCTGCTCGGCGAGGAGCCGGAGCCCGACCCCTGCTCCGGGGCCAAGGACAGCACCCGTTCCCAGACCCTCGACGGACTCGACATCGGATTCGGTGACGACGAGCTCTCGGCTATTCTGTTCCTGCTGCTTGCAGCGGTCGTCGCGTTGGGCGCGGGGGTGTACGTGGTGGTGATCGCGCCGGAGCTTCTGACCGAGCTGCTGCTCGACGCCGCGGTGAGCGCCGGGCTATACCGCCGCCTGCGGAAGACCCCGGGCGGGGACTGGTTCTCGACGGCCTGGCGCCGCACGCGCATGCCCTTCCTCCTGGTGCTCGGGTTATTCACACTGGCCGGGCTGCTCGTGAAGTTCGCCTTTCCCGAGGCGCACAGCCTGCGCGAGATCCTGCACAGCCTGGGCGGCGAGTGAATGACAAAAATACACAAAAACCACCCCAGGCCATCTGTCAGAAAGCTCGAAATCGCAAGAGGAGGGTCAGAACTAGTCTGCGGTTTTGCAGTCGTGATCCCGGGGGGGCGTTCTCAGCAATAGACCGTGCTGCCAGACCGCGGGCGTGCTCGCCCAGACCTGCTTCAGCATCGAGCAGTAGCTGGACTCGAGCGCTGCCAGATCGATGCTCGCATGTCCACCCTGCTCGGACACGACGTGCAGGCGTCCTCGGTGAACCACCATCTGTTCGATCGATCCGTTCAGCCTCTGGCTGTAGATGTGACGACCCAGGCGATACGCCCAGATGTCCAGCTGACCGTCGGCGTGCCCGACGGCCATCAGACCGGCGGGTAGATCCAACAAGCTGGAAACGGATCGGTGGTGCACCGGCGAGAGCGAGAAGCCGGGCGGTAACCCGGACGCACGCCTGGGCAGGAGAGCGACGTGGCCGGATGCCTTTCCCTGGATGATCCACTCGGCGGTCGACAGGATCGCCGTCACGTCTTGCTCTGCAGGGTAGGCGGTTTTCTTCTTGCCGGTCGAGTCGAATGAAGAGATTTCGCCCCCGGCGGCCACGAGCAGATCGCCGCCGTCCAGGCCGAGCGCGGATGACTCGACGAGCGCTTCCCAGCGCAGCTCGCATTGCTGGTCGATGAGCTGGACCCTGCTCGGGCACCGGACGGCACAACCTGCGGGCGTCGCCTGGATCTCGAGCGCGTCCTCGATCTCGATCCGGCACAGACTCCGATCGGAGACCAGGTCCCACGCCTCGATGAAGCGGTCTGGATTCAATGCCCACAGTCGCTGCCGGGTGCCGTGCTGGGAGACGACCAGCGCGTCCTCGGCGATCGCGGCTCGCCATTTTCGCTCTGAGCGCGCGGATCGGGGAGTGCCTTCCGTCAAAAACCAGCCGAGATGGGTGAAGAGCTCGGGTTCCGGGGCCTTCACGAGCACTCCGCGCCAAAATGGTCGTCCGGTGCTCGCTTCCCATGTCCGCACGACGCCGTGCTCGTCTGCGCTGATGACGAATCGACCATCGTCCGTGAATCGAAAGCTCTGGCCGCTCGCCTGGTGACCGCGTAGAAGACGCCGAGAGCCGGTCTGTAAGTCGTGGATCCATCCGTTTCCGTTCGCGCCGATGCCCCCGAGTCGCCCGCCATCGGGATCGAAGGTGATCACGAAGACAGGGTCGTCGCCGGGCAGTTCTTGCTCCAGCGCGCCGCGCTTCAGGTCCCATACGATGACCTGGCCGTCCTGCCCTCCAGATGCGAGTCGCCGGCCATCCGGAGAAAACGCCAGGCAGTTGGCGACCGCGGAGGCGCCTCGCAGCGCCTTCCACGGCTCACCGCTTTCGGCGTGCCAGAGACGGATCGCCTTGTCCGAATCGCTTGCGGCCAGCAGTCGGCCATCCGGGCTGTACGCCACACCGAAGAACCGCTCGGCCTCTCCGCGAAGCGCGTGCAGTTGGATGCCGCTTTCCACGTCCCAGATTCGCACAGCACCGTCGAAGCCCGCGCTGGCGAGACGACGGCCTCGCGGCGAGAACGCTGACGAGTAGACCACCGAGTCGTGTCCGCTCAGCACCCTGCGCTCGGCGCCTGTCTGCATGTCCCAGATCCGAACCGTATGGTCGAAGCTCGTCGAGGAAAGCAGGCGCCCGTCCGGGCTCGGGGTGGTGCTCACGACGCTTCTCGTATGCCCGCGAAGCGAGTGGACCTCCTGACACGAGAAGACATCCAGGATGCGGATGCTGTTGTTTGGACCGAGAGCGGGCAGATGGATGCCTGCAAAGCGCAGGGGCGAACTCATGCGGCTCGTGTCACTCAGGATCGAGATGCGCGGAGAGCCTTCCTTCAGGGACCAGAGATGCAAGACCCGGTCAGCGATCGTGGCGAGCAGGCTGCCGCTGGGATCGAAGGCGACACGGGTTGCTCCGTTCGCATGCATCTCCATTTCCTGCCGGCCGGTCGCTACATCCCAGATGCGGATCGTGTCGTCATGGCCGCAGCTGGCCAGTCTACGGGCGTCCGGGCTGAAGGCGAGGTCGAAAACGATGCTCCGATGTCGCCGCCAGGTCCTTCTACCCACGCCGCTCGAATCAAACAGCCAGATCTCACCATCGCGTCCACCGGATGCGATCCAGCGCCCGTCGGCGCTGTACTGGAGGGCGGCGATGGATCCCGTCGGATCGCTCAGCACTCGCCCTGGCTGGTCGGTTTTCCATCTCAGGAGCCGGATGCTCCCATCGTCTCTGCCCAGGGCCATCTCTTCCCCGTCGGCGCTGAGCGCGAGAGCTCGGACAGCCGGCGAGCGGCCGGGCAGGACGCGACGCCGGGTCGCATCGCGCACATCCCAGATGAGGACGGATCCGTCAGAGCAGCGGGAAAACAGCGCGCTCGCGTCGGTGGAGAAGAGCAGATATTGCACCGGTGCAGGGTGTCCGCGGAGCGGGCTGAGCGAGCCGCTCTGGTTGTCGCGTAGCCATACTATGTCTCTCTTGTCCCACAGCACGTAGGCCACTTGCCTTTGATCCGCAGACAGGCACCAGTCGAAGGTGCTTTTTTCTAGCGGACCGCCGGGAAAAGGAGTCGCTTGGAGAGAGGCGGAGCGTACATCGGCTCGATAGCTGCGCGAGAGGCTCCTTGCGACGACCGTGTCGCCGCGGGAGAAGTCCAGCTGTTCTAGCATCTCTCCGATGTCGACGCGCCAGCGCTCGGGCTCCTGGCCCAGTCGCCACCAGAGCGCGCGCCCGAAGCTGGAGTCCTGCACCTCGAGCGCACTTCTGAGCTTGGCCCGCGACTCGAGTAGTTCGTTTCGCAAATACGCCGACCAGGCTCCTTCGAGCTGAGACTCCGCCCAGCGAGCGCGAAGCTGGCGGCTCTGCTCTCGATAGGCGAGGGCAAAGAACGCCGCCACGGCGCCCGCCAGCGCCAGGACGAGGATGGCCAGGCGCTTCCGCCGGGCCGATCGTCGCTGGCGCTTCAGGCCCGCCTCGAGGAACTCGGTGACAGGGCCGGATGGGCTGTTTGCGATGTGCTCGATCTTCTGGCGCGCCTGCCGCAGCGCATCCCCTTTCCAGACCTCGTCCGCCGGCCGCCCACGCTTGATCCACAGCTCGGCCGCCTGGCTGGCCTCGGCCAGGAATGCCATCTCCTCACGGCTCTCGTCGATCCACTGCCTCAGCTGCCCCCAGTGATCGATCAACGCCTCGTGGACGAGCTCGATGGCCGACTCTGCTTCCTCGTCGCGGCCTTTCTTCTTGATCGAGATGAGCCGCGCCTCGACGAGGCGGTCCAGGACCTCGCCTGCACCTGCGGACAGGCCCGCGAGCGCCTCTCGCTTGGCGATCACCTTGCGTGTGCTCTCGGCTGTGACCAGGCGCAGTACTATTTCTCGGGCGAGTCGGAGCCGATCCCAGGAGAGACCCTCCAGTACGCTGTCCGCGTGATCGGCCAGAGCGCCTGCGACGCCTCCCATCTTTTCGTACGTGACGCGGAGAAGAAGGCGGCTTTGGGTGTCTCGCAAGCTCCACATGACCTGGATGGCGAATTGAAGCAAGGGCAAGCAGGCCATCTCATTCTTGACCGAGGAGACCATCTCCCGTGGGATATCCGGATCCTCGAAAGCATAGCCGGCCAGCGCCAACGGCTTGGTCAAGGTGCCCTCGAGAAGATCAGGGGAGGGGCTGCGCATCACGAAGACCCGGCTCAGGGCATGCCTCGCCTCGGGGCTCAGGGCCAGGCGAACCAGGAAGTCGTCCCGGAGGGTGAGGACGACGCGGACCGGGCCGAAGGGGTCGTCCGCCGCCGAGCAGAGCGCCTGCATGAATGACGCACGCAACGACTCTTCCTGGACCAGCGTATGGAGCTCCTCGAGCTGATCCACGACGAGCAGGACCTTTGCATGCTCTCTCCGGGCCAGATCCTGTAGCTCGAGCGAGAGCGTGCCGGGCTGTCGAGAGAGCGATTTGGCCAGCTCGTCTTCTCTCGGTCTTCCCGGAGAAGGCGGGCTCGATGGAGCTGCGCGTTCGAATCGTCCGGAGAGAACGGGCGAGGGCACGGTGGACTTTTCCGTCTCCTCTTCGACCGCGCTCTTCTCTGCGCGGAAAGCCAGGCTGCTGCTCTGGCTATCTCCGGCCAGCAAGCGGGAGGCCAGGTTCTGAAAGGGCTTGGAGCCCGGGCGCATGGAGAGCACGATCCAGGTGCCCTGTTCTCGCAAACGTGGGATGACACCTGCATGGATGAAAGAGCTCTTGCCCGATCCGGACGGCCCGACGATGGACCCGATGGCCTCGTGCCGCATCCACTCCAAAAAGGCATCGATCTCCGTCTCGCGACCGAAGTAGAACTCGGCGTGCCGTTCGCTGAAAGGAAGAAGCCCTCGAAACGGTCTTGGATCTACCTGGTCGCGGATGCTTCGTCTCGACAGCATGCTCTCCAGCTCTTCCGCCAGCCTGGCGGCGCTCGGTCGCATCGCGGCATCCTTGAGCAGACAGCCATCGATCAACGAAGCCAGATCTCTCGGCAACTCGGCGTAGGCGGCGACTGGGGGGACCGGGTCGGGGGAGTTGATCGCCCGGGCATACGATTGCGCGTCGCGCTCCCTGTACGGCCTTCGACCTGTCACCATCGCATAGAGAATGATGCCCAGCGCCCACACGTCGGTGGCACCACTGCCCTCTTCCCCCCGCCAGCGCTCGGGCGCCATGTAGGGCGGCGTGCCCATGACCCGGGGCCCCGAGTCGGAGTCCCGAGCGGGCTCTTCCGCGTTCAAGTCCAATGCCTTGGCCAGCCCGAAGTCCACGACGAGCAGGCGGCCGTTCCTGTCGACCAAGATGTTCTCGGGCTTGAGATCTCGGTGGAGCACTTTGTGGCGGTGTGCCTCGGCCAGCGCGCTGGCGATGGCATGACCGACACGGATCGACTCGCGAACGCCGAGGCGCTCTTGCCGCATTCTCTGCCCGAGGGTTTGGCCTTCCAGGTACTCCAGGACGAGATACGGTCGCCCGCGGTGCTCTCCGGACGAGAACACGGTGACGATGTGGGGATGGCTGAATCGAGCCGTGGTCCGGGCCTCGATCAGGAAACGCTCGATCGCCTCGCGATCTCCAAGCGCCTCGGGATCGACCACCTTGAGGGCCACCCGCCGACCCAGGCCCGTGTCGCGTGCGAGGTAGACTTCTCCCATGCCGCCTCGTCCCAAGAGGCGGTGGATCTGGAACTGATCGACTTGCTCGCCTTCCGCGAGGAACTCGACTCGCTCAGATCGCTTGGTCAATGACTACCTCGGTGGCTCAGGAGACGGTCTTTCGCACCCGAGGGCCTCACAGCCGGGCGGTGAAGCTGCCGGCCAGGATGTGGCTGCGGGTGGTGTAGGTCCCGTTTGCCGCGCCTTCGGGGTTGAGCTCGTCGCCCACCCCGACCTGGTTGTCCTTGCGGGCCTCCCAGAGCGCCAGCATGTAGCCGATGTCGAAACGCCACCACGAGCCGCGGTAGCCGGTGCCGAAGGCGACGAGCTGGCGCTGGCCGTCGGGCAGCGACGGGTCGAGCGTCTCGGCGGGCATCGGCGAGGACACGGTCCCGTAGCCCAGCCGCAGCGGCAGGCAATCGAACAGGACGTACTCGGCGCCGATGGAGAGCTGCCAGCTCTCGTGCCAGCGCTTGTCGATCGGGGCGGCCGCGTCCGCCAGGCCGGGGCAGCTCCCCTGCTGGCTGCACAGGAAGCGCAGGGCGAGCTCGTCGTAGCTCTGGAAGAAGGCCACGTAGAAGTCGACCGCCACCGTGAGCGACTCGACGCCGGTCCAGGCGAGGCCCATGTTCATGTGCAGCGGGAGATCGATCGTCACCTTGCCGCGGGTCGTGTCGGGGAAGGTGATCTGGCTGTCCAGCAGCGAGCGGGCCTTCGCGCCGGCCGGGTTGAAGGAAAAGCGCGCCTCGCCCTCGAAGGGCATGCGGATCGCTCCGCGCTCGGCGAAGCCGCCGCGGACCGACAGCCCGAAGGCGAGCTGACCGGGCCAGGCGGCGTGCAGCGCCAGGTTCCAGCCGTGGCTCGTGGCCGAGCCGTCCATGACCATCTCACCCCAGGAATCCTGGATCTCGCCCCGCGAGAGCAGCTCGGCGGCCCGCAGGTCGAGCCGCTTGGCCAGGTGGGCGGTGCCGTAGACGAAGGTGTAGCCGGCCGCGAGCGACAGCTCGAGCGTCTCGCGAAGGCCGAGCAGGCGGGCCAGGTCCACGGCGACGACCGGGTTGTTGAAGAAGGTCTGGATCTCGATCTCGTTGGAGATGAAGCGCCCGTCCCACTCGCCCGGCCAGTACGTGCCGAGCCCGAAGGGGTTGTTGAGCCCGTAGCCGATGGCGATGCCCCAGTCCGAGAGATTGTAGGTCGCGTAGAGGTGGATCGGGTTGAAGCCCTTGAGCTTGGCGTCGGTGGAGTGCTCGCCGTCGTTGACCGGCTCGAGGCCGCAGTGACCCTCGGGGGTGCAGGTCAGGTAGGTCCGGTCCGATTCCCCGGCCGCCTCATAGGAGATGTAGGGCAGGATGCCCGTCACGCCGAGCTGGAGCTGCAGGCCCTCGAGCCGCGAGATCACGGCCGGGTTGAAATAGACCGCGCTCGGATCCTCGGCCGTGGACGCGCTGGCGCCGGCCATGCCGGTGACGGATGCGTTGTGCTCGTAGAGCAAGAAACCGCCCGCACGCACGCGGGAGGCGGCGAGCAGCGCAAAGAGGAAGGAGAGGCAGCACACGATGCGACCCGCCGGCTTCACGCGCATGACAGACCTCCAAGGAATGCCAGCATACACCCCCGGAGTGCATATGCAACACGGAAAGCCGCCCGCGTCGGATGTCTGATGCCTAGTCCTCGGCCCGGATGATGCACATGTAGACCAGACCGGCCACGCTCATCGCCTTGTAGAGATCGTCGGGGAAGGTCTCGCCTTGGGCCTCGGCCGTCAGGGTCTGGATGTTGAACGGGCCGGGGATGATGTACATGCCGGTTACCGTGGTGGAGCTGGCGGTCATGTCGAACGAGGCGTCCGGGTAGAAGATCGGGTCGATGGGAGTGCCGTCTGCCTGGGTCACCTCTGCGCCCTGGATCGGCGCGCCCTCAGCGTCCACCACGAAGCCCAAGACCAGCCCCTCTTCCGAGTCGATGTCGGGGTGCGCATCGAGGTTGTCCACCAGCACTCCGGGCACGGCCCAGACCGGGGGCGTCTGGTCGATGCACAGCTTGTCGGATGCCCCGCCGTAGGCGGCCACGCCGGTCGCGGTCGGGAAGTAGCTGTCACCGGCGTCGTCGGCCACCAGCACCAAGCCAATGTGGGCGTCCGAGACGTCGAAGCAGTCGAAGTGGAAGCTTCCGAGCGCGTCCGAGCGGGTCTCGGCCAGCGGCGCGCCGTTGCCGACTATCACGTCCAATTGGCTCCACGCGGCCAGATCGATCGCGATCGGGGTGCGCACGAGGTCGGTCACCGCGCCTGAGACCTCGATGAAGCCCGCCTGTCCGGCGCAGCACTCCGGTCGGCAGGTGCCGGTCCCGTCGTCTTCGTAGCCGGGATCACAGGTACAGATCACCAGACCGTATATGTCGGACAAGCACCAGGTCTTGTGCGCCTCGGTGCACGGGTTCGGGTCGCAGGGATCCTGGGCGCAGAAGTCCATCAGGCAGATCTCGCCAGCAGCGCAGCACAGCTCGCCGCAGGCGACGTGATCGCAGGCGCACTGGCCGTCCTCGCAGGTCGCGTTTTCGCCGCACGTCCCACAGGGCTCGCCGCAGATCGGATCCGGGCCGCACTCGCGACCGCTGCAGTCCGGCTCGCAGGTGTCGCCGGAGCAGGCGGCCATGAACACGGCGAGCACCGCAGCGAGGGAAAGACACGAGGCTCTCATTGCCCACCTCCTTCGTGGTTGCTGCGTCTCGCGATGTGGCAGGGCGTCAGATGGCCGCGGTGAAGGTCAGGGCCAGCAGGTGGGCCTGGGTCGTGTAGGTGCCGTTGGCCATGCCCTCGGGGTTGAGCGCATCGCCGATGCCGACCTCGTTGTCTTTCTCGCCCTGCCAGAGCGCCAGCATGTAGCCGATGTCCAGCTTCCACCAGCTGCCGTGGTAGCCGGTGCCCAGGCAGATCAGATCGCGGCGGCCGTCCGGGAGCGAGGGGTCGTAGGTCTCCGAGGGCACGGGCGTGGTGACCATGCCGTAGCCGACCCGGAGCGGCAAGAAGTCGAAGAGCATGTACTCGGCGCCCAGCGAGAGCTGCCAGCACGAGTGCCAGTTCTTCTCGATGGTCGTGTCGAGCGCGCTGCTGCAGGAGCCGTCCGCGACGCAGTCGAAGGCCATGTGGAGCTGGTCGTAGCTCGAGAAGAAGACCATGTAGAAGTCGAGGGCGATCTTGAGGTTCTCGACGCCCAGGTACGCCACGCCCGTGTTGAAGTGGTAGGGCAGGTCGATGGTCACCGCGCCGGTGGTCGCATCCGGAAAGACCGTGCCCGCGGCGGCCAGGAAGTCCCTGGCCGCCTGGCCGCTCTCGGTGGGGAAGATGAACTTGGCCGTGCCCTCGAAGGGCATGCTCACGCCGCTTCGCATCGAGAAGCCGAAAGAGACCAGGTCCGGCCACTCGGCGTAGAGGGCGGCGTTGAAGCCGTGGCCGATGGCGTCCCCGGTCATGCGCATCTCGCCCCAGGGATCGACGATCTGGCCGCCGCTCAGCGCCTCGGCCACCCGGAGGTCGATGCGCTTCGAGAGCCGCGCCGTGCCGTAGACGAACATGTAACCGAGCGCCACCGAGAGCTTGAAGTGCTCCTTGAAGCCGAATAGCTTGGCCAGGTCCACGGCCACGACCGGGTTGTTGTAGAAAGTCTGGATCTCGGTCTCGGTGCCGATGAAGCGCCCGTCCCACTCGCCCGGCCAGTAGGTCCCCAGCCCGAAGGGGTTGTTGAGCCCGTAGCCGAACGAAAGCCCGTAGTCAGACAGGCTGTAGGTGGCGTAGATGTGGATCGGGTTGAAGAACTTGATCTTGGCGTCGATGGAGTTCATCCCGTCGTTGATGGGCTTCTCCACCAGGCCGTCTGTGCCCATGTATTGGTAGACGCGGTCGCTCTGACCGGCCGCATCGTAGTGGACGTAGGGCAGGATGCCGGTCACGCCGAGCTGGAGCTGCAGGCCCTCGAGCTCGGTGATGGCCGCCGGGTTGTAGTAGACCGAGCTGGGATCGCCGGCCAGGCCGGTGCGCGCGTCGGCCATGCCCGTGGCACTGGCGTTGTGCTCGTACAGCAGAAAGCCGCCGGCCATCGCCGCCGGAGCGGAAAGCAGCACCAGGGCGACGGTGGCGAAAGCGATGGTCCGTCTCATGCGAGTCTCCTTGGCCGCCGGGCAGCCGGTGGAAAAAAGGCGCGGGGCTGTGTATGCAGCCCCGCGCCCGGGAAAGCTGTCCAGATCACTCCTCGGCCTGGATGCTCACCATGTAGACGTAGCCGTCCACGGCCGCGGCCTTGTAGAGGTCGGTGCGGAAGGTCTCGCCTGTAGCCTGTGCCGTCAGGGTCTGGATGTTGAACGGGCCTGGGATGATGTACATGCCGATCGAGGTGGTCGAGATGGCGTCCAGGCCGAAGTTCTCGTCCGGGTAGAAGATCGGATCGATGCCGGTGCCGTCCGCCAGGGTCACCGTCGCGCCCTCGATCGGCGAGCCCGCGGCGTCCACCACGAAGCCGATGATCAGCCCCTCGGCCGAGTCGATCTGCGGATGGTTGTCGAGGTTGGTCACCAGCACGGTCGGCACGGCCCAGACCGGCGGGGTCTTTTCGATGCACACCTTGTCGGCCGGGTCGTCGCCGTAGGCGGCCACGCCGGTCACGGTCGGGAAGTAGATCGTGCCGGCATCGTCGGCAAGAAGCACCAGGCCCATGGCGGCGCCCGACACGTCGAAGCACTCGAAGGTGAAGGTGCCGACCGCATCCGAGGTGGTCTGGGCCAGCGGCACTGCCGTGCCGGTCATGACGCCCAGGCCACTGAGCGCGGTCAGGTCGATCGCGACCGGGTTGAGCTCCAGGTCCATCACCGAGCCCGAGACCTCGATGTAGCCTTCCTGGCCCGGACAGCACTCCGTGCTACCCTCGACACAGACGTTGTTCTGGCAGGTCAGACCCGAATTGCAGCTCCCGTCCTCCTTGCACGCGCAGTCCTTCTCTCCGGGGGTGCACTCCCCGTCGCCGTTGCCGCAGCCGATCGCCAGGGCTAGCAGGCCCGCCGAGAGCAGTACGCTCAGCGAGATGGTTGCGATCTTCTTCATTTCGGTCTCCTTTCAGTCGCGTTCGATGTCCTCGTCGAATCCAACCAAGAAGCTCGAAGCTCCTCTCCCCTGCTTCGAGCTCTCTCTTGCCTCGGGACGGAATACACTAGGCCAGGGGGCTCGGGCCTGTCAACGAAAAATCGAGAAACGCTTCCGCAGTCAGCTACTTGATGGTTCAATCGCATCGCCTGCCGGCAGCAGCAGCTCGAAGAGTGTGCCAGCCCCCGGCTCGGAGTGGACCTGGATGCGGCCGCCCGCTTCCTCGACGATGCCGTGGACCGTCGACAGGCCCAGGCCGGTTCCCCCCTCTCCCTCCCGGGTCGTGAAGAAGGGCTCGAAGATGTGCTCGATCGTCTCTGTGGACATGCCCACCCCGGTGTCGGAGATGGTCAGGCGTGCACAGCGACCCAGATCGCAGTCCTCGGCCTGCTCGAGCTGGATGCGCAGCTTGCCGCCCTTGGGCATGGCGTCGCGCGCGTTGACGCACAGGTTGACGAGCACCTGCTCCATCTGCTCGCGGTGGCTGAGGATCGGCGGCGTGTCCGGCGCCAGCTCGACCGAGAGCTGGACCACGGCGCCGAGCAGCCGGCGCAGCATGCTCTCCAGCCCCTCGATCAGATCGACCAGATCGAGCCGGGTTGGTTTGGAGTTCTGCGGGCGGCCGAAGTCGAGCAGGCGCCGGGTGAGGGCCGCACCGCGCCCGCAGACGCGCTGGATCTCGCCGAGCTGCAAGAGGTCCGCTGGATTCTCCAGCTGGCGTTCGAGCAGAGCGGTGTAGCCGCTGATGGCGGTCAGCAGGTTGGCGAAGTCGTGGGCCACACCGCCGGCCAGCTCTCCGATGGCTGCCAGGCGCTGCTGCTGTCGGAGCTGGCGGATCACCTCCCGCTCCTCGGTCACCTCGCGCAGCACCAGGGCCCAGCTTCCCTGGTCGTCGGCCTCGGCATCCTCGCGCCGCGTGGCCGGGACCGGGTAGGCGGCCACCACGAAGGTCCGGGCGCGGCCCGCATCGTCTTCCTCCAACGTATACGGCCCCCACGCCGAGCCCCGCTCCAGGTCGAGCCACAGCCCGCCGAGCTGGACCACCGGCTCGGTCGCGCTGGCGCGCAGCATGGGCAGCATGCGCACAGCCGCCGGATTGGCCAGCGAGCAGTGCCGGTTGGCATCCAGCAGCGCGAGCCCCTCGGGCAGGTGCTCGACGAGCGCTTTCAGGCTCGCCCGCTCGGCTCGCAGGGCGGCCAGGAGATTGGTCTGTCGCAACCCGATCGCGAGCTGATCGCCCACCTCGACGGCGATCTTCTCGTGCTGGCTGTCGAAAGCGGACCGCCTCGAGCTGGCCAGATGCAAGGCACCCACGATCTCGCCACCCGTTCTCAGCGGGACGGTCAGCAGGCTGCGGATGCCCTGATCATACAGGCGCCGGAGGATCGGGACCTCGAGGTTGGCCCGGAGCGTGAGGTGGCGGGCAGGCGTGCGGATGCTCGTAATATTCGAGAGCGCCGTGATGGGCAGGTAGGTTCCCTGCTCAGGCTCGATCTCGCAGCTGGGCTCCTGGGAGACCGCCGCGACCAGGGCGCGTTTCCGGCTCTCTTCGATCAGCAGCACGACCGCCCGTTCGCAGGAGACGAGCTTGCGGATCCGCTCGATGGCCGCCTGGGCGATCTCCTCGCTCGATCGGGCCCCGAGGATGGCACGGTCGACTTCCTGCATCAGGTGCAAGCGCTTGGCATACAGCTGCATGGCCTGCTCGGCCCGCTTGCGCTCGGTGATGTCCTCGACCGAGCCCTCGTAATAGAGGACCTCGCCCGCGGCGTCGCGGACGAGCCGGGCGGACTCCCGCACATACAGCAGCGAGTCGTCGCGCCGGATCCAGGCCGACTCCAGCCCGCGGACCTCGCCTTCATCCTCCAGGCGCCTGCGGAACTCGCTTCTGGGGTAGGTGGGGTCGAAGCCCTCGCGGTGCAGCTCGCCGTCGAGCATCGCGCTCGGCCCGAAGCCGAGCATGCGCAGCAGCGCGGGATTCGCCAGCTGGACTCGGCCCTCGAGCGCAGCGCGGTAGATGCCGAGAGGTGCGTTTTCGAACAGCGAGCGGAAGCGCTCCTCGCTCTCGGCAAGCGCCTGCACGACACGCTTGCGCTCGCTGATGTCGACCATGTTGACCAGGACGGCGGGTTCGTCGCGATAGCGCACCGGGGCGGCGCGGACCTCGACCCAGAGGATCTGGCCGTCCTTGCGCACCATGCGGGTCTCGTAGATATCCCGGATACGCTGTCCGGCCATCCGCTCGCGGGCCATGGCGCGGATGGTCTCTCTTTCTGCCGGGCAGACCGGCGCCCACGGATCCAGATCGCGAAGCTCGTCGGCCTTGTAGCCGAGCAGGTCCAGGAAGGTGCTGTTGGCATAGCAGATGCGCTCGGGCGTGACGATGAAGATGGCGGTAAGCGACTCGTCGAGCAGGACGCGCAGCGCGGACTCGTCAGGCGGAAAAAAGAGGCAGCTGTCCCCCATGGTTTCCTTCCTGGACAGGGCCGGACGCGTTGGAGTGTATACACCTTCCCACGGGCTTGCAAGCGCTGTGTCCATCTGGCAAGCTGGCGTCTGTGGGACGATTGCGAGGTGGCCATGAGGAAGACCGGCACCGGAAGGCAGCTGCTCTTCACGATCCTGCTCGCCGTTGCGCTCTCGGCCTTCGCGGCCGGCTGCCCGAAGCGCGACCAGCCGCCGCCGACCGCATACGATCCGGAGCTGCTCGCAGCCGCCCAGCAGGCGGCGGAGGAGGACGCGGCAGCCCAGAACGATGCCGGACCTTCCTCGAACGCGGCGAAGGCCAAGCCGGAGTGCGATCGGGAGCGGGGCGGCTGCGCCGAGGGCTTTCTGTGCTGGGACTCCTGGTACTGCAAGCGAGGTCTCGAGGACCAGTGCTCGGCTGCGGGCGACAAGCGCTGCCACAAGCGCTGCGAGACCGATGCGGACTGTCCGGCGGACACACCGCGTTGCGTGGAGAAGCCGATATTCAATGGCTCCGAGCGCGGGATACTGGAGAGGTTCTGTGTCTCGGGCGAGTGAGCCTGCCGTCCTTTCCGATCGCCTGGAAGACCTGCTGGGCCTGGTGATCCCCTGTAGCTGCGGCCGCACGCACGAGGTCGATCTGCGGTCTGTCTCGCTTCGCGCCGGCGCGATCGACGAGCTGCCCGATCGGCTGCGGGCGCTGTGGGGCTCGGGCCGGCGGCTGCTCGTACTGGCCGACCGCGTCACCCGGCAGGTGGCGGGCGAGCGGGTCGAGCGCCTGCTCGCCGCCGACGGCCAGCAATCGCGCACCCTGGTCCTGCCGGACGGAGCGGGCGGCAGGCCGCATGCCGACGAGGCCGGCCTGGAACGCGTGGAGGCCGCCATCGAGCAGGGGGCAGCCGACGGGGTCGTGGCCGTCGGCGCCGGCACGGTCAACGATCTCGCCAAGCTGGCCTCCTTTCGGCGCGGGCGCCCTTACGCCGTGGTGGCCACCGCACCGTCGATGAACGGATACACCTCGGCGATCGCCGCCGTCATGCGCGATGGGCTCAAGCGGACCGTCGACTGCCACCAGCCGGCTTGCGTGATCGGCGATCTGGAGATCCTGGCGCGCGCACCGGCCGAGCTGGTGGCGGCGGGCCTGGGGGATCTCGAGTCCAAGCCGACCAGCACGGCCGACTTCCGCCTGGCCGGCCGGCTGCGGGGCGAGTATTACTGCCCGCTGCCGGAGCGCGTCGTGCTGCGGGCCGAGGCGCGGGTGGCCGAGGCGGCCGAGGCGATCGGAGCCGGGGACGAGGCGGCCATCGGCCTGCTCTGCGAGGCCTTGCTGCTCTCGGGTATCTCCATGAAGCTGGCCGGCTGCTCGGCGCCGGCCTCCGGCGGCGAGCACCTCATCAGCCATTACTGGGACATGTGCGCGGCCGAGCAGGGGCGCGTGGAGGGCTGGCACGGAGCGCAGGTCGGCGTGGCCACGGTGGTGGCGGCAGCGCTATACGAGCGGCTGGCCGAGATCGATCCGCACGAGATCGATCCCGACGCCGTCGTGGCGGCGCGGCCCGGCAAGGCGCAGCTCCAGGCGGCCATCCGCGAGCGCCACGGCGTACGCGCGTCCGAGGTCGAGGCGGAGTTTTTCGCAAAGCACCTCGACGATGACGCCCTGCGCGCCGAGCTCGAATCCTTGCTCGACGGCTGGTCTGCTGTCTGGGACAGCCTGGCGGACGTGCTGCGGACAGCCGCGCGGGTGCGCGCGATCCTGACAGCCGGCGGGGCACCGGTGACGATGACCGGGCTCGGCCTGACGCCCCGGCACCTGCAGGAGAGCTTTCTGGCCGCGCGCGAGATCCGGGGACGGTTCAGCGTGCTGGATCTGGCCGGCGATCTGGGCGTGCTCGAAACGGTGGCCGGGGACGTGCTCGCGCGCTCGGGCTGCATGCGCTGAGGACGGCGATGCAGGAGCCAGGCCTCGTCCAGTCGGTGCTCGACTTCGTGGCGGCGCATCACGGCGATCTCGGCTTGCTGGTCATCTTTGGATCCTCGCTCATCGAGTACGTCTTCCCGCCCTTTCCCGGCGACGTGATCACCCTGTTCGGGACCTACCTCGTGGTCAAGGGCCTGTGGAGCTTTCCATTCGCGCTCGGCGTGACCACGGCCGGCTCGCTGGTGGGGGCGGGCCTGGACTACGGACTGGGGATCTGGATCGGACGGCGGCTCGATCGCCTGCCTTCCGAGCGGGAGGTGAAGCGCTGGACTCCGCTGACGCGCGAGAAGTACACACGGATCGTGGCGGGCTTCCGAAAGCACGGGGTGGCCTACATCGCCATCAACCGCTTCCTGCCGGGCATCCGGGCTTTCTTCTTCGTGGCGGCGGGCGCTGCGCGCATGCGCTTCTCCCTGGTCATGCTCTTCGCGGCCCTGTCGGCGGTGGTCTGGAACGGCCTGCTGCTCGGTGTGGGCTACAGCGTGGGCGCCAACTGGGAGCGCTTGCGATCCCTGTTCACCTCGTATACGACTGTGGTCTGGGCCTTGCTCGGCGCGGGCTGCCTGGCCGCCCTCGGGCTGTGGCTTGTCCGCCGGCGGCGCGCATCGGGCGATGGGCCTCGCGGGCGGGAGGGGTGATCGCAGTGAAATCCGGACCGGGCGACCAGGCTGGGCAGCGGGCAGCGTTCTTCGCCAACGTGGGGCACGACCTCAAGACACCGCTGAACGGGATCATCGGTTTCGCCAGCGTGCTGCTCGCGGATCTGGCCGGTGATCCGGAGCGCGTCAGGCAGGTCCGGATGATCTACACGAGCGCCCAGAAGCTGCTCGCGCGCATCGAGGCCTTCCTGGACTACACGCGGCTCGAGGCGGGCCAGCTCCAACTGCGGCCCGAATGGATCTTGCCGGGTGATTTCCTGCGCCAGCTCGCGGAGCCCTTGCGGCCCGAGGCCGAGCAGTCCGGCATGCGGATCGAGGTCAGGTCGCAGCAAGCGCCGTCGCGCATCCGCACCGACGCACGCCTGCTCGGCCGGGTGCTGGGCGAGCTGCTGACGAATGCGGTCCGCTATGGCCAGCAGGGTCGTATCGAGGCGAGCGTGCGTGCGTTGCCCCAGTGCGTGGTCGGCTTCGAGCTACGGGACGAGGGCATCGGGATGGCGGCCGAGGCGCTCGGGCGCCTGCGCGAGAGCCTGTCCGGCACGGGCTTCGAGGGCCTGGGCCTGGGCCTGGCGATCGCCCGACAGGCCGCCGGTGCGCTGGGCGGACGCGTCGAGGTGGACTCGGAGCCCGGCAGGGGCTGTGTCTTCCAGCTCGTCTTGCAGCTCGCTCGAGGCGACATCGAGCCCTGACGCGGCAGGCGCCTGCGCGGACCGCGAAAGGGGTTCCCCGGCCGGGGCCGGCAAGAAGACGGCCGGCTTTGATGCAATGCGTTGTTTCGTGGTGGGAAATTCGGAGCGTCATCCGGGCAGCCAACCTTGGTATCCCGCTTGCAGGACCGGTGGGCAAAGGAGGCCGAAAAGGTGAAAAAGACGGCGAACCTCCTGCTCATCCTGCCCAACCTCTTCACGGTCTCGAGCATCTTCTGCGGCCTGTACGCCATCGTCGAGGCGGCCGGCGGCGGGTTCTACCGGGCAGCCGTGGCCATCCTCTTCGCAGCCGTCTTCGATGCGGCCGACGGCCGGGTGGCTCGGCTGACACGAACCCAGAGCCAGTTCGGTCTCCAGCTCGACTCGCTGGCGGACGTGATCTCCTTCGGGGTCGCACCGGCCATGCTGGCGTACTTCTGGGCGCTCTCGCCTCTAGGCTGGCTGGGGCTGGCCGGTGCCTGCGCGTATGCGATCTGCGGCGCGCTTCGCCTGGCGCGCTTCAACGTGTTGAGCGCATCCGGCAGCCTGCCGCCAAAGCACTTCCTGGGCCTGCCCATTCCGATCGCGGCCGCGTCCGTCGTCTCGCTGGTGCTCGCCGTGCGCTCGGGCGAGCTGGGCATGCTCAAGCCCGGCGTCGTGCTCGGTATGCTGCTCTTGCTGGCGCTGCTGATGGTCAGCAACGTGCGCTACCGGACCTTCAAGAAGCTCAAGGCCACCCGCCGATCCATGGGCGTCGTGCTCGCGCTCGCGGTCATGGTCCTGGTGGCCGCCTGGAAGACCAGCTTCAGCCTGATCCTGGCCGTGATCGTCAACGGCTTCGTGATCGACGGCCTGGTCGAGGAAGGCGTGCGGCTCGTGGGTCGCAAGCGGGTGCGCCGCGAGGATGCAGAGGAGCAGGAGCGACTCGGCTGAGCGGCGCTCAGCGGCAGTCCGGGCAGCGGTCGAAGTGGCTCCGCTCGACCCCGATCTTGTCGGCGAAGTGCATGATCTGGAAGGTGGGGGCGAAGGGCCGCCCGCAGGCGGCGCACTTCTGCATCGGCAGGTCGCGGTGCCACTTGAGGATCCGGCGCATCTGCTCGGTCTCCTCGATGCCGATGCAGCTCGTCGGGCAGACGAAGACGCAGGCGCCGCAGCCGATGCAGGCCTCGGCCACGTCGTCATACGGGCTCTCCATGCGCTTGTGGAGCCCCCGGCCGGCGAAGGCGATGGCGTGGGCGCCGACCACCTCGTTGCAGACCCGGTTGCACAGACCGCACAGGATGCAGGCGTTGTCTGCGTGCTCCTCGTCGGTGACGAAAGGCGTGTCCTCCACGCCGTACTCGGCGGCCAGGCTGCGCAGCTCTTCCGCTTCGGGTGCCATGGCCAGCAGCAGCTGCAGGATCGTCCGGCGGTGCCGGACGACTCGATCGGTGTCCAGGAAGACCTCGATGCCTTCCTGGAGCGGGTAGTTGCACGAGGTGGTGAGCTTCTGGCGGCGGCCTCTCTTCACCTCGACCAGGCACAGCCGGCAGGCGCCGTACGGGCTGACCGCCTCGTGATAGCACAGAGAGGGGACCTCGTAGCCGTGTCTTCGGATGGCCGCCAGCAGGCTCTCGCCGCGGGTGCCCTCGTGGCTGCGGCCGTTGATCTGGAAGCGGACCGTTTTGTCGTCGGGCGGTTCCATCGGCTGCTCCTGTGGGTTACTCCACGCAGACCGCGTCGTACTTGCAGACGTCCATGCAGACGCCGCACTTGATGCACTTGTCCTGGTCGATGACGTGGGGCTTTTTCTTCTCGCCGCTGATGCACTCCTGGGGGCACTTTCGAGCGCAGATCAAGCAACCGGTGCATTTCTCCGCGTCGATGGAGTAGCGGATGAGCGCCTTGCACACGCCGGCCCGGCACTTCTTGTTCCGGATGTGCTCCTCGTACTCCTCCCGGAAGTACTTCAAGGTCGACCGCAGGGGGTTGGGGGCCGTCTGACCCAGAGCGCACAGGGAGGCCTCGGCGATGGTCTCGCCGAGGTCCTGCAGCAGCGTCAGGTCGCCCTCGCGCCCCTTGCCCTCGCGGATGCGATCGATGATGATGCACAGCTGCTTGAGCCCCTCGCGGCAGGTGACGCACTTGCCGCAGGACTCGTCCGCCAGGAAATGCAGGAAGTAGCCGGCGATGTCGACCATGCAGGTCGACTCGTCCATCACGATCATGCCGCCGGAGCCCATCATGGAGCCGACCTCGGTCAGGCGGTCGAAGTCCACCTCGAGATCGAGCTTCTCCTCGGGGATGCATCCGCCCGAAGGGCCGCCGGTCTGGACGGCCTTGAACTTCTTGCCGCCGATGATGCCGCCGCCGATCTCGTAGATGATGTGGCGCAGCGTCGCGCCCATGGGCACCTCGACGAGGCCGGTGTTGTTGACCTTGCCCACCAGGGCGAAGATCTTGGTGCCCTTGGATCCGCCCCAGGGGTTGTCGGACACGTCGCCCGTGCCGATGCTCGTGAACCAGTCCACGCCCCGGTCGATGATCAGCGGGACGTTGGCCCATGTCTCGACGTTGTTGAGGTTGGTGGGCAGGTCGTGGAGCCCCGACTCCACCGTGTGGATGTGCTTGGCGCGCGGCTCGCCGACCTCGCCCTCGATCGAGGCCATCAAGGCGGTCGACTCGCCGCAGACGAAGGCCCCCCCGCCTTTGTTGATCCGGATGTCGAAGTCGAGCTCGGAGCCGAGGATCTTCTCTCCCAGCAAGCCCATCTCGCGGGCCTGCTCCAGCGCGATGCCCAGCCTCTCGACCGCCAGCGGGTACTCGTTGCGGATGTAGACGTAGCCCTTGGGCTTGCCGGGCATGCCGATCGCGTAGGCGCCGATGATCATCCCCTCGATCACCAGGTGCGGGTTGCCCTCCATGAGCGAACGGTCCATGAACGCGCCCGGATCGCCCTCGTCGGCATTGCAGATCACGTAGCGCACGCCGTCGGGGCTGTGCGCGGCGCGGCAGCTCTCCCACTTGACCCCGGCGGGAAAACCGCCACCGCCGCGGCCGCGCAGGCCGCTCGCCTTGACCGCCGCGCAGACCTCCTCGGGCTCCATCTCGTCGAGCACCTTGGCCAGGGCCCGGTAGCCGCCGATGGCCAGGTAGTCCTCGATGCGGGTCGGATCGATGAGCCCGTTGTTCGCGAGCAGGATCCGCTGCTGGTTCTTGTAGAAGGGCACGTCTTTCTCGTGCTCGTAGGTCTTGCCCCCGGCGTCCGCGTACAGGAGGCGCTCGATCACCTCGCCCGCCTGGACGGACTTTTCGATGATCTCGTCGACGTCGTCGAGCTGGACGCGCTGGTAGAACGTGCCTTCGGGGTGGATGACCACCAGGGGACCGCGCTCGCAGAATCCGTGGCAGCCGGTCAGGCGCAGCGCGACCTCGCCCTCGAGGCCGTGCCCTTCGATCGAGGAAGCGAAGGCCTCGGCCAGCTTCTTCGCGCCGTATGCGCAGCAGCCCGTGCCGGCGCAGACCGAGACCACTTTCTGCTCGGGATCCCTGGACGCGCCGATCTTCTCCTGCAGCGACAGGAGCTCTTTCGTGCTCTGGAGTCGTTTGGCCATGGCGTCAGCCCTGCTCTTTCTTCAGATTCTTCATCACCCGCTCGAGCTTGGTGGGCGTGATGTTGCCGTGGTACTCCCCGTCCAGGATGACCAGGGGGCCCAGGGCGCAGGCGCCCACGCAGTTGACGGTCTCGAGGGTGAGCTTCATGTCCGCGGTCGTCTCTCCTGCCTTGACGTCGAAGTCGCGCCCGATCTGCTCCACCAGCTTCGGCGCGCCGCGCACGTGACAGGCGGTTCCCATGCAGACCGTGCAGATGTGCTTGCCGCGCGGCTTCAAGGAGAAGGCGGAGAAGAAAGTCGCCAGAGAGTAGATCCGCGACATCGGCACGCCGATGCGCTCCGAGACCCGTCCGAGGTCCTCCCGCGGCAGGTAGTTCTCTTCCTTCTGGATATCCATCAGGATGGCCAGCAGGGCAGACGGGTCGCGATCGTGCCTGTCGAGAATGACGTTCAGCTTTGCGTCGTCCATGCCTTCGGGCTCCTTGTCCGATCTCAGATCTTCCTGCCCTCACGGTTCTCGAGCTTGCGGTACTCCTCGGCCACGCGCTTCTCGATCTCCGCGATCGTCTTCTCGTCGAGGTGCCGGAACCGGCCCTGCGGCTTGAGGTAATCCCGGAGCGGCTGCAGCTCGGGCGTGGGCACGGTGATCCGCAGCCGGCCGTCGACGATCTCGTACAGCGGGGCCACGCCGGTCCGGACCGCCTTGCGCCCGATGGCGATGGCCAGCTCGGGCGCCATGCGCCAGCCGGTCGGGCAAGCGGAGAAGATGTGCAGGTAGGCCGGGCCGCGGGCCGCGGCCGCCTTGCGCACTTTCTCGGCCAGGTCGAACGGGAAGCTCGGGTTGGCTGTGGCCACGTAGGGCACGTCGTGGGCGGCGACGATCAGCGGGACGTTCTTCTTCCAGGTCTGCTGGCCGATGCTCAGGCTGCCGGCCGGGGATGTCGTGGTGGAGGCGCCCATGGGTGTCGACGACGAGCGCTGGATGCCGGTGTTCATGTAGGCTTCATTGTCGTAGCAGATGTAGATCATGTCGTGGCCGCGCTCCATCGCACCGCTGAGCGCCTGGATGCCGATGTCCGCTGTGCCCCCGTCGCCGCCCATGCCGACGACCGTGATCCGCCGCTTGGGGAGCCGGCCCTTCTTCGCCAGGATGTCCAGGCCGGACTCGATGCCCGAGGCCACCGCCGCGGCGTTCTCGAAGGCCACGTGGATCCAGGGAACGCTCCAGGCCGTGTCGGGATAGGAAGACGAGATGATCTCCATGCAGCCGGTGGCCGAGGCGACCATCGTGTTGCGCCCCAGGATGCTGTGGACCATGCGGACGGCCAGGGCCTCGCCGCAGCCCTGGCATGCGCGGTGGCCGGAGACGAAGCGGTTTTCGGTGGGCCAGAGCCGCGCCGCGAACACGTTCAGCGATTCCATGATCACTCCCTCAGACCCACGAGCCGCGGCTCCGGCACCCGGCCGGTCTCGAGGGTATCGAACAGCGCGTCGAACATGGTGTCGAAGTCGGAGATGGGCACGTCGCGGCCTCCCAGCCCGGCCACGAACTCGACGACCCGCGGCCGCTGCTCGCGGTGGTAGAAGGCGGCCTTGATCTCCGAGGCCACCGGCCCGTAGGGCCCCCCGTAGGAGATGGCCCGGTCCATCACCCCGAGCACGGGCCTGCGGCCCACGGCGCGGTACAGGTCCTCGAAGGGGAAGGGCCTCCACAGCCGCAGCCGGAGCAGCCCGACTTTCTGCCCGCGCTCGCGGCGCAGGTCGACCGCCTCCATCGCCGTCTCGCCGAGCGCGCCCATGGTCAGCAGCAGCACCTCGGCGTCGTCGGCCCGGTAGGTCTCGACCGGCTTGTACTCGCGGCCGAAGTGCTTGCCGAAAGCGTCCAGGGTCTCCACGATCGGCCCGTAGGCGTCGGTGAGCAGAACCTGCTGGACATGGTGGGTCTCGGTGTAGATGTCCGGGATGCCGACCGGGCCCATGCTGACCGGGGCGTCCACGTCGAGCCTGAGCAGCGGCTCGAAGGGCGGCAGGTACGCCTGGACCGTCTCCTTGTCCGGCATGAGCACCGGCTCGATCGTGTGGGAGAGGATGAAGCCGTCGAAGTTGACCATCACCGGCAGGCTGACCCGCCGGTCCTCCGCCAGCCGAAAGGCCCAGATGGTCAGGTCCAGGGCCTGCTGGGCGTTCTCGGCGAAGATCTGCACCCAGCCGATGTCGCGCTCGGCCATCACGTCGGAGTGATCGTTCCAGATGCTGATGGGCCCGCTCAGGCTCCGGTTGGCCACCGACATGACGATCGGCAGCCGGAGCGCCGGGGCGATGAAGAGGATCTCGTGCATCAGGGCCAGGCCCTGGCTGGCCGTGGCGGTGTAGGTCCTGGCGCCGACCGCGCTGGTCCCGCAGCAGACGGACATGGCCGAGTGCTCGCTCTCGACCGGCACGAAGTTGGCGTGCAGCTTGCCGTCGGCCACCAGCTCGGACAGGTGCTCGACGATGTGGGTCTGGGGCGTGATGGGGTAGGCGGCCACGATGTCCGCATCGCAGAGGCAGACGGCCTCGGCGATGGCGATCGACGCCTCCATGCCGGTGCGCGTTTCCATCAGTCCTCCTCCTCGACCATGCGGATGCAGCCCGTCGGGCATTCGTGGAGGCAGATCCCGCAGCCCTTGCAGTAGTCCAGGTCCGCGTTCGGATAGCCGTCCGGCTGGAACAGCACGCAGCCCTCGGGGCAGAAGATCACGCACACGCCGCAGCGAATGCAGTGCTCGCTGTTCCAGACCGGCCGGGACGAGCGCCAATCGCCGGTCTTGTAGTAGCGGGCGCTGCCCGGCACGTCGATGGCCGAGCCGACGGCCAGCTCGGTCCACTTGGGCTTGGCGCTTTGTCTTCTCACTGGGCTTCCCTCCATGGCGCTAGACCGCGTCGACGAGGACGACTTCCTGCTGGGCTCGCTGGAAGGCCTGGATGTTCTTCGCGGCCAGGCGCCCGAAGCGGCTCTCGAACTGCTTCTCGAGGCTGGATGCCTCGACCAGGCCGACCGCGCGGACCAGCGCGCCGAGCATCGTGGTGTTGGTGATCACACGGCCGATCACCTCGCGCGCGATTCGGTTGGCATCCACGAGCGCGAGCTTGGCGACGATCCCGAAGTCCTTGCGGACCTCGTCGGCCGAACGGCTGGTGTTCAGGATCACGACACCATCTGCCACCAGCCCGTCGTCCACCTTAACCAGGCCGGGCAGCGCCGGGTCGAGCACCAGGACCGCGGTCGGCTCCTGGATGACGGTCCGGTTGCGGATCGGGCGGTCGGCCACCCGCGCGAAGGCCATCACCGGCGCGCCGCGCCGCTCGGGACCGAAAGAGGGGAAGGCCTGGGCGGACTTGCCCTCATCGATAGCGGCCTGGGCGAGCAGCTCGGCCGATGTGACCGCACCCTGACCGCCGCGTCCGTGGAATCGTACCTCGTGCATTTCGTCACCCTCCGCAGCGAGAACCGGCGGGCTAGAATTTTCGAGCACTCCTTACTGCCGCGGTCTGTGGCTGTCAAGCAAAACCCATTCCGAGCAAGGAAATGCTTGACACCCCGAATCGGTGGCGGCTATAGTGCGGCTCGCCGCCGCCCGGGTATCGAGCTGGATCCCGGCGCGCCTGGCATGACGGGGAAGTACGCGCCGGCGGCTCGGATTTGGAGGGTTGAATGGTCAGTCCTCAGATGGTGATGTACGAGGAGGAGTACAACCAGATCAGCGCGATCTGCGATCGGCTCTACCGGGAAGCGAATGCCAAGGTCGTCTTCCTGGTCGACAAGAACGGGCAGCTGATCGCGAGCGCGGGCGAGGTGGAGAACATCGACACCACCTCCCTGGCCTCCTTGACCGCGGGCAACATCGCGGCGACCGGCGGGTTGGCCAAGTTGATCGGAGAGAAGGAGTTCTCCATCCTTTTCCACGAAGGAGAGCGGGACAACCTGCACATCTCCATCGTGGCGGGCCGCGTGATCCTGGTCGTGATCTTCGACAACCGCTCATCGCTCGGGCTGGTCCGGCTTCGGGTCAAGAAGACGACGCACGATCTGACCCAGATCTTCGACAATCTGCTGCGCAAGATCGAGGACCCAGCCGCCGGTTCTCCCTTCGCGGAGATCACCGACGAGGACATCGACAACCTGTTCAGCGACTAAGTGGGGCTCGAGGGCGAGATCATGTCCTTCATCAACTACTCTTCTCGCGAGATCAACTGCAAGATTGTCTATTACGGCCCCGGCCTGTGCGGCAAGACGACCAACCTCCAGTACATCTACGCCAAGACGAATCCGGAGGCCAAGGGCAAGATGATCTCCCTGGCCACCGAGACAGAGCGGACCCTGTTTTTCGATTTCCTTCCCCTGAGCCTGGGCGAGATCCGGGGCTTCAAGACCCGCTTCCACCTCTACACGGTCCCCGGCCAGGTCTTCTACGACGCCAGCCGCAAGCTGATCCTCAAGGGCGTCGACGGTGTGGTCTTCGTGGCCGACTCGCAGCTCGAGCGCATGGAGGCCAACCTCGAGAGCATGGAGAATCTCAAGGTCAACCTCGCCGAGCAGGGCTACGACCTCAACCAGATCCCATACGTCGTCCAGTACAACAAGCGCGATCTGCCCAACGCCGCCTCGGTCGAGGAGCTGAGCCGGCTGCTCAACCCGGGCAAGGTGCCGGAGTTCCAGTCCATCGCCTCGACGGGCTGGGGGGTCTTCGACACCCTCAAGGCCATCGCCAAGCTCGTTCTGCAAGAGCTGAAAAAGGGCCGCTGAAAGCCCCCGGAACGCCCGCTAAAAGCGTTGACAGGCAGGGAAGAATCTGGGCTAACTAGGGTCCACTGCGGATGGTTGGGCACGCTTTCGGGTGCTCCGGTCCATCGAGGGATGCCGTATCCCGGAGTGGAGGGATCCATGAAATCCTCGCCATTGCGAATCGGGCTGATGGGACTCGCCTTCGCTGTCTTGACGTTCTCCGCTGCGCGCGCCCAGGACGAACCGGCCTCGGAGCCGCCTGCGGCGGGTCAGGACAGCGCCGGGACGCAGAAGGACGGTCCGGCGGCCAAGGAGGCGCCGGCGTCCGCCCCGACCGAGGGGACGCCGGCAGGAGCCGCTGAAGCGTCCACGGCCGGTGAGGCTTACGAGCTGAAGCTGCGGGGGCTCGAGGAGCGGGTCAACGAGCTGAAGGAGAAGATCTTCCGCACCAAGGCGCGGATCCTCCAGCTCCAGGAGACCATGCTGACCGGGTCCATCGGAGCCGGTTCACGGGCCATCCTGGTCCACCGCAACGAGATGGGCGGCGCCTTCCGCCTGCTATCGGTCCAGTATGCGCTGGACACCCAGCCGATCTTCAAGAAGGTGGACGTGAGTGGAGATCTCGACGGGATCGACGAGAAGGAGATCTTCAGCGGCAACATCGTGCCCGGCAACCACAACATCGCCGTCCAGATGGCTTTCCAGGGACAGGGCTTCGGCTTCTTCTCCTACGTCAAGGGTTACAAGTTCAAGGTGACGTCCAGCTACACCTTCACCGCGGAGGAGGGAAAGATCATCACGGTCAAGATCGTCGCCTTCGAGCGCGGCGGGATCACGACCAAGCTGGAGGAGCGTCCGGCCGTGCGATATGACCTCAAGATCGAGAAGCTCACACCGGACAGGGCCAAGACCCTGCAGGAGAAGGCCGAGGAAGCCAGTTGAGGCAGCTCGCGGGCAGGGCGCTCGTTCGAGCGCAAAGGCCGTCCTCGCGGCGCGGCTCGCCCGCTGCGCTGTGCGCGGTGTGGGTATGCGCCCTCGCCTCCCTGTGGGCGCCGCACACCCGCGCGGACATCGATGACGACGTCGCCCGGGCGAAGAAGCAGATCCAGCTGCTCGAGAGCAAGACCGCCCTGGTCGAGACCGAGTACCTTTCGTTCAAACAAGCCGAGAAGGGCTCCCGTTACTTCGAGGAGCGGCTCAACGACGGCCAGTCGCTGATGCTGCTGAAGGACTATGTGCGGGCGGCCATCATCTTCCACGACCTGGTCGACGGAGGCCGCTACCGAGACCACCCGGGCTTCCCGGACGCGCTCTACAACCTGGGCGAGGCCTTGTTCTTCAACAAGAACTACATCGACGCGCGGAGCTACTACCGGGGCGTGATCGAGAGCGAACGCGGCAAGCCATACAGGCGGCTGGCCATGGTGCGCCTGATGCAGATCGCGCTCAACACGAACGACTTCGACAAGGTGGACGAGTATCACGACCGACTCGTCCAGGAGGCGATCTCCCCCGAGGGCCAGTACCTGTGGGGCAAGACCCTCTTCATGCGCAACCGGATGGAGGACGCCCACAAGGTGTTCTCCTCGCTCCAGCCTGGCCAGCCCTACTTTCTCCAGGCCCGCTACTACCTGGGCGTCGTCCTCATCCGCCAGGGCAAGCTCGAGGAGGCGCTCGCGATCTACGACGATCTCGTGCGACAGCCGACCAGGCGGGAGAAGGAGAAGGACGTGGTGGACCTCGCCCACATGGCACGCGGGCGGCTGCTCCACGACCTGGGGCGGGAGGAGAAGGCCCTGGACGCCTTCCAGGCGATTCCCCACACCTCCATCCATTTCGATGACGCCCTGATCGAGATCTGCTGGACGTACGTGAAGATCGCCGAGCGCGCCGAGGCGCCCGAGGAGCGCAAGCGTTGGTTCACCGAGGCGTTTCGCACGCTCGAGATCCTGGAGGTCTCCACGCCCGACTCGACGCTGGTGCCGAGAGCCCGGCTGATGAAGGGCCACATCATGGAGAAGATGGGCGACTACGAGAAGGCGGTCGAGATCTTCGGCGCCGTGTCGTCCTCCTACTCCTCGATCAAGAAGGAGCTCGATGATCTCATCGCCCGCCACGAGGATCCGGTGCGCTACTTCAACGAGATCGCGGGCAAGAACCTCGAGTCCTTCGACCTCTCGGCCTACTTGCCGCCGGTGGCGGTCAAGTGGATGAGCCGCCAGGAGGAGATGAGCGCGGCGCTCGGGGTGATGAAGGACATCGACGTCGGCCGTCGCTTCGTCAAGGAGGCCAGGAGCCTGCTGAAGAAGCTCGACACCCTGCTGGCCGACAAACGGGATCGCATCAACCTCTTCCCGCTGCTGCGGGAGGGGGCCAAGCGCACCATCGAGGTGGACAATGCGCGGGTGATCCTGGAGCGCAACCTGGCCCACCTGGAGGAGCGGGTCGTGATGGAGTACCTCTCGGCGTCCGAGCGCAGGGCGATCGAGAAGGCGCGCCGGGACCGGGAGACGCTGGAGAAGAAGATCGAGGGTCTGCCCACGACGCGCAAGGCGATGGACACGCGGGAAGACCACATCCGCCGGCGGATCGAAGGGCTGGAGCAGTCCGTCTACCAGTCGAGCATCGCCCTGAAGGGGATGAAGGCCCAGCTGACGGCCATGGATGAGTGGCTGCGAGAGCACGAGAAGGAACTCGCCGGCCGGGAGGAGGCGGTGCGCGACTTCCGGGAGGAGATCCGCCGCGGCTGGGCCATGGCCAACCAGCTCCAGAAGGATCTCGATCACCTCAACGAGAAGCTCGTCACCGAGCGAGCCCGCGCCGGCCTGGCCTCAGAGGCCCAGAGCAAGGAGGAGCAACTGCGCCGCGAGTACTCCGACGCCCTGGCCCTGGAGCGAAAGCTCGCCGAGCAGATCCACGAGCGCCTGGGACCGGAGGGGACGGCGCATATCGCGGCCATCAACGAGATGCGGCTGCGGTCCGACAAGCTGCGGCGCAAGCTCGTCACCATCCGCGGCAAGCTGGACGCGATGGTGGATGTGGAGGCGAAGAAGCTCGTCGAGCAGGCCGCGGAGGAGAGGCGCAACCTGGAATCGTACGAGGCGGCGCTCGCAAAGTTGGAGAAGGAGTCGGAGATGCTCGCCGGCGAGGTGGCCTACAAGGCGCTCGAGGAGGTCCGCCAGCGTTTCTACCGGCTCGTGCTCGACGCCGACGTGGGCATCCTGGACGTGGCCTGGGGTCGCAAGCAGTCCACCACCAAGAAGATCTCCGAGCTCGGGCGCAAGCTGGGCGCGGAGCGCAAGCGGCTGTACGAGGAGTTCAAGGGTGTGCTCAACCAGGTCAACTGAGCGAGCGCATCCGCGCTTCGCCCGCGTGGGCCTGGTGCTGCAGCTCACCGCATGGCTCGCCAGCCTGCTGCTCGCGAGCAGCGCGGCCGCCGATCCGCTGCCGGCTGAAGACGATCAGGGCAAGGCGGCCATCGAGAAGGCGGCAGACGAGGTGAGCGGGCAGAGCCCCGCGGCTGCGGGGAAAGCCCCCAAGGCGGCCGGGTCTTCGGAGCCGAAGAGCGAGGAGGAACGGGAGCTCGAGGAGATGCTCGGCATCGTCGAGGACTTCCAGCAGCAGACCTCCTCCTACAAGAAAGAGATCCAGCTCATCGTGGAGCGCAAGTACGACGAGAAGCGCACCGCCGTGGTCGCCTCGTACGAGAAGGCCATCGACGAGCTCGAGGAAGTGGAGCGCGAGCGCCGCCAGGAGGCCATCAAGGTCTTCGAGGGATTTCTCGCCAAGTATCCCAGCGATCCGCGCTACACGCCCGGCGCGCTGTGGCGTCTGGCGGAGCTATACTACGAGCGCTCCAAGCTGGCGCTGGCCGAGCAGGAGGAGCGCTTCGAGAAGGAGCTGGCGGCCTTCAACCGCGGGCAGCGAGAGCAGGAGCCGGTTCCGCCGGTGGCCCACTTCGAGAAGACGATCGCGATGCTCCAGCGGCTGATCGGGGACTTTCCTACCTACAAGCTGCTCGACGGTGCCCATTACCTGCTGGCCTATTGCCTGCAGGAGCAGGGTGAGGCCACCGAGGCCGAGGGGGTCTGGACCTCCTTCGCCGAGCGCTTTCCTTCGAGCAAGCTCCTGCCCGAGGTCTACACGCGGCTCGGCGAGCTGTACTTCGAGGATCCCGACAAGCTCAAGGAGGCCATCCAGGCCTACTCCAAGGTCCTCGAGTATCCGGACAGCCCGATGTTCGACAAGGCGCTCTACAAGCTGGCCTGGACATACTACAAGGTGGACCGCTTCCAGGAGGCCGTGGAGAACTTCGACCGGCTGATCGCCTGGTCGGACAAGGGGCAGGCGGGCGAGGATGGCGAGCAGGATGTGGCCCGGACCGAGCTGCGCAAGGAGGCCCTGCAGTACCTGGCCATCAGCTTCGCCGAGGACGAGTGGGCCGGCTCGGGCACGGAGAACGCCCTGGCCTTCTTCCGCAGCCGACCGGACAGGGCCTACAAGGCCGAGTTCTTCCGGAAGCTCGGCGAGTTCTACTTCATCGACGCGAAGTACGACAAGAGCGTCGTGGCCACCCGCCAGGCCATCGAGCTCGATCCCCTGCACGAGACGAATCCCAAGCTGATGTCCACGATCATCGACAGCCACGCCCGCCTGGGAAAGCTCGAAGCGGTCGCGTCGGCGCAGGAGGAGCTCGTCCGGCGCTTCGGAAAGGGCTCCGAGTGGTGGGAGGCCAACAAGGACAACCAGGAGGCGACTTCGGAGGCGAGCAAGTTGGCGGAGAACGCCCTGCACTCGGCGGCGGTCTTCCATCACACCATGGCGCAGCGGCTCAAGCAGCAGGAGCGCTCGGAGGACGCGCGGCGCGAGTACTCCGCGGCCGCGGCGGCCTATCAGAAATACCTGGATAACTTTCCCCGCTCGCGGGACAGCTACCGCCTGACCTTCTACCTGGCCGAGTCGTACTACTACTCGCTGCAGTTCGACAAGGCGGCCGAGACATACGCCCTCGTGCGCGACAGCGCCGCCGGTGACGAGTTTTTGACCGAGTCGGCCAACTCGGTGGTGCTCGCCCGGCTGAACCTGGTCAAGGCGGCCGAGGAGAGAGGCGAGCTGGAGCCGCTCAAGATCTATACGAGCAAGGACCGACCGGCCGATCTCAAGGTCGAGCCGCGACCCGTTCCCGAGCTGAGGCAGAAGCTCATCGCCGCGCAGGATGCCTACGCGGCCAAGCTGCCCAAGGACGAGGAAGCCGACAACATGGCCTTCCAGGCAGCCCAGGTGTTCTACGCCTTCGATCACCTGGACGAGGCCCGGGAGCGCTTCGCCAAGATCGTGGCCGAGACGGGCAAGGCCGATCTGGCCTCGAGCTCCACCAACCTGATCATCGAGAGCTACCTCGTCACCCAGGACTGGGTGCAGGTCGAGAAGTGGAGCCGCAAGCTGGCGGCCCTCACCCGGGATCCGAAGCTGCGGGCGGATCTGAAGGAGTTCGAGCTGGGGGCGCGCTTCAACAACGCGTCCAACCTGATGGCTTCCGGGGAGGAGCTGCGCAAGACGGGCAAGCAGGAGGAGGCCAACAAGAAGCTCGACGCGGCGGCCGCGGAGTTCGTGCGGCTGGTGGACGACGACCCGAAGGGAGAGACCTCGGACAAGGCGCTCAACAATGCGGCCTACTGCTACTCCCTGTCCAACCGGCCGGTCTCGGCGGGCAAGATCTACGAGCGGATCGTGCGCGAGTTCCCCAGGAGCGAGTTCGCCGACAAGTCCTTGTTCCTCATGGCGGGCAGCGCGGAGGCCAGCTACCAGTTCCAGCGCGCGATCGACAACTACATCCGGCTGGTGGACGAGTACAAGAAGTCCGAGTTCCGCGGGGACGCGCTCTACAACGCGGCCGTAGCCCTGGAGGGCGACCAGCAGTACGGGCAGGCGGCGCAGGCGTACGAGCGATACGCCAAGCTCTTCCCGGACAGGAAAGACGCCTCGGCGAACTACTTCCACGCGGGCCGGGTGCTCGAAAAGAAGAAGGACTGGCGTGGGGTGATGGCGTTGTATCTGCGCTTCATGAAGGCCTACCGGCGAGATCCCGCCGAGCAGGAGCGCCTGGTCATGGCCCAGATGAAGATCGCCGAGGCCTATGAAGCGCTCGGGGATTCACGCCGATCGGCGAGTGGTTACCAGGAGACGATCAAGCTATACGACCGCTATCGGCTCGCGGCCGGGGGACAGGCGGCGGAGGCGGCCGCCAAGGCCCGCTTCCTCCTCGTGGAGCGGAAGCTCAAGGCCTACGAGAAGATCACCTTCGACGTCTCACCCCGCAAGCTGAAGCAGACGCTCAACGCCAAGGCGGTCTCGCTGAAGAAGATGGAGGATCAGTACAAGCAGATTTTCGGCTACAAGCGGGTCCAGTGGACGCTGGCCGCATATTACCGCCTGGGCTACCTCTACGAGAACTTCGCAGATGTGCTCATCAACGCACCCTGCCCCAAGGGGCTGAACGAGGAGGAGTGCGACATCTACAAGGGCAAGCTCTACGAGTTCGCCGAGACGCCGATCAAGAAGGCGGTCGGCGCCTACGTCGAGACGATGGAGAAATCCAAGTCCTTCAAGGTGGCCAACGACTGGACCCAGAAGGCGCTCGAGAGCCTCAATCGATTCGAGCCCTTGACCTATCCACTGCAGAAGGAACCCGCCTCGGCGCTGGTGGTCGATCGCCATGCAGCTCAGCCCCTGATCCAGATCGTCGAGAGCGGCGTCAAGCCGTCGGGCAAATGAGGGTTGCGGAGATGCGGATGAACCGTTTGGGGCTGCTCTTCGTTTGGTCCGCTATCGCGCTGGCCTTCGGCCTGCTCTTCGGCTGTGCGTCGGCGCCCGAGCCCAAGCCCGAGCCGAAGGCCGAGGAGGCGGTCGAGCCCGAGCAGAAGAAGGCGGCCGCGGAGGAGGGCGGGGGCGAGGAGCTGGCCCCTCCCTTGACCGACGCGGACAAGGTCGCATCGAAGGCCGAGGCGGCAGAGGCGGAAGCGGCCGAGAAGCCGCCGGCGCCGCCGAGCGAGCTCGAGCTGAACGAGGAGGTCTCCGGGCTGCTGGCCGCGTCCGCCCAGAGCGCCCCCGGCGATCCGGACAAGGCGCTCGAGCTGGTCGGCAAGGCGATCGAGATCATGCCGACCTGCTTCCAGTGCTACTACAACCGGGGCGTGCTCTTCGAGCACAAGGGGCAGTGGAGCGAGGCCATCGAGGCCTACCGGAAGGTGATCGAGCTCCAGCCGGGCCACGCGGGGGCGGTCGTCAATCTCTCCAATCTCTTCGTGCGGTCGGGAGATGCACGCAAGGCCCGGAGCGTGGTCACCGCGGCGGTCAAGGCTGCGCCGCGCGATCTGGCACTCCGCAACCAGCTGGCAAAGGTGCTGCTCTTGGAGGGCAAGCTGGAGGACGCCGCCAAGCAGGCCAAGGGCGTGCTCCAGATCGACGAGCGCAACGTGGACGCCATGATCCAGCTCGCCTACTACTACTTCAAGCTGGGCAAGCACGAGCTGGCGGAGCGCGTCTTGCAGAAGGCCAAGGAGATCGACGAGACGAATCCGATCATCCCCAACCGGCTCGGCTTCGTCTACCTGGAGATGGACAACCAGCCGGCGGCCATCGCGGCCTTCAAGAAGGCCGTCGAGCTCGACGATGGCTTCGCGGAGGCCCACAACAACCTGGGTGTCCTCTACAACCGGGCGCATGACTACAAGTCGGCGGCAGAGCACTTCCGCAAGGCCGTGGCGGTCGATCCGCGCTTCCTGGAGGCCTACTTGAACCTGGGGAATGCGCTCCGGGGAGACCAGCAGTTCAAGGAAGCCGAGGCGGCCTATCGGCGGGTGATCGAGCTGGACCCGGGCGAGCGCCGGGCGGTGCTGAACCTCGGGCTGCTCTATCTGGACGACGAGGTGCCGGGCTATCCCAAGTCCAAGCGCTATGCCCTCGCGGTGGAGAGCCTGAAGAAGTTCCGGTCCGTGGGCGGCACGCACCCGAAGCTGAGCGACTACCTCGAGGAGGCCGGCAAGAAGAAGGAGCGGGCCGTCAAGGCGGAGGAGCGCCAGCGGAAGCGCGACGAGGAGAAGCGCAAGAAGGAAGAGGCGGAGGCGCGCGAGAAGGCGGAAGCAGAGGCGCGCGCGAAGGCAGAGGCCGAGGCGCGCGCGCAGGCGGAGGCCGAGGCGCGCGCGAAAGCGGAGGCCGAGGCGCGCGAGAAGGCGGAAGCCGAGGCGCGCGAGAAGGCCGGCGCCGGCAAGCTCGGCGGCGGCAAGGACGAGGAGCCGGCCTCCGGCAAGCTCGGCGGCGGCAAGGACGAGAAGCCGGCTTCCGGCAAGCTCGGCGGCGGCAAGGACGAGGAGCCGGCCTCCGGCAAGCTCGGCGGCGGCGAGGACGAGAAGCCGGCTTCTGGCAAGCTCGGCGGCGGCAAGGACGAGGAGCCGGCGGCCGGACAGAAGATCGGAGAGGACGAGAAGTAGCCCGGGCAGGTCGAGGGGAATGCTTGACCGGCCGCGTCGCATCTTCTACTATGCCGGACTGACCGGCGAAGCAGGAGGAGAGGATGGGCCTCATCAGATCGATCGGGTTGCTCGTGCTGGTCGGCTTGCTGCTCGCGGCCCTGCCGGCGCAGGCGAAGAAGAAGGAGCTGCGCCAGGTCGTCATCGACGAGGTGACCCGGGTGGAGGGTCGCATCCAGAAGCCCGAGGTATGGTATCTCCTCCCGAGGTCGAACCTGAACTTCCAGGGCCTGGAGATAGAGCAGAAGCTGGTCCCCAAGATCGAAGGCGCCGTCAAGAAGGATCCGTTTTGAAGCTGGCTCATATGGCAGATGCCGATACCTGGTGTGGAATGACACCGGAGGAGCGACGATGAAGAGCAAACATCCGGTCCCCCTGGCCCTCTTGGGCGTGCTGGCACTCCTGCCCGCATCCGCGCTGGCCGCCGAGGCGGCTGCGGAGGATGGGGGATTCATGGCCTGGCTGGCCGAGTTCTTCGATGCGGGCGGCCCTTTCCTCTACATCAACTGCGTCACGCTGGTCTGGGGCCTGGCCATCATCATCGAGCGCATGTTCTTCATCTTCTTCCGGTACAACGTCAACGCCGAGGCCTTCATGGCCCAGGTGCAGAAGCTCGTGATGGCCAACAACATCGAGCGGGCCATCAAGCTCTGCAATGCCGCTCCGGCGGCTGCCTTGCCGCGGGTGGTCAAGGCCGGCCTCACGCGGGCGAACCGCGGGGAAGTGGAGATCCGCAACGCGGTCGAGGAGGCCACGCTCGAGATCGTCCCCATCCTCCAGAAGCGTACCGGCAACCTGGCGCAGCTGGCAAACATCGCCACTTTGCTGGGCTTGCTGGGGACCATCACGGGTCTGGTCTCGGCCTTCACGGCCACCTCGGGCGTCAGCCCGGAGCTCAAGGCCCAGTTGCTGGCCAAGGGCGTCTCCGAGGCGCTCTACACGACCGGCTACGGCCTGTCCATCGCCATTTTGCTGATGGTCTTCCAGCTCATCTTGACCAACATCACCAAGAAGATCATCGACGAGATCGACCAGTGGTCGGTCAAGCTCGAGAACTTGCTGATTTCAAGGGGAAAGGGCGGAGTGGGCGCCCTGGACCGTGGCGCCTGAGGCCCGGGAGGAACCTTTCTAGAGCCGGGGTTGTCGCACGCATTGTGCCGCACCCGAACAGGGGCTGTCGATGGCGGTCAGGAAGCCTTCAGAGCGTTCGAAGTCGTACCAGGAGCCGATCGGCCTGAACATCACACCCTACCTGGACATCGTGACCTCGATCATGCTCTTCATCATGGTCACCTCCACGGGCCTGGCCCAGATCGGCATGATCAACGTCAACGCCCCGAGCTACTCGGATCCGCTCGAGGGCGGTGGCGGGCAGGAGGACGACGAGAAGAAGGATGAAAAGCAACTCAACCTGACCGTGGGCATCACCTACGACGGGCTCTTCATCGCGGGCGTCGGCGGCGTGTTGGGAGACGCGAGCGCGCCGGAAGAAGAGCGCAAGGGCCCCACCGTGCCGCTGCTGACCGCCGATGCGGACTGCCGGGAGGCGATGGCCAAGAAAGCGCCTCCGCCTGCCAAGTGTTACGACTACAAGCGGCTGACGCGCGAGATGATCAAGATCAAGGACGAGTTCCCCAAGGAGACCAAGATCATTATCTACGCTCAACCGGATGTGCCATACGAGATCCTGGTCAACGTGATGGACGCGACCCGCCAGACCGGCGACCGGTCTCTGTTCTACGACGTCATCCTCAGCCCGGAGATCTCATGAGCGCTCGCAAAGCTGCGAAGAAGATGTCCGACACGACCGAGCTGGACATGATTCCCATCATGGGGCTCTTCACGTCGCTCATCCTGTACCTGCTGAAGAACTTCTCCGTGGATCCGGTCCAGATCCAGCCCACCCGCGACACCCTGCTGCCGATCTCCAACACCCGCATCGCACCGAAGGAGGCCGCAGTACAGGTGGCCATCACCGGGCGCATGATCCTGGTGGAGGACCGAGTGGTGGCGCGGGTGAAGAACGGACGCGTCGAGGCGGAGTACAAGAAGGACAAAAACCCGGCCAGCCTGCTCATCGTTCCGCTCAAGGAGGCGCTCGTCAACGCCCGGGAGAAGCAGAAGCTGATCGCCAAGTACAACAAGAAGAAAAAGGAGCTTCAGTTCAAGGGGACGATGACCGTCATCGCGGACAAACGGATTCCATTTCGCCTGCTGACGGAGGTGCTCTACTCCGCCGGTCAGGCGGAGTATGGCGCCTACAAGTTCGCGGTCTTGAAGAAAGAGTCAGCCTAGGTACCCGGGCGCTCTTCGAGGAAGGCTCTGATGCCGGAAGCAGCCAGGAACAAGATTCTGCGCATCGGCGTGATCCAGGGTGGCAAGATCATCGAGGAGAAGCTCATCCGCAAGCGCACCAGCGTCACCGTGGGATCGAGCACTCGCAACACGATCGTGCTTCCAGCGTCTGGCGTGCCCAAGAGCTTCACCCTCTTCGAGATGCGGGGCAACGACTATCACCTGGCCTTCACGGACCAGATGTCCGGTCGGGTCTCTGTCGACGACAAGGCCGCCGATCTCCAGTCCCTCAAGGCGCAGAACCTGGTGCGCAAGGCCGGCAACACCTACCACCTGAAGATGAACGAGAGCACCAGGGGGCGGGTGTCGGTCGGCGAGTGCATCATCCTCTTCCAGTTCGTCAAGCCGATGCCCGAGCCCGCACGCCCCCAGCTGCCGGCCGTGGTGCGGGGCTACTGGACGCGGAACATCGATTGGCCTTACACCTCGACGTTCTCCTTCGTGGCCATCTCCATGCTGGTGCTCATCATCTGGGCGAACCAGATCCCGGTAGTGGAGAAGGAGGTCACCATCGAGGACATCCCGGATCGCTTCGCCAAGATGATCATGCCGGACAAGGAGAAGGACATGGGCGAGGACGGGGACGGGGCCGGCAAGGCGGAGAAGGCCCCCACCCCGAAGAAGAAGCAAAAGGTCGAGGAGGCGTCCGCGGACGAGGGCGATGGAGAGGGGGACGACTCGCCGGCAGCCACCGCAGCGCGAAGAGTCGCCATGGAGAAGAAAGTGGCGGGCCGCGGCCTGCTCAAGATCCTGGGCACCAAGGGCGCGGGCGGCCTCTCCATGGGCGGCGCCGTGGCGGACGTCTTCGCGGAGGGCTCGGTGGGCGGTTCGGGCGACGGTGTGTTCGAAGGCATCGGCGGGGGGCTGGACGTGGCCACCGCGCCGGGCCAGCATGGCTCGCGGGGCGTGGACGGCGCCGCGAGCGCGACGAGCATCGGGGACCTGGGCACCACGGGCGTGGTCGGCGGAGCCGGCAAGGGTGGGCGCAAGAAGGCCGAGGCGCGCGTGGTGGCCAAGGTGAGTTCGGCGGCCCTGCAGGAGTTCGAGTCCGACTCCCGCAGCCCGGCCGATATCAAGAAGGTGATCCGCAGGCGCCTGGGCGGTATCAAGCACTGCTACGAGAAGCGATTGAAGCGCAACCCGGAGTTGCAGGGCAAAGTCGTCATCCGCTTCGTCGTCCACCCGGGCGGCAAGATCATCGAGGTGGAGGTGTTGGAGAACACGACGGGCGACGCCGAGCTGGCGGCCTGCATCCGCAGCTGCGTCAAGGCCATCCGCTTCCCGCCGGCCGAAGGCGGAGAGACGGCGGTGGTCTACCCGTTCATTCTGGCTCCCGGGGGCTGATTCGGGCACAATCGGGTCGTCATGCAGGTGTGGTGCCGAGGTCCTGTCCGGATCTCGGCTTTCGCTGTTCGAGAGGTGAGGACGATGAAGGCCCTATGGCTCCGCGAGGTGAAGGAGGTCCTGGACAGAGAGGAAGTCAGGAGCTGGTGGGAGAAGCTGGACGCGCTCGACCGCAGACTGGCGGAGGCGCGAGAGCGACACGAGGAGCTTCTGGCCCAGGCGAGCCTGGTCGTGCATCGGGCCGAGATGACGCAGCGAAAGGCGATCGACACGCTGTACTCGGCCGGAGAGCTAGAGGACTCGGCGGCCCAATTCCTGGCCGAGGTCGCCGAGATCGAGAACAAGTCCTACGAGGCCGTGGCCAACTTCGAGTCCCAGCGCATCACCGTCAGCGACCTATACTCCCGCATGGGCGCCATGGAGCACCGTTATCTGACCGCCAAGGCAGAGCTCGAGGCCGCCGGAACGGACGAGGCAGAAGATGACGAGCGGCGCGCCGAGCAGGAGCGTGCGCTGAAGCGCCGACAGGAGGATCTGAGCATCCAGGAAAAGCGTCTCGAGGAGGTCAACGCCGCCTACCAGCGGGAGAACAATCGCAAGCTACGGCTCTGGGAGGAGGTCGAGCAGATGTGGGCCCGGAGCCTGAACATCAACCTGAGCGTGGCAGAGCGCCGCGCGAAAAGCCGGCGCGCCCGGCGCGAGGCCGAGAAGCAGTTCAAGGAGGCCGAGGCCCACAAGCGCTCGGCCGAGAGCTTGACCAAGGAGGCCGCGGAGGCCAACCAGCAGGTCGAGGAGCTCAAGCAGCAGATCAAAGACCACCATCGGGTGATCCGCGAGCTGTGCGACTGTGTCATGGGCGAGGAGTTCATTTACTGGCCGCGCCGGGAGAACAACAAGGACGCCTACTGCGTGCCGCTGCGCGATCATCCGTCGGGCTACAACATCGAGATCTATGCGCGGAGTGTCTACTTGATCAACCGGCAGCGGGGCGTGGAGTTCATCGAGCCCTTGCCGCCCGAGGGGGAGAGCCGGGAGGATGACGACCGGCTCGACGAGTTCTTCCGCCGGGGATCCGAAAAGGCGGTAGGCGAGGACTAGCACCCCGTTGCGGCATCGGACCGGCTGGCGCGACCGCGAGGGGATGATTCGCGAGAGGTGGACATGAACAAGACTGAAGTGCTCCAGGCGTCTCGACTGTTCGAGGGGCTTATCCCGGATGAGATCGAGATGCTGTGTGAGATCACCCAGAAGAAGGCCTTCAAGGCAGGTGAGGTCGTATTCGAGCAAGGCGATGTGGGCGATTCGCTCTACATCCTGGTGGACGGATCGGTCGACGTGGTCCGCAAGCGCGACGACGGGTCCGAGCACGTCATCGCCACCCTGGAAGCGCCGGACTTCTTCGGGGAGATGTCCTTGATAGACAAGGAGTACCGCTCGGCTTCCATCCGGGCTCGGGCCGACATCTCCATGCTCTGCCTGACCAACGAAAATCTCCATAGCTTCGCGCGGGTGTACAAGAACGGCTTCACCCTGGTCGTGATCAACATCGCGAGAGTGCTCAGCACCCGACTGCGGGAGACGAACGAAAAGCTTGCCGCCAAGATGTGACCCGCTATAATCCTCTGGGAGCTTGCGGGGGGTCCACCCCCTGAACCGCCACCACCGCCAGGGCGTAGTATGTTGGCGATTTTTGCTCTGGCGGGGGGTGTTACTGTCTTTTCTGCTCGCCGAGGCGGTCATGTGCCGGAGACTGTTCGTCGCTTTACTTGTCATGCTGTGGGCCTTACACTGCCGGACGAGCCTGGCGGCCACGGCCCTGAGGGGCTTTCCCGTCCAGCTCGAGGGTACCGTCGATACCGCACCGCCGCTCGTGCTCGACATCGATGCGGACGGTCGGCCCGAGATCGTCGTGGGCACCCGCAACAAGATCTGCGCCCTGGAGGCAGACGGCTCGGCGGTCGAGGGCTTTCCGTATGCGATCGAGCGCGGCGCGCTGGCCTCGGCCCTGGTCGCGGGGCCGTTCGCACCGGAGGAGAGGCCGAGCCTGGTCTTCGGCACCTCGGACGGCCACCTGTTGGTGATCGGCGCAGATGGCAAGCCGCGCGCTGGCTTTCCAATCGAGACGGGGCCTCTGGCGGGCGCGCCAGCGCTCGCCGACCTGGACGCGGATGGCCGCCTGGAGATCATCGCCGGCACCCAGAGAGGCGAGATCTGGGCGCTCGACAGCGCCGGACGATCGCTTCCTGGCTACCCCGCCCGGGTGGGGGCAGCCGTCTCGACGGCGATCACGACAGGCCAGCTTTCGCCTTCCCAGCCCCGCGTGCTGCTGTTCGGCGACGAGAAAGGACGACTGCATGCCTGGACGGGACCCGGCAAGTCGCTGCCGGGCTTTCCGTTCGAGGCGAAGTTCTCCCTGGCCGCACAGCCCGTCCTCGGCGACATCGATGACGACGGCTCGCTCGAGATCGTCGTGGGCTCGATGGACTACAAGATCTATGCGCTGGAGTCGGACGGGAGCTTGTCTGCGGGCTATCCAGCCTCGACCGGCTATCGGATCTACTCCTCTTGTGCGCTGGCCGACCTGGATGGCGACGGCGTGGTCGAGGTGGTGGCGGCCTCCGGCGACGGCAAGCTCTATGCCCTGCGCGCGGGGCGTCCCGTGCCCGGCTTCCCGGTCAAGCTGGGCGGACGGCTGCGCGCCGCACCCGTGATCGCCGACCTCGACCTGGACGGCAAGGTCGAGATCGTGGTCGGGACCGACCAGAACTCGCTGGTCGTGCTCCGGGCCGACGGGAGGCGCTATCCCGGCTTTCCGGCCAAGCTCCGCGACCGGGTGGAGGTGGCGCCGCTGCTCGCCGACCTGAACGGAAACGGCGTGCTCGAGCTGCTGGCGGCTAGCCGGGATGGCAGCCTGTATGCCTTTCGCATGCTCAAGAAGGGCCGGAGCGAGAGGCTGGCCGCCTGGCCGGCCGAGGGGCGCGACGCGCGCCGAAGCGCGCGCACCTACCCGAACCCGCCGAGGTACGTCTCCTTGTCGATCGAGCAGGAAGCGCCGCGCACGGTAGACCCGCTGGAGCTGCGCTATCGCTTCTTCGATCTGGACGGCGAGGCCGAGCCGGACACGATCGTGCGCTGGTACAAGAACGGCAAGCGCGTGACCGCGCTGGACGGCAAGCGCCGGGTCCCGGCCGACATGACCCGCAAGCACCAGCGCTGGCACTTCTCCCTGCAGGCGAGCGCCTCGGGCCAGGTCTTCCACAGCCAGCCGGTCGAGATCGCCAACTCGTCCCCCAGCCCGCCGAAGATCGGCCTGCTGCCGGATCCGGCGCGCACCGGCGACGGTCTGGAGATGAAGATCGAGCGGGGCTCGGAGGATGCCGATGGCGATCGGATCCGCTACCGGATCACCTGGCTCAAAGACCACAAGCCCATGCGCGGCTTCACGCGCTCCAAGATTGCTGCCCGGCACACGGCCAAGGGGCAGCAGTGGACCGTGGTCGTCACGCCCCAAGACGGCGAGGTCGACGGTGCGCCGGCCCGGGCCAGCCTGACGGTGGTCAACACGCCACCCTCGGCGCCCGAGATCCGGGTTCTGCCGGCACACCCGCGGGTGACCGATCCACTGCGCGTCGAGATCGTTCGCCCGGGGCGCGATCCGGACGGAGACGCGCTTCGCTACCTGTATGCCTGGAGCGCGGCCGGCCGGGCGCTCAACCTGCCCAAAGAAGCAGAGCAGCTGCCGGCCGGCTTCGCCGTCAAGCACGCCGAGGTGAAGGTCGCGGTCCGGGCCTTCGATGGGCTGGAGCGCGGCGGCGAGGTCGAGTCGGGCGTCCGGGTGGAGAACACCCCCCCGACTGCGCCGGGCATCCGGATCGCACCCGCCGAACCGCGGTGCACGGACGATCTGCGGGTCGAGGTCGCTCAGCCGTCTTCGGATCCCGATCAAGACGCCGTGCATTACAGATTTTCGTGGCAGCGTAAAAGCAGGTCGTACCGGGGCAAGCACGCCGCGAGGGTGCGTCTGCCGGCCTCGGAGACGAAGAAGGGCGAGACGTGGGTGGTGACGGCCACGCCCCATGACGGGGAGGTGGCCGGTCGCACCGCCAGCGCCGAGGTGACGATCGTCAACAGCCCGCCGTCGAGCCCGCGTATCTCATCGGTCGAGCAGCGCCCGGTCACGACCGAGCCGCTCCGGATCCGCCTCGATGGCAAGGTCGTCGATCCGGATGGGGATCCGGCCTGGCTGGAGGTACACTGGAGCTCCGACGGCAAGGAGCTCGGCCAGGGGCGCGACATGCTGGAGCTCCCGGCGCACAAGACGCGCAAGCACGGGGTCTACCTGGCGCGTCTCGTGCCCACGGACGGCAAGGACGCAGGGCCGGAGTCGAGGCGTTTCTTCGAGGTCCAGAACAGCCCGCCGGGCCCATGCAAGATCACCATCCGGCCCGCAAAGCCGAGAACGGGCCAGGACCTCGAGGTGCGGATCGAGGGCCAAGCAGCGGATGCCGACCAGGATCGCATCGAGATGCGCTACCGCTGGTTCCGGGACGGGCAGCCGGTGCAGACCCCCAAGGGCGACCGCGTCGAGGGCTCGCTGGTCCGCCGCGGCCAGGACTGGGTCGTGGTAGGACGCGCCTTCGACGGCGAGGCGGAGGGCCCCGCGTGCACGGCCGAGGTGTCGGTGGTCAACTCGGCGCCCAGCTCCCCGCGTCTGGCCTTCGTGCCGGCGAGCCCGCGAACGGGCGACGAGCTGCGCCTGGATATCGTCGAGGCGGCGCGCGATCCCGATTCGGATCCGATCGCGGTCCACAGGCGCTGGAAGCTGGACGGCAAGCCGTATCCGGCGCAGGGCGAGCGGATAGCTGGCCACTGCGTGCGGAAGGGGCAGTGCTGGGGTGTCGAGGTCATGGCGGAGGACGGCCAGCTGCGCAGCCAGCCGGTGCGGGCGGAGGTCGTCATCGGCAACTCGCCTCCGGACAGACCCGCGCTCGCGATTCGACCGGCCGAGCCCCTGTCGTCGGACGATCTGCGCTGCCACCTCTTGCGGGCCACGCGAGACCGGGACGGGGATCCCGTGACCCATCGCTACGCGTGGTTCCAGCTCGAGAGCGGCGATTCGATCCCCGAGGGGGCGAAGGCGGTGCATGACGGCCCGGTGCTGCCCGCCGCGCGTACGCGCAAGGGCCAGCGCTGGGCTTGCCGGGCCCAGGCCCTCGACGGGGAGCTGAGCGGTGAGGCGGCGGTCGAATCGATCCGGATAGGCAACGCCGCGCCCGGCACAGCCCGGGTGGAGATCCGCCCGCCGGCTCCGAGAGAGGGCGAGGGGCTCGAATGCGCCATCCTGGCTCCGGCCACCGATCCGGACGGAGAGCGGATCGAGTACAGGTACCGCTGGTGGAAAGACGGGGTCGTGCAGCCCAAAGCCTCGGAAGCCAGGATGCCACCTGGCTTGACGCGGCCGAACGATATCTGGCAGTGTGGAGTGGTCGCGAGCGACGGACAGCTGAACAGCCCCTTGATCAGGAGCCAGGAGGTTCTGGTCCGCGCTGCTGGAATGTGACAGGAGTCACATCCTTGCGACACGGCAAGGTGGAATATGGGATACCAGGAGGTGTGAGATGATCGCTCGCCTCATCGTCGTTATGCTGTCGCTTTGCCTGATCGCGTCGAGCGCTCTGGCCCAGGGCGCTGCACCGGACCAGGAGAAGCAGACGAGTGGCATGGACTTCGAGAAGGCCGCCAAGATGTCCGACTCGCAGAAGCTCTCGCTCGCCACGCAGTACCTCGGTGAGATGAAGGAAGTCCTGTCGCAGGTGCTCGGCCTGCTCAAGGAGGCCCGGGCGGAGAAGGACGTCATCAAGGTCAACTGCGTCAACGAGAAGCTCACGAATATCAAGGGCTTGATCCGGATCGCTGAGCAGGCAGACATCACCCTGCAGGAGGCGGTCGCCAAGAACGAGCAGGACACCGCCACGCACGAGTTTCACAAGATCAGCATCTCGCACCAGAAGATCAAGGTGCTCAAGACCGAGGCGGAGCAGTGCGTGGGCGAGCTGGCCTTCGCCGTGGGCAAGACCACGGTCGAGGTCGAGGTGGACGAGGATCTCGTCCCCGAGCGCGATCCGACCGCAGTGCCGTTTCCGGAGACGCCCGTGGTTCGACCGCCCGCTGCCAGCCCCTACCAGTAAGAACCCACAAGTGTCCGTAATCATGGGAATGGACGGCTCTCGGGGCGGCGAGAAAAAGTTTGTCCGCAAGCGGGAATTCTGGTAGAAGGCGGTTACGATTGGCATTGCTGAGCCGGGGGCAGGAAGGCCGGTCAGCACGGGGACACGCAACCGATGGCTTCGATCTGCAAGGCAGCCCGACGACTCCCGGCCTCGTTCATGGTGGGACTGCTCGCGCTCCTGGCCTGGAGCCCCCTGGCAGTTGCCCGCGGAAACGGCATCCAGGCCGGTGCGGGCCGGCTGCACTTCGGCGCTGACCTGGCGCTGGTCTACGACTCGAACCCGAGCTTCGCCGGGGAGCCGACCGGCGACCTGATGCTCCGCGCGCGGCCGGTCATCTCCCTGCTCTTCCCCTCGGACTTCGTCGACTTCGCGCTGAACGGGCGGGTGGGCTACGACTACTACTTCGGCGTGCAGAACTCCCGGACTTCGGATCTGAGCGCGGTCACGGGCGAGGCGGACCTGGCCGTGGGCTTCAACCCCAGGGGCCAGTTCTCGGTTTTCATCGAGGACGTGTTCTCGAGGACGGGCGATCCCCGCTACACGTCTCTTTCCGGCCGCTTCGACCGGACCTGCAACGAGGCCAAGCTCCACCTCCAGTACAAGCCCGGGGGCGGGGCGCTGATGTTCGACCTGGCCTACGGCTTCTTCCTGGACTGGTACGACAAGACGGGCTTCGAGGCCGAGGCGCTTCGGAGCTACTCGCACCGGGTCTACTTATCCTCGAAGTGGAAGTTCCTGCCCAAGACCGCGGTCACGATCGACTTCGACTCGGACATCCGCCGCTACCCCTATGCGTACAGCAACGGGACGAGCAACGTGGACCTCAACGCCATCCGGGTCACGGCCGGGCTGCTCGGGCAGATCACGCCCAGCTTCGCCCTGCTCGTCAAGGCGGGCTACGGCGACAGCCTGCTGGAGGCGCCCGAGGGCTACACCGGCTCCGGCTACCGCTCGGCCATCGGGCAGGCGGAGGCCACTTTCCAGCGCGGCACCTTCATGCTCCAGGCCGGCTACCTGCGCACCTTCCAGCCCACGCCGCTGTTCGCCTTCATGGGCCAGGACGGCTTCTACCTGCGCTACCGGCAGCAGATCGCCGGGCGCTTCGAGCTGGCCGCGAACCTGAACTTCGACCTGCTCGGCTTCGGGACCGGCGTCCAGGCCGACGCGGGCAGCCGGGACGACATGTTCCTCGTCGGCGGCCTCAACTTCGCCTACCACATCCTGGACTGGCTCAGCCTGTCGCTGGACTATCGCTTCCAGTCCCTGTTCTCGGACTACCAGCAGCCGCTCGCCGGTGCTGGCGGCGTGGAGTACAACAAGCACGTGGTCACCTTCCTGGTGGGGCTGGACTACTAGCACGCGGAGTGCTTTACCGAGGTGCCAAGCGTGGAATCGAGGCGCTTCAAGCTGGCCTGCTGTGCGATCCTGCTCTGCCTGGCCCCGGCGTGCTGGTGGAACAGCCCGCATGCGACGCCCGAGGTGGCCAAGCCGAGGTACGTGCCCGCCTCCACCCTGGGGCCGGGTGACGTGTTCGAGGTCAAGGTCTATGACGAGAAGGAGCTGAGCGGCATCTACCGGGTCTCGTCGGCCGGCAGCATCCAGTTCCCGCTCATCGGGATGATCGATCTGAACGGCCTGACGAGCTCGGACGCCGCGGTGAAGATCCGCGACAAGCTGGCGGAGAAGTACCTGCGCAACCCCCAGGTCAGCATCTTCATCCGCGAGTACAACTCCAAGAAGATCTCGGTTTTCGGCCAGGTCACCAAGCCCGGCACCTTCCAGTACGAGGACGGCCTGACCGTCATCCAGGCCGTCAGCATGGCCGGCGGCTTCACCAAGATGGCCGCCAAGAACGACACCAACGTCACCCGCATCGTGGACGGCGCGGAGAAGAGGTTTTCGATCCCGGTCGAAGCCATCGCCCAGAGCAGGGCCAAGAACTTCTACCTCGAGCCGGGCGATATCGTGTATGTGCCAGAGAGCATCTGGTAGATCGACGATCCGGCTCGCCCGCCCCAGCCTCGGCCCGGCCGAGGAGGAGGCCTGCCTGCGCGTGCTGCGCTCCGGTCGCCTGGTCCAGGGGGCGGAAGGCGAGGCCTTCGAGGCCGAATTCGCCCAGCGGGTCGGGGCGGCCCACGCGATCGCGGTCTCCTCGGGCACGGCCGCCTTGCAGCTCGCGCTCATGGCCCTGACGATCGGTGCGGGGGACGAGGTGGTGGTCCCGGCCTACACCTTCATCGCCACCGCCAATGCAGTGACCTCGACGGGCGCCCAAGTCGTGCTCGCGGACGTGGAGGACGAGACGCTCAACATGGATCCGCGCTCGCTCGATCAGGTCATGCAGGCGGGAGAGCGGATCCGCGCCGTGCTGCCGGTGCACCAGTATGGCCTGCCGGCGGACGTCTCGGCCCTGGCCGCCGTGGCTAGGGAGGCCTATCTGGTCGAGGATGCAGCCTGTGCGGCCGGAGCGGAGCTCGGCGATGAGCCGGTGGGCCGGCCTCGCGGCCTGCTGGCTTGCTTCAGCTTCCACCCGCGCAAGGTGCTCACGACCGGCGAAGGGGGCCTGATCACGACCTCCGACGCCGGCCTGGCCTGCAGGCTGCGCGCGCTGCGGCAGCACGGCCTGAGCGGCGAAGCGCCGGTCGAGCCGGGCTATAACTTCCGGATGAGCGAGCTGGCGGCCGCTATCGGCAGGGCGCAGCTCGCGCGGCTGGATGCGATGCTGGCGACGCGCCGCCGCCTGGCGATGCGGTACTTCGATGGGCTTGCCGGGCTCGACTGCTTGCAGCTGCCGCCGCGCGCCGGGCACATCTTCCAGTCTTTCGTCGTGCGCCTGCGGCCCGATTCCCCCCTCGAGCGCGAGGCGCTCATGGCCGAGCTGGCCCGGGAGGGCATCGAGACCCAGGCCGGCGTGGAGCCCATCCACTTCCACGCGCCGTACAGGCACGTGCGCCGGGTCGCGCTTCCGGTCTCCGAGCGCGCGGGCCGCAGCGCGGTCTTCCTGCCCATGCACGCCGAGATGGAAGAGGCGGACGTGGAGCGGATCTGCGCCGTGATACGGAGGCTCGATTCATGAGCTACCTCGATCGAGAGATCGCGGATCAACCCGCCGTGCTCGAACGCTTGTTTTCGCGCGAGTCCAGGCAGATCGACAGGGCGGTCCAGGAGATCCGCGCCTTCCGCCCGCAGGCGGTCTTCCTGGTCGCCCGGGGCTCCTCGGACAACGCGGGCCTCTACGGCAAGTACCTCTTCGGGGCGCGCAACCGCCTCGTGGTGGCGCTGGCCACGCCGTCGCTGTTCACGCTCTACCGCCGCCCGCCCGATCTGTCCGGCTGCCTCGTGCTCGCCATCTCCCAGTCCGGGCGATCGGACGACCTGGTCGGGGTCGTCGCCGAGGGGCGCAGGCAGGGAGCGTACTGCCTGGTGCTGACGAACGAGCCGAGAAGCCCGCTGGCCCGTGAGGCGAGCCGGGTGATCGACATGCGGGCCGGGCGGGAGCGCTCGGTGGCCGCCACGAAGACCTACACCGCCGAGCTCATGGCCCTGGCGATGCTCAGCGTCGGCCTCGACGGCCGGGCACGGGACCGCGAGGCGCTGGCGCGGATGCCGGAGGCGGTCGCCGGGACACTGGAGGCCGGAGCGCGGATCGAGGAGCTCGCCGGGCGATATCGTTATGCCGAGCGGCTGGCCGTGATCGGGCGGGGGTACAACTACGCGACCGCATTCGAGGTCTCGCTCAAGCTCAAGGAGCTCGCCTACCTGACGGCCGAGCCCTCGTCGAGCGCCGACTTCCGCCATGGGCCGATCGCCGTGGTGCAGGAGGGCTTTCCGGTCCTGTTGATCGCGCCCCGGGGGCGCACGCTCGACGATATGCGCGACCTGGCCCGCGCGCTCGATCAGCGGCGGGCCGAGATCCTGGCCATCTCGGACGTCAGTGCGTTGCTGCGCACGGCGCGGACCGCGCTCGCCATCCCGCCCGGCACGCCCGAGTGGCTGAGCCCGCTGCTCGCGGTCCTGCCGGGCCAGCTGCTCGCCCGCCACCTGGCCGCCGCGCGCGGCTGCCCGCTGGACAGGCCGCGGGGGCTCGCGAAGGTCACCCGGACCCGGTAGGCGAAGGCCTGTCGCGTCCGCGTTGCCGCGCCCTTTCAGGGCGCATGATTATGTTCTCTCCGCTTCCCTGGGGCTGAAGCCCTGAGGCTTATACATCTCATAACGCAAGGATTGGTCGGTCTCCGAGATCCTCCGAGAGCCCCGCAAGGGGCGCCATAAGACAGCCCAGGGCTTCGCCGGCTTTGCCGGCTTCGCCCTAGTACACCGTCACAGTGATTTCGATACCATACAGAGCGTTGCAGCAACGCGTACGTATTTCTGTGAAAAGGTACTAGGCTTGCTTATCGCGCCCTTTCAGGGCTTGGCGAGGATTGCGGCTTTGCGCTGCTTCGCAGCGGAATGCAACGGAGGAGATGTGTATACGGCTCAGTGCTGAAGCCCCAGGCTATATCCCATCGCTGCTTCGCAGCGAAAACCCGGATCTCGGAACTTGCCAAGCCCATTCTTTCCTTGCGCTCCGAGATGTGTATACGGCTCAGTGCTGAAGCCCCAGTCGATATTCCACCGCTGCTTCGCAGCGGAAAACGGCGACGGAGAAGACGTGTATCACGGGTGCAGCGCAGCGTGGATGCGTCCGACGAGCTCGGGCAGCCCCTCCCGGCTCACGGCCGAGAAGGCGAGCAGCTCGTGCCCGCGCTCGGCCAGGCGGCTCGCGAGCTCCGCGCGCAGCGAGCGGACCTCGGCCAGGTCGATCTTCGACAGGGCCACAAGCCTGGGCTTGGCCGAAAGCGCAGGATCATAGCGCCGCATCTCCTGCTCGAGCGATTCGAAGCGCCCGACGAGCACGCCCGCCTCGACCGGATCGCCGGGCAGCCAGGTGAGCAGATGCAGCAGCACCCCACAGCGCTCCACGTGCCTGAGGAAGCGGTGCCCGAGGCCGTGCCCCTCGCTGGCGCCCTCGATCAGCCCGGGCACGTCGGCCATGACGAAGGACTCGTGCTCGCCCGCGGCCACCACCCCGAGCGTGGGCACCAGGGTGGTGAACGGGTAGTCGGCCACCTTGGGCCGCGCCCTGGAGAGGCTCGCGACCAGGGTGGACTTGCCCGCGTTCGGGTAGCCGATCACGCCCACGTCCGCCAGCAGCTTGAGCTCCAGGCGCAGCCGGTGGGACTCGGCCGGGCCTCCGGGCTCGGCCGTGCGCGGAGCGCGCTGGGTGCTGGACTTGAAGTGGATGTTGCCCCGGCCGCCCGCCCCCCCGCGGGCCGCCACCAGCACAGCGCCGTGATGATCCAGATCGCCGAGCAGCTCCTCGCGCGCGGCGTCGAAGACGAGCGTGCCCACCGGCACGCGCACGAGCAGGTCCTCGCCGGCTGCCCCGTATCGATCTCTGCCCATGCCGGGCTGGCCGTTGCGCGCCCGGTAGACCCTGCGGTAGCGCAGGTCGAGCAGGGTGCTCAGGGATTCGCTGGCCTCGATGATCACGCTGCCGCCACGGCCGCCGTCGCCGCCATCGGGCCCGCCGCGGGGCCGGTAGCGCTCGCGCCGAAAGGAGATGCACCCGTCGCCGCCCTTGCCGGAGTGGACCTCGATCTCGACCTCGTCGACGAAGTGCATGTCCTCTGCCCGAGCTGCTGTGAAAAGCGACCGCGAAAAAAGGCCACGGGTCGCCTCGCCCGTGGCCTGGATGATGGAGATCGATCTCCTGGCGTCAGTCCGCAGCCGGCTCGATCCAGGCTTGCCTGCGGCTGCGCCCCAGGCGGCCGTAGCGGACCACGCCGTCCACCTTGGCAAAGAGCGTGTAGTCGCGACCCATGCCCACGTTCTCGCCGGGGTAGATGCGCGTGCCGAGCTGCCGGACCAGGATGTTGCCCGCTCGCACCTTCTGCCCGGCGTAGATCTTGACCCCGCGGCGCTGTCCAGCGCTATCGCGGCCGTTGCGGGTGGCGCCCTGTCCCTTCTTGTGTGCCATGGCTGGACTCCTTCTCGTCTAGGCCGATGCGCCGTGGATGCCGGTGATCTGAACCCGGGTGAAGGCCTGGCGATGGCCCTGCTTCTTCTGGAAGCCCTTGCGGCGCTTGTACTTGAAGACCACGACCTTACGGCCTCGTCCCTGCTCGAGGATCCGGGCCGACACGCTGGCCCCGGTAACGCACGGCTTGCCGATCGCGACGTCGTCCGTGCCGCCGATCATCAGCACGTCCTCGAAGGTCACTTCCTCTCCCGTTGCGCCGGGGATCTTCTCGATGCGGAGCTGGTCCCCTTCGCTGACCCGGTACTGCTTGCCGCCGGTCTTCACCACTGCGTACATGGCTCGCACTCCTGCAAGGGCTCTCTCATCCCGGTACAAGGGCCGGGAGCGACGAAGCCTAAGAAATCCGCCGGGATTTGTCAAGCCTTTTCGCTCTGTTCACTCCGCGCGCGACAGCCCCAGCAGGCCCTCCCGGAGCCCGGGGCTTCGGACCACGCCCCGGTCGGTCACGATGGCCGAGATGAGCACCGCCGGGGTCACGTCGAAGGCGGGGTTGAAGACCTCGACGCCTTCGGGCGCGAAAGCGGTGCCGCGCGGGCTGGCGACCTCCTCGGCCGCACGCTGCTCGATGGGAATGGCGTGCCCGTCCGCGAGCGAGAGGTCCACGGTCGAGAAGGGCGCGGCCACGTAGAAGGGTAGGCCATGCCTTCGCGCCAGGACCGCCAGGGAGTAAGTGCCGATCTTATTTGCGGTATCCCCGTTGGCCGCGATGCGATCGGCACCCACGATGCAGGCCTGCGCCATCCCGAGTCGCATGGCGTGGCCGGCCATGGCATCGCAGATCAAGGTCACGTCGATGCCGTCCCGCATGAGCTCCCAGGTCGTCAGCCGCGCGCCCTGGAGCAGGGGGCGGGTCTCGTCGGCCAGCACCCGGACCTGCTTGCCCCTCTCTATCGCCGAGCGGATGACGCCCAGGGCTGTTCCGTGGCCGCCCGTGGCCAGCGAGCCCGCGTTGCAGTGGGTGATGACCGTGCACTTGTCGGGCAGCAGGGCGGCGCCCAGCGAGCCGATCGCCCGGCAGGCGGCGATGTCCTCCTCGCGGATGGCCTGCGCCTCGGCCAGCAGCGCGTCGCGGATGGCCGCAGCCGAGATGGATGCGGCCAGCGACCGGTCCAGGCGCTCCCGGATGCGGTTCAAGGCCCAGAAGAGGTTGACCGCGGTCGGGCGGGTGCCGGCCAGTTCCTTGGCCGCGCGGCGCACGGCCTCCGCCAGCGCCTCTGGCTCGTCACCCTCGTGCTTCGCGGCCGCCAGGGCGCATCCCATGGCCGCCGCGATTCCGATCGCCGGCGCACCGCGCACGGCCAGCGTGCGGATGGCCTCGGCCACGTCCTCGACGCGCTCGAGATCGACCCATCGCTCCTCGGTGGGCAGCCGGGTCTGATCGATGATCCGGACGCGGCCCTCGTTCCAGCAGATCGGGGAGAGCATCGGCTCGGCTCGCGGCTCAGCGGCCCTTGAAGGCGGGCTTGCGCTTCTCGAGAAAGGCTCGCGTGCCCTCCTGCTTGTCCTCGGTCGCGCAGCACAGCCCGAAGAGGCTGGACTCCAGGTGCAGCGCCTCGTGCAGGTTCATCTGCAGGCCGCGGTGCACCGACTCCATGGCGTAGCGGACCGCCAGGGCTCCCTTGGATGCGATCTGGCTCGCCAGGGCACGGGCGCTGTCCATCAGCTCGCCGGGCTCGACCACCCTGTTGACGAGCCCGATCCGCAGCGCCTCGTCCGCGGAGATGGGATCGCCGGTCAGCACCAGCTCCATGGCCCGACCCTCGCCCACGAGCCTGGAGAGCCGCTGCGTGCCGCCGAAGCCGGGGATGATGCCCAGGTTGATCTCCGGCTGGCCGAGCCGCGCGGTCCGGGAGGCGATGCGGATGTGGCAGGCCATGGCGATCTCGCAGCCGCCGCCCAGGGCGAAGCCGTTGATGACCGCGATGACCGGCTTGCCCAGGTTCTCGATCAAGTCGAGCACCGCCTGGCCCCGCTGGGCGAAGAGCGTGCCCGCGGCCGGATCGTAGGTGGCGATCTCGTTGATGTCGGCCCCGGCGATGAAGGCCTTCTCGCCGGCGCCGGTCAGCAGCACCGCCTTGATGCTGGCGTCGTCGCGGAGCTGGTAGAAGGCGCACTCCAGCTCCTCCATGGTCTTGCGGTTGAGCGCGTTGAGCACCTTGGGGCGGTTGAGGGTCACGAGGGCCAGCGGGGGCTCGATGACGAGCAGGATGTTTTCGAAATCGGCCATGGGTCCTCCAGAAATAGAGGTCGGTTTACGGCTTGACTCCGGGTATGGCGTCCTTGGCCCCGAGCCGCTGATAGCCCGCGGGCAGCTCGAACAGAGAGGGATCGGTCGGGCCGGTGGCGATCTTGCGCGCCCGGGAAGTGGAGACGAGCTTCTGGCCGAAGACGGTCTGCTCGATCCGCAGCTCGACCGGGAAGCCCGGAACGCGGTCCGCGAAGTCGGACAGGCGCCCGAGCGTATCCTCCTGTCCCAACCGCCTCATCAGCTCCAGGTAGGCGGCGAAGCCGAGCCCGGCGTCCTGGCTGACCCAGAGGTCGATCGCCAGCGCGTTGCGGCCGCCCTGGGAGTAGCGGAAGAGCTCGCACTTCCACGCGCCGATGGTCCGCTTCTGGCCGGTCTGCTCGAGATTGACGTCCTCGCCGGGCGCGTCGAGGCCTGTGCGGCCGAGCCGCATGGCGACGATGCGCTGGTAGTCCGCGAGTGAGAGCTCCACGAAGCGCTTGTCCGCGATGAGCATCAGGACGCGCCCGCGCGCGATGTCGAAGAGCGTCACCTCGTCTTCCTCGCCGAAGGAGGTCTCGGCGCGGATGTGCTTGTCGGTGAACCAGATGCGCTGGATCGCCCGCGCGGCCGGCTGGCCCTGGCTGGCCTCGTGGATCACCTCCTGCTCGATGTAGGTGCCGGTCTCGGCCGCCCGGGCGGCGGAGTCCGGAAGGCCGAGCAGAGCGAGCAGGATCCAGGCCTTGGAGATAAGGCGCATCGCATCCTCTCCCCGAGCGGAACGAGCGAAAGCTAACAGACGCCAAACAACGAGTCAATCCGGATCCGTCGGACCGGTGCCGTTTCACAGAGAAACGTACGCGTTGCTGCAACGCCGAGCACCCCCATTCGTGCTCGGGCTATGAACCGCCCTCCGCGCGACCGGGGGGCCCTCAGCTCGGCTGCGCGCAACGCTCCGGGGTATCGAAAGCACCGAGACGAGGAGCCGCTCAGCGGCCGCGGCGGCGGATCTCGCGGTCCAGGTCGTCGAAGGCCTTGCCGGCCCGAGCGCGCACCTTGTCGACCTCGGTGAACAGGCGCTTGTAGGTGTAGGGCCGCGGCGGCCGGCGGTAGTACTTCTCGAAGCGCAGGGGCTTGCGCCGCTTGACCTCGCCGCTCGCGCTGCGGCTGACCACGGTCTCCCCCTCGTCGGAGCGGCTGGGCGCGTACTCCTCGCCCTCGTCGGCCGCGTCCCCGGCCGGCTCCTCGCCGCTGTCCTCGACCGTGATCGAGCCGTGGCCTTCCGGGTCGGAGTAGGTCCGCGTGCCCGTGTCGCGACCGCTGGAGCTGGAGCCGGAGCTCGCGCCGGTGGCGGAGCTGGAGCCCGAGCTCGCGCTGTTTGGCTCGGGCCTGACCGGAGCGGGCTCGGGCTGGCGGGCGGGCTCCGCGCTGTGGCTGGTCGGGGCGCTCGCCACCCGGGCCGGCTCCGCCTCGAGCGAGTCGCCGCCGTAGGCGAGCTGCACGCTGTGGCCGGCCACCCACTTCTTGACCACGCTGGCCTTGACCGCGAAGTTGACGCCGGTGATGGCGATCCCGCCCTGGCCCTGGCGGGCGATGGCCGTGTTGACGCCCACCTGGTAGCCGCGCACATCGAAGAGCGGCCCGCCCGAGTTGCCGCGGTTGAGGCTGGTCTCCATCTGGAAGACGTGCTTGCCGGTGATGCCCTTGAAGTCCTCGAACTCGGCCCCGATCACGCCGGTGGTGATGGTCCACAGGCCGCCCTGCTCCGGGTGGCCGATGGCCACGGTCTCGTCGCCGGGGCCCAACTCGTCCGGGTTGCCCAGGGTCTGGATCGTGAGGCCCGAGGGCGGGCTCTGGATCTGGAGCAGGGCCAGGTCGAGCGCCTCGTCGAAGGCCAGCACCTTGGCGGAGAAGTGCCTGGTGAGGTCCTTGTTCATGTCGCCGGTGACCTTGTCCGGCTTGAGGAAGACGTGGACCACCTTGTAGGGGCTCCGGCTGTCCTTGTTGAAGATCACGTGGCAGTTGGTGATCACCATGCCGTCCGCGCGGATGATCGAGCCGGTGCCGGCCGAGGCCGAGGACGAGCCCTCCTTGGCGGCCACGATCAGCACCACCCCGTCGGCCTTGGTCTTGTAGATCTGGCGCGGCGACATCCGGGCCTCCGCCACCTGGGACAGGAAGAGGCTCAGGACAAGTAGCGAGCTGATTTTATAGGCTTTTTGCATCGGTCGGCCTCCCGGGAGCTTCTGTTTCTATCCTGACTTGCTTGGACGAAACTAGCACAGCCGTATTCGCTTTCAAACGGCTTTTTATCCCTGGCGCGGCGCGGGCTTGCTGCTAGACTACGACCTGTTGCGACCTGTGGACGAAAGCCCCGCAGGGGCGAGAGTAGGATAGCCCAGGGCGAAGCCCTGGGAAATGGGCATGGAGAGCGAGACGAAGCCCCAACGGGGCGAAATAGAGGAAGACATGGCCACGGCATGTGTCATTCTGGCGGCCGGCATGGGCAAGCGGATGCGCTCGAAGCGGGTCAAGGTCCTGCACGAGCTGTGCGGTGCGCCGATGATCGACTACCCGGTCTCGCTCGCGCTGCAGCGTCGTTGCCGGCCCGTGGTCGTCGTGGTCGGCAGCCAGCGCGAGCTCGTGGAGCAGCACCTGCGGGCGCGCTTCGGCAAGCGCGTCCGGATCGCGGTCCAGGATCCGCCGCTCGGCACCGGGCACGCGGTCCTGTGCGCCCGGCGCGCCCTGGGCTCCCAGCGCGGCAAGCTGCTCATCCTCTACGGCGACGTGCCGCTGCTGACCGGCAAGGAGCTCGGCGCGCTGGCGCGGGCCAGCCGCAAGGCCGAGCTCGCCTTCCTGACCTGCCGGCTGGACGACCCGACCGATTACGGGCGCGTGATCCGCGACGGGCAGGGCGAGGTCGTCTCGATCGTGGAGCAGCGCGACGCGAGCAGGGCCGAGCGCCGGATCCGCGAGGTCAACTCCGGCATCTACTTGGTCGACGCGGCCTTCGCCTTCCGGAGCCTCGCCAGGCTGGGCCGCGGCAACGCCCAGGGCGAGTACTACCTGACCGACCTGGTGGCCGCGGCGCGCGGCAGGGGTCTACGGGTCGAGGGCGTCGAGGTGCCGCCCGACAGCGTGCTGGGCGTCAACGATCGACGGGAGCTCGCCCGGGTGGGCAAGGAGATCAACCGCCGCCTGCTCGACAGGCTCATGGCGAGCGGGGTGAGCGTGCTCGACCCGGACAGCACCTTCGCGGGGGCCGAGGTGCGCATCGGCACAGACAGCCTCCTGCTGCCGGGCTGCGTGCTCCGGGGGCAGGTGCGCATCGGCCGCGGCTGCACCATCGGCCCGGGCGCGGTCATCGAGGACGCCCGGATCGGAGACGGGGCCGAGGTCCGCGCCTACTCGGTGCTCGAGGGCTGCCGGGTGGGCGCCGGCGCGACGGTCGGGCCCTTCGCGCGCCTGCGGCCCGGGACCGTGCTGGAGGACCAGGTCCGGGTCGGCAACTTCGTGGAGTGCAAGAAGGCCCACCTGGGCCGCGGCACCAAGGCCGGCCATCTGAGCTACCTGGGCGACGCCGAGATCGGGAGGCAGGTCAACGTGGGCGCCGGCACGATCACCTGCAACTACGACGGCGAGCACAAGCACACGACCCGCATCGACGACGGCGCCTTCATCGGCTCGGACACCCAGCTCGTCGCGCCCGTGCGCGTGGGCCGCGGCGCCTACGTGGGGGCCGGGACCACGGTCACCCGCGACGTGCCCGCCGAGGCCCTGGCGGTCTCGCGCGCGCGCCAGCGCAACGTGGAGGGCTACGCGCGGCGCAAGGCGCGGAAGGCATAGAGCCTTTTGCACGGCTCGACCGAAAGCCCCAAGGGGGCGGAATAGAAGTGCCTACCGCAAGTTCATCCCGCCCCGTTGGGGCTTGAATCCAGATGGCGAAGCGCTGTCAGGTTGGAGAAGGATGAACGGCCGAAGCTAGAGCTGCCAGGAGCCGAGCAGGATGTCCATCACGCCCGGCAGGATGTACTCGGGATCGTGCTTCAGAGCGTGCACCTCGACCTCGTCCGTCTCGGGCGCCAGGTAAGAGAAGGTAGGCGGGGCAGACAGGCTCTCCTCGCGGCCCGCGGCCCGGGCGCGCATGCGCAGCACCGGCGCCACCAGGGTTCCCGTGAAGTCCTCGCGGACCGTGCGCTTCTCCCAGACCCGCTCCGCAACCCAGCGCTCGCTGTAGTGGTCGTAGCGCTTCTTCTCGACCCGCTCCTCGCGGGTCTGCTCGCGGGTGAGCCGGGTGCCGGGAAAGCGCTCCATCTCGACCGCGGCCCGGATCGCGAGCCCAGGGCCGGGCCGCGCGCGGAGCTCGCAGGTGGCGAGCAGATCGCGCACGGCCGAGCGGATCCCGCTCGCGAGCTCCCGGGCGTCTATCGCGAGACCACCCAGGTCCACGATCTCCACCTCCAGGCCGATCTCTTGGTCCGCGGCCACGGCCCGGCCCAGCACGCAGAGCTTGCGCCGGCCCTCGATCAGCGCGTCGATGGCCTTGCTGTACTCGGGTCGCTTGTCCCGCCACATGCCCAGCAGCCGGGTGGCGTTGTCGGTCGCGATCAGGCCAGGGTGGGCCATGGCCAGATGGATGAGCTGCTTGATGTACAGCCCGCCCAGGTCCTCCTGGCCGCAGTAGCGGTTCAGTCGCTCGCGCTCCTCGGCGTAGGACAGATAGCCCAGCTTGAAGCTGCCCACCCGCTCGCTCGCCCCGGGCGCGATCCGCGCGGCCAGCTCGGCCGGGAAGGCTCCCTGGGCCTCGGCCATGAGCATGTGAACCATGAGCTGCGCGCCCCAGGCATAGGGCTCGCCGTTGCCGCTCGCGAGCTCCCAGATGGCCGGGTTGGATCTCCCGTCCAGGCGGAGCGCCGCATAGGTGAGGGCGCTGCTCTCCTGCCCCCCGTGCAGGATGCTGTCCGGGCCCCTGGCGATCAGGGTCCGGCGAAGGGCCGGGTCGTCCAGCAGCTCCGGCACCAGCTCCGGATAGCGCCGCAGGATGTCCTCGAGGTCGACCGACTTCGGCGCGATCTCGGCCAGCCCGCTCCAGTAGGAATAGATCCGCATTCGGTGCCTGATGGACGGGATCTCGCAAAGGATGACCAGGACCATGACCAGGCTCGCCAGGCCGAGGCTCGCATAGCCCAGGTAGGTGCCCTTGCGCTCCTTGCTCTTGCGGAGCAGGTGGACGAGCTCGAAGGCGATCGCCAGCAAGGCCAGCAGGGGCGCGAGCAGCAGCTCGGTCTGGTTCGTCGAGAAGACGTCCAGGTAGTCTGCGAAGTGCGCCCCCGGCTTGAGGAAGACATAGCGGTTCAGCTGGCTGTAGAACACGACCAGGGCCGCGAAGCCGCCGAAGAGACGGACGAGGGAGAAGAGAGCCGAGAGCAGCGCCATCTGCGACCTCCTGAAACCAGCTGCGCAGGCCTGCCGCCAGGCTATCCCGCTCGAGCCCGGGAAGCAAAGCGGTCTCGGCGCTGGCTTGACTCCGCGATCATCCTGATGTAAATTACAATAAAATCAAGCAGGTGGAATCATGAAAATCCTGCTCAGCCTCTTCGTCCTGGCCCTCTGCCCCGCGCTCGCTTGGGCCCAGGTCACGGTCCACTCCCAGCCCTTCGAGGGCATGTCTCCCTGGAGCGAGTTCCACCCCTCGGAGACGACCGCGGACTGGTCGATCGAGAGCTCGGGCAGCAACCCGAGCTGCTCGCCTCACCAGGGCAGCCACATGGTGATGTTCAACTCGTACTCCGCCGACTCGGGAGACGAGGCCCGCATCAGCTCCCCGGCGCTGGACCTGACCGGCGCCCAGGTGGCCGAGTGCCGCATGTGGATGTACCACGACACGGGCGACAGCTCGCGCGAGGACCGGGTGCGCTTCCAGGTCTCGACCGACGGCGGCGACAGCTACTCGAGCACGGTCGAGTTCGTCCGCACGGCCGGCAGCGGCTGGGTCGAGGAGGTCGCCCAGCTCGGCTACTACACGGGCCGGAGCGACCTGCGCATCGCGCTCCGCGGCCTGAGCCGCTACGGGAACAACATCTTCATCGATGACCTGCGGGTCATCAAGGACACGCTGCCCGCGGGCGCCGAGGGCGCGAACTGCTCGGGTGGTACGGACTGCGACAGCGGGATCTGCGGCCAGGACCCGGACGGCCAGGGGCGCTGCCGCGCGTCCGGCACGGTCTGCATCGACGGCAATCGCCGGCCGGTGCCGCAGGGCTTCGCGGGCTGCCACGGCCCGGACGTGGCGCGCTGCAACGGCACGGACAGCTGGCAGCTGACCTCCTGCTACGACGACTGCGAGGCATACAGCGACGTGCACAGCTGCGATCTGGGCAGCTGCGCCGAGTGCAAGACCATCTGCGTGGATCTCGGCTTCATCGTCGAGGGCTGCGACGAGGACGCCTACTGCGAGGGGCTGTTCATCGGCCAGTGCTACCGCAAGAAGCAGAACCAGCAGTCGTGCGACTACGACGGACAATGCCTGTCGGACAACTGCGTCGCGGCCCCGGGCGGGGCGACCTACTGCGCGCCGGCCGGCACGGACTGCGTGGACGCCACGGGCGCCCCGGTCTCCCGCGGGACCGCGGTCTGCGAGTCTGCCGACCTGTGGACCTGCGGCGCCGGCGGCTGGACCAACCGGGACTGCTACACCAACTGCGGCTTCTACCTGGACGTGGACAGCTGCACGGGCGGGGCCTGCGCGACCTGCGCTGCGAGCTGCAACGGCGATCAGGACTGCAAGCCGGGCATCCTGTGCATCGATCACGAGTGCGCCGGCGATCTGCCGAACGGCTCGACCTGCCAGCTCGACGATCAGTGCGCGAGCTCGCACTGCGTGGACGGGCGCTGCTGCCAGGACATCTGCACCGCCCCCTGCCACCGCTGCGACATCGACGCGACCGGCGTCTGCCGGCCCGTGCCGGCGGGCCAGGATCCGGACGGCGAGTGCGCGGGCCAGGCGGGCTGCGCGGGCGCCTGCAACGGCTCGAGCGCGTGCGCCTTCCCGGGCCAGGATACCGTCTGCGCAGTCTGCACGCGCTGCAACGGCGCCGGGAGCTGCTCGGTGCCGGTCGCGGCCCAGACGGATCCGCTCGACGAGTGCCCCGCTTGTCAGGCCTGCAACGGCTCGGGCGCCTGCGCGGCGGTCGCGGCGGGCACGGATCCGCTCGACGACTGCAGCCAGACGCCGGTCGAGACCTGCGGCCTCTCCGGCGACTGCGACGGCCAGGGGGCCTGCAGCTTCTGGCCGGCGGGCAGCGAGTGCGGGCCGGGCCACTGCAGCGACGGCGTCGAGGAGGTGGCCGACAGCTGCGATGGGGCCGGGCGCTGCGCAGACGGGGGAACCCGGAGCTGCGCGCCGTACCGCTGCGCGGACGCCCTGCACTGCGCTACGGCCTGCAGATCGCACGCCGATTGCAGCGCCCAGTCCTACTGCAGCCTGGGCGCCACCTGCGAGGTGGACCTGTCCGACGGCGCCCGCTGCGACGGCGTGGTGCTTTCCGGGCTCGCGCCCGAGGCGGCCTGCCGGGGAGGCTACTGCTTCACGGACGACTTCGACGACTCGGGCGCGTACTGCGCCTCGGACCCGGCCTGCTGCGTGCACGACGGGACCGCATACGGCGCCGGCTATGCGCTCTGCTCGCCCGAGGGCTGGTACAGGGTATGCATCGGCGGCGCCCAGGCCTGGGGCGAGCGGGTGGAATGCGGCCAGGGCGAGTGCGACGCGGGCGGCGGCCCGGACTCGGGCTTTCGCACGTCCGGCGGCTGCGCGAGCGGCCCGGGCGGCGGCTGCAGCGCGACCTGCACGTCTTGCGAGCCGTACCGTTCGAACGCCGCGGGCTGCCTGGACTCCTGCAGCTCGGAGGCCCAGTGCTGGGACGGCTACGAGTGCCGAGAGGGCCAGTGCGATCTGCCCGAGGGGATCGGGGAGCCCTGCGAGACCCAGGCCGACTGCACGGCCGGCACCTGCATGGACGGACGCTGCTGCAACGAAGCCTGCACGGGGCCATGCCGGCAGTGCAACCTGCCGGGCCGCGAGGGCCTGTGCTCCTATACGGCCGCGGGCTCGGATCCGGACGGAGACTGCGAGCCCGAGGCCACGGCGAGCTGCGGCCGGACCGGCGAGTGCGATGGCGGGGGGGCCTGTGCGCTCTGGCCGGCGGGCGAGCCCTGCGCCGAGGCGCACTGCGAGGGCGGCGTGCTCATGAGCGCCTCGTCCTGCGACGGGCTGGGCCAGTGCGCGGCCGGATCCGAGACCGACTGCCGGCCGGGCCGCTGCGAGCAGGGCGCCTGCTCGAGCGGTTGCAGCGCGCATGCCGACTGCGATCCGTCCGGCTTCTGCGGGCTCGACGGGCTCTGCCTGGCCGATCTGACCGACGGGTCGAGCTGCGATAGCGCGGTGCTCTCCGGGCTGGCGCGCGATCCGGCCTGCCTGGGCGGCTTCTGCCTGGACGACGGCTGGAGCGGCGTTGGCGCCTACTGCGCCCCGGCCGTCGACGCCTGCGTGGCCGAGGGCGAGGTCTACGGCCCGGGCGAGGTGCGCTGCAGCGGCGATGACTGGTACCGGATCTGCGTGGGGGGGGAGTACGGCTGGGGCCCCGAGGTCGAGTGTGAGCCGCCTGCCGTGTGCGACGCGGGCGGCGGCAGCGCCAGCGGGGTGAGCGCGGCCGAGACCTGCCGCTCCGGCCGGCCGGGCGGCTGCGGCGCGGCCTGCGAGACCTGCTACCCCTACCGGGCTGCCGGGCCCGGGGAGTGCGCCGCAGGCTGCCAGGACACCACCGACTGCTGGCCGGGACACGGCTGCGCGGGCGGCGTGTGCACGCCCGAGGCGGGCCTGGGCAGCCCATGCGGGAGCGCGGCGGACTGTGCGGCCGGGCAGAGCTGCGCGGACGACGTGTGCTGCAACCGGATCTGCGACGCACCCTGCGAGCGCTGCGATCTGCCCTCGGCGCTCGGCGTCTGCGTCTATGCCGCGGCCGGCACCGATCCGCGGGACGCCTGCGAGCCCGAACAGACGCCCTGCGGGCAGACCGGCACCTGCGCGGGCAGTGCCGATTGCGCCCTGGATGCACAGGGCGTGGAGTGCAGCCCGCAGAGCTGCGAGGGCGGGGTCAAGACCTCGGCCGGCCTGTGCGACGGCCTGGGGGACTGCCAGCCTGGACGCCAGCACGTCTGCCCCTCGGGCCGCTGCGAGCAGGACCGCTGCGCCGCGTCCGCGCCCGACGGGGGCGTGCCCGACGCGGGCTTCACCGGCCTGAGCGCCGAGGCCGGGCCGACCCAGCGGGTCCGACCCGGCGAGACGGTCGAGCTCGACGGCAGCCTGAGCCGGGGGTCCGAGACGCTGGCCTTCTTCTGGACGCAGAGCTCGGGGCCCGAGGAGGTGGCGCTCTCGGGCGCGACCACCTCCCGGCCGTCCTTCACGCCGGCGCTCGAGGGCGTCTACGTCTTCGAGCTCGTGGTCTCGGACGGGCAGGACGAGAGCGATCCCGACTTCACCGAGGTCCACGTCACGACCGGGGCGGGCGGCTGCGGCTGCGGCTCGGGCAGCCCGGGCGGCCTGTGGATCCTTGTCTTGCTGGCCGCCGGCGCTTGCCTTCGCGCCGGGCGCCGGGAGGTCCAGGCGAGAGGATGAGGCCAGCCGAACACCTGCCGCACATCGCGCTCGCGTGGCTGCTCGCCTGCCTGGCCTGCGCCTGCGGGGACGATGTGCAGGGCGAGCTGCACCTGCTGGTCGTGCCGCTGCACGCCGGGCGCAACCCGTCCCAGGACCCCTTCCAGCTCGTGGACGAGGTCGAGATCGGGCTGACCGCTGACGACGGGACCTACACCGCGCTGGGCGCGGACGCGCCCGGCTCGCGCTTCGGCCCCGGCCTGGTGAGCCCCGGCGCGCAGGGCGCGCCCACGCTGATCGGTCGCAACGAGCGCGAGCGGGTGGTCTCGCTGGGCTTCGGTCCAGGCCTGGCGCTCACGAGCGGTCTGGACGCCTGGGTCTCGGTGCCCTTTGCCCGGGTCGATCACGCGGTGGCGACGCGCGTCCACCCGGCCGAGATCGGCCTGGAGGATCTCTTCGCGGGCCGTCCGCCGGCGCTGCGCCTGGACGGGGCCAACCTGGAGACGGGCTCGCTCGACGGCCAGGGGGATGCGGCCGCGCTGGTCTGGCTCCTGTGGACCGACGACGCGCTGTGGGTGCAGGCGCGGGTGCGCGACGAGGACGTGCAGGACGGCGTGGACGGGCTCGCCGTCTTCGACGCGCAGCACGCGAGCGGCGTCCGGATCGCGGCCGGCGGTGCGGTCGATCCGGCGGGCGCGGTCGAGGCCGTGGAGTCGGAGCGCCTGGCGGGCGGCTACCGGCTTCGCTTCCGCATGCCGCTGGAGGCGGCCGCCAAGAACGGGAAGCTGGCGTTCGATCTGCGCCTGGTGGACGTGGACGCGGGCAGCGGGCCGACCTGGCTGACCTGGGCCTTCGATCCGCGCAGGCAGGGGGACCTGCCCTTGCCGGACGAGTACGGCCAGCTGGTGCTCGGCGCCCCGCTGCTCGACCTGATGACGCGCGAGTCTGGCACCTGCGGCGACGGCGGCCCGCGGGCGGACATCCCCGGGCCGGACGGCGTGGCCGTGCTCCAGGGCGGCTGGGACGAGGCGGGCCTCGGCCTGTGCCTCGAGATCCCGGACGACGACGTGCAGCTGGAGGGCGGCGAGGTGGACCGGGTCGAGCTGTATTTCGATCTGGCCAACGGCGGTGCGCCCGTGGCCGAGCCCTTCCGCTTCCACCGGCTCGAGGTGACGGCCGGGGGGCTCTCGCGCTTCGGAAGCGGCGCGGATCCCGCCGCCCTCTCGGACGGCGCCTACACGGGCAGCGCCCAGGCCACCCGCCACGCGGCGGGCTACCGGATCGAGGCGGACCTGCCCTGGAGCGATCTGCAGGTGCTCGGCGACGTGGGGCAGCGGGGCTGGTTCCTGGGCCTCGAGATCCGGGTCTTCGACGTGGACCAGGGCGGCCGGGCGGAGTGGTCATGGTCGGGCCGCGAGGAGCTGGCCCCCGCGAGCTGGAGCGAGATCCGGCTGTTCTCGGATCCGGCGAGGTGAGACGTGGCGCGCGTGTGGGGAACTGTCTTTCTGTGTGCGGCCTGCCTGGCCCCCCGGTCGGTCATGGCAGCCCGCCTGGCCGTGCTCACGGTCGGAGGCCCGGCCGACGCCGAGACGCAGCGGGTGGGGGCCGAGTACCGCGAGCGGCTCCTCCGGGCGCTCGCCGGGCTGCCGGGCGTCGAGCTCGCGGGCGAGGAGGCGATCGGGGCCTACTTCGCGGAGCCTTCCGATCCGGCCGCTGCGTGCATGGAGGCCGAGGCGCGGGAGCGGCTCGCGCAGGGGCAGCGCTGGGCCGGCAGGCTCAAGCCGCAAAAAGCGATCGAGGACCTGAAGGAGGCGCTGCGGGTGGCGCAGGCCGTCTTCCCGCACCCGGGCAGCCTGGCGCTGCTGGCCGAGATCCATCTCCAGCTCGGCCTGACCCACCACGCCCTGGGCCAGCAGGCGGCCGCGGACGAGGCCTTCGAGACGGTCCTGCTGCTCGAGCCCGAGCGCCAGCTCGACGAGACCGTGGTCAACCCGCTGGCGGTCGAGCGCTTCGAGCAGGTGCGGCAGGGCTTGCTGCGCTCCATGAAGGGCTCCGCGTCTCTGATCTCGCGCCCGCCCGGAGCCCGGGCCTCGGTCGACGGCCGGGATGCGGGCAGCGCGCCGGTGACCATCCCGGACCTGCTGCCCGGCAAGCACTACTTCACGCTGCGCCTGGAGGGCTACCGGACCTGGTCCGGCGTGCTGGAGGTGGAGCCGGGCCGGGTGGCCCGGCAGGAGGTCTTCCTGGCCGAGGGGCGGAGCATGCAGCGCGTGCGCCTGCTCTCGCGCCTGGGCGCGGGCGGCCTGGGAAGCGCCAGCGCCGCGGACGCCGAGGCCCTGCGGGCCGGCCTGGATGTCGAGGGCTTGGTGCTGCTGCGCGTGCTGTCGGCCGCGGGGCGCGCGATGATCGAGCCGGCCATCTACGTCCGGGGCGGGCCGCGGATCGATCCGCTGGGCGTCTTCGCCGCGGAGCAGGCGCCGGCCGCGCTGGCGGAGCGCGTCCGGCGCTACCTGGCCGGCGAGCGCGCCTCGCTGGCCGGGCTCGTGCAGCCGCCCGGCGGCGGTGCGCCTGGAGGGCTGCCGCCCCCAGAGGAGGTACCGCCGCCCGGCCCGGCCTGGTACGAGCGCTGGTGGGTCTGGACCATCGCGGGCGTGGTCGTGGCCGGCGCCGTGGCCACAGGCACCGCGCTCGCGCTCAGCCGGGACAGCGGGCTCAGGGTGGACGTGATCCGCTGAGCTGCCGGGTCTTTCTACGCCGGCTCCAATACGAGGATTGAACGAAATCCTAGGTACTGTGCGGACGCGTGGGCGACGACCACCGGGTTCTGCGTATGGGCTTCGACGTCTGCCCCGACGACAAGAACGTCAGCCAGAGCGACTGCAATGGAAACGGCGTGGGAGACGCATGCGATCCGCTCAACTGCATCTACGCGGACCAGGTCAGCACCACGGTGACCCCGGGACCGAACATCGACTGGGTGGATATGTGGGAGCTGGGCTCGTCTGCCCACCTGAGCTTCTCGACCACGGGCGGGGAGGACGAGGAGGAGATCGTGGAGCACATGGCCTCGGTGGCATTCTGCGCCTGCGATGACATGGACGATGACTACTGTGTTCGGCGTTACTGCATGCAGGATGAAGAGGACCACAGAGTGGACTTCCACGGCTGGTACCCTATTAGCTGGTTCGAAAATAGAGATTGCGATCGTGACGCGGAGGGCTACTGCCAGCCGATCCCCGACGTGCC
>JAFGRB010000139.1 GCA_016935365.1 Deltaproteobacteria bacterium
AAGTGCGGGGATGCGGGATCCGATCCCTGCGACGCGGACGACTACTGCGATGGATTGGGCAAGAGCTGCCCGGATCTCGTGGAGCCGAACACATTCATGTGTCGGGCGAGCACCGGGGACTGCGACGTGGACGACTACTGCGACGGGGTGGGCAAGGTTTGCATGGACGAATTCGAGCCCGAGTTCACCCCCTGCGACACTGGCCTGGATCCGTGTCTGAGCGGAGACGAGTGCGACGCATTCGGGGTATGCCAGGAGGGTTCAGATCCAAAGGACGATGACAACGACGGCGACGTGGACGATGCCTGCGGCGGCACGGATTGCGACGACGACGATCCGGACGTGGCCGGCATCTTCACCGAGGGGCCGGTCTGTGACGGGAGCTGCTACGACGGCAAGGACAACAACTGCGTGGATGGAATCGATGCATCCGATCCAGGCTGCCAGGCTGCGAACTTCATCTGCGTGGACGGGCCCGGCAGCCCGGTCAACGTCGGCAACACGGGCACGATCACGGTGCGGCTGGACTCGTCGGGTGAGGACGAGAACGCCATCGTCTGCTACACCGACGACAGCCGGCTGCTGGGGCCCGAGGCGACGCTGCTGTCGAACGACTTCGAGACCGACATGTCGGGCTTCACCACGGATTCAGGAGTCGACGTCATCCGCTCGAATGCCTCTCAGAGCCCGTTTACATCGGGCACCGGCTCCTGGGGCGTGCAGATCTGTCAGACGCACTGGCTCATGACCAACGCCATCGACACGACCGGCCGCGCCCGGATCCAGCTGCGCTATGCCGCGACCGCGAGTGGAGGACTGGATGCCAACGAGTACTACATCACCGAGTACACGGTCGACGGGATCAACTGGTACGTGCTCGACTTGCAAGGAGATAACTACAGAGAGAACTGGCAGTGGTTCACCCATATCTTGCCGCCAGCTTGCGAGGGCCAGTCCAGCCTGCAGATCCGCTGGAGAGTAAACCCAAGCTCCTGGACTGACGACTGTGCTTACCTCGACGACGTGGAGATCCTCGACCTGCCCGATCCGACCGTGAGCTGGACCGTGCTGACCAACCACTTCGAGGCGAGCGAAGGCAACAGCACGGCGGATACCTGCGCAAACATTGCGGGCTGGACCCTGATCGAGTTCACCTCCCAGGGGAACAACAACAATGAGATCTGCCTGCGCACCGCAGCCCAGAACCCTGCCACCCAGGATGGAAGCAACCTCCAGGGCCTGTCGGTCGAGAACAACGATCCGAGCTGGATCCTGGATCCCGATGTGGACACCCAGTACGTGCCTTCCGGGAGCGATCTGGTGGCCGAGTTCTACATGCTCGACGATGGCTTGCCGAACAGCGGCTACGCGAACGCCTGGTACTCTCCGGACGGGGGCACGACCTGGTTCAGGATGAACGGGGTGGGGGCGGACATGGCCGAGACCTACGACTGGTTCCGCTTCGTGCTGGAGCCCGCGGCCATCGGCGTGGCCAACGTCCAGATCGAGTTCATGATCCCGACCAATGCCGACGCGAACTCCAACCAGGGCTTCTACCTGGACGACTACGATCTGGTCTGGTACCGGGCGAGCCACGACGTGATCGGCGCCTTCACCGACCAGGGAGACGGGACCTACACGGCCGACATCTCCTCGGATCAAGTCGGCACGGCCAACGTGACCTGCATCTACTACGGCACCAGCCCGCCGATCATGACCGACGGCACGGGCGACAACTCGGGCTCCGCGCCGGTGGAGTTCCAGTAGGACACCGCTCAGAACACGACCACCAGGCTGCCCTCGGGCAGCGAGGGCGCGCCTTGCCCGTCCGGCAGGGCGAAGTGATCCCAGCTCGGCACGAGCCCCTCGAAGCGCACGGCCCTGCGGGCGGCCTCGCCGGGCAGGGGCTCCGGCCGGGTGCGGCGGCGCTCGCTCCAGGCGCGGCCGATGGCGGCCTCATCCTCGGGCGCGATCAGGCCCTGCCGGCGGCCGCGCGCCGCGTCGGCCAGGCTGGGGAAGTTGATCTCGTGCCAGGTCTGGCCGGCCCGGCGGCGCTCAGCCACCACGAAGTAGGCTCCCCGCGGCGCCGTGCGCAGGCCGGCCGCGCGGCGATTGCCCGCGCGGCGGCCGAGCTGGACCGCATGCTGGCCCGCGGACCGGCCGCGCACGTAGATCACGAGCGCGCCGCGCTGGCTGTCGAGCAGGGCCAGGTGCGGCTCGGCCTGGGGCACGAGCAGGCGGCGGTGCGAGCGGATGAAGGCCGAGGGCTCGGCGTAGTGGGCCCGGATCCAGGCCAGTGGCTTCTTGTGAGCCGACGGCCAGTAGCTCGGCGAGAGGCTCTCGTCGAGGCGCAGCTCCAGGTGGAGGTGGGCCGCGTACTTCCTGTCCGCGTCCTGGCCGACCGAAGCGATGATCTCGCGCCTTCGGACCCGCTGGCCGACCTGCACGCGGATGTCGTTCAGGTGCCTGTAGACCGAACGGATCCGCTTCTTCTCACCGTCCTCGTAGTAGACGTGCTGGATCGCGACGATGCCGCCCGAGGGCTTGACGCACGCGTCGGCGAAGACCACCTCGCCGTGCGCGACTGCGTGCACGGGCTGGCCCAGGTCGGTGTTGGCGAGCCCGCACCCGTTCCAGTCCTCGGCCGGGTGGATGCCGTAGGCGTAGCGCTGCCCGAAGCGCACCGAGATGTACCAGCCCGCGTGCACCTTGCCGGTGGCCGGGTCGGTGTAGGCGCCCTGGCCGTCCGGATCGCCGACCGGGAAGTCGAAGCCGTCCGCTGGCGGGATCGAGCAGGCCATGAAGCGCTCGATGCGGCGCTGCGCGGCAGCTCGTTCATCGATCTCGGGCGGGCGCAAGCGGGCGTCGCCCGCGTCCAGGGGCCTGCGTCCAAAGCGCGATTCCGGGCGCAGGGCGAGCCGCCCGGCATGCTCTTGCGCGCGAGCCGCGCAGGCAAGACGGTCTTGATCAGAGGCCGGATCGACGGCGGGCTGCTCGTGGGTGCGGGCAGGTCGCGATGGGAGCGCGGAGCGAGAAGAGGAGGGCGTCGGCTCGGACAGCCCCGTGGAGGTGCTTGCAGCCGACGTCGATCCGGCCTCGGAAGCCAGGATCAGAAAGGCCCAGAAGACCAGGCTCGCCGTGAGCGCCATGAGAGCTGCTTGTTGGATTCCGCGTTCCACGGCCGTCTGCCTCGTTCCTTTCGATCCTCATTCCACACTGCGGTAATGCAGATGGCATGCCAGCCAGCGCATGTCCGGTTCTCAAGGTTTCTCGCGGCTCCTTCGATCCGCCCGTATGCGCCTTGACACGCTTGGGCGTGGAGGGGATTCCACGGACGGCCCGACTGGCATATGATGGCCGGGCACGAAGGAGGTCATCGATGGGCAAGCGCATACCGACCGCGGCCGCGATCGCGATCCTGAGCTGGACGGGGCTCGCGCAGGGCGGACCGGCGGACGCACCGGAGGGCATGGTGCTCGTGCCGGAAGGCGAGTTCTGGATGGGGTGCAAGAAGGAAAACGAGGGCGACTGCGAGCCGAGCGACAAGCCGGGGCATCCGGTCTTCGTCAAGGCCTTCTATATCGACCGGTCCGAGGTGACCGTCTCCGCATACGACCGCTGCGTCAAGGCCGGCAAGTGCAAGCGCCCGGGCAGCGGGCCGAACTGCAACCGGGGCCACGCCGATCGGGCCGATCACCCGGTCAACTGCGTCAGCTGGTACCAGGCCAAGGCGTTCTGCAGCTGGGCGGGCAAGCGGCTGCCGAGCGAGGCGGAGTGGGAGAAGGCCGCCCGGGGCACGGACGGGTGTAGCTTCCCGTGGGGGAACGAGAAGCCGGACTGCAGCCGGGCCATCTTCGACAACGGCGAGCTGGGCTGCGGCAAGAAGCGCACCTGGCCGGTCTGCACCCTTCCCCGAGGAAACAGCCCGTATGGCGTGTGCAACATGGCCGGCAACGTGTCCGAGCTCGTGGCCGACTTCTTCCACGGCAGCTACAAGGGAGCTCCGAAGGACGGCCGGGCGTGGATCCGGCCCCGCCGGGCCAACCGCGTGGTGCGCGGCGGAAGCATCGGCCATCCCCCCTTCAAGCTGCGCGTCGCTCGCCGGCAGGGCATCTACCCGGCCTACCCGATCGGCTTCATCGGCTTCCGCTGCGCCAGGGATGCGGGCGGCGAGCAGGGCGAGCAGAAAAAGTGAGGACCCTCGTTCTTGTCTATCAATCCAGCCGGTGCTATCTTTGGTAGCCGTCGACCCACAGGCTCCAAGGAGGCTGGCATGCTTCGCACGCTGTGGTCCCTTTCCGCACTCGCAATGATGGCCTGTCTGCTGGCTTGCGGCCCTCCCAAGCCCAAGATGTCGATCAAGCAGGCTGTCGAGATGGCCAACCACAAGGTCCTCGAGGCGCACTTCTACCACAAGAGCGATCTGAACGCCCCGGACGAAACCGGCATGATGTCGCTGCACTACGCGGCCGCCAAGGGCCACCGCCGCGTGACCGATGTGCTGCTGCAGCACGGCGCGCAGATCGAGGCCAAGGACAAGAAGGGGATGACCCCGCTGCACTGGGCCGCGAAGAACGGCCACCACGATGTGGTCAGCCTGCTGCTCGAGAAGAAGGCCAATCCCGACGCCCAGGACAACGAGGGTGAGACGGCTCTGCACTTCGCCACCATGGAGGGGCATCCCAAGGTGGCCGAGATTCTCCTGGCGCGCAAGGCCAACGTGAACCTGCAGGACAAGCTGGGTCGCAGCGTGCTGCACCTGGCCATCCTCCACATGCGGGCGGATCTCTTCGACGCCTTCCTGGACAAGAGCGCAGAGGTGAATGTCAAGGCGCGCTACGACGAGACCCCCCTGCACTGGGCGGCCTCGGCCGGCGCGAACGAGATGGCCGAGGATCTGATCGAGAAGGGTGCCGAGGTCAATGCCCGGGACGAGTACGGCGGCACGCCGGTCTACTTCGCCGAGCTGAAGAAGAAGATGGACACGGCCGAGCTCATCCGCAAGCACGGCGGCATCGTGGGCGAGAGCAATCTGCACGTCGCGGCCCGCAAGGGCCACTTCAACGCCGCCAAGAAGCTGCTCGACAGGGGGGCCTTCGTCGATGCGCGCGACGAGGGCGGCTCCACGCCCCTGCACATCGCGGTGCTCTTCAACAAGGTCAAGGTGGCCGCCATGCTGATCAAGAAAGGCGCCGACGTCAACGCCAAGCAGAAGAGCGGCGCCACACCTCTGAACCTGGCCTTGACCAAGGGCCACAAGGAGGCCATCGAGCTGCTCATCAAGACCGGCGCCAACGTGAAGGCCAAGAGCAACACCGGCATGACGGCCCTGCACTGGGCGGCCATGGAGGGCTTCCGGGACGCTGCCGAGGTGCTGCTCGAAAAGGGGGCCGAGCTGAACGCCCGCGACGAGAAGGGCCGCACGCCTCTGCACCGGGCGGCAGAGGAAGGCCGCAGCGACGTGGTGGAGCTTCTGCTGTCGAAAGGCGCCGAGGTCAACGCCCGCGACGAGTCGGGCAAGACCGCGCGTCGCCTGGCCCGCAAGGGCAATCACCGGGAATGCGAGCGCCTGCTGCGCAAGGCCGGCGGACGCATGTAGGGGCAGGGCGTCAGGGCAGCTCGTCCGACCGGCCGCGGGGGATCTTGTAGCGATCGATCTTCTGGTGCAGGGTGGAGCGGGCGATGCCCAGGTCCCGGGCCGCGGCCTTCTGGTTGAAGTCATTGGCCTGCATGGCTTGGCGGATGGTCTCGATCTCCACGTCCCGCAGCGTCTTGCCGGGCCGGTAGATCTTGGACTCGGCGACGCGATCGGCCAGGGTGGGCGGGGCGAAGCTCAGATCGTCCGCCTCGATCAGCTCGGCGGTGCTCATGATGGCCGCACGGGTCACGGCGTGCTTGAGCTCGCGCACGTTGCCCGGGAAGCGATAGGAGCTCATGCGATCGATGGCGGCGTCGGAGAAACGCCGCGCTCCGGTCTGTCGCGTGCTCTGGTCCAGGAAGAAACGGGCCAGCAAGGGGATGTCCTGGGGGCGCTCGCGCAGCGGAGGAATGCGGATCTCGATCACGCAGATCCGGTAGTAGAGGTCTTCCCGAAAGGCACCCGTTTGAACCTGCTCGGGCAGACTGCGATGGGTCGCGGCCAGGACGCGGGTGTCGACGTGCCGGGGCTGATCGCTGCCCACCGGCCGGACCTCTCCGTTCTCCAGCACGCGCAGGAGCTTGGCCTGCAGATCGGGGACGAGCTCGCCGATCTCGTCCAAAAAGAGCGTCCCGCCGTGGGCCTGCTCGAACAGCCCCTTGCGGCGGACGCTCGCGCCGGTGAACGCGCCCTTCTCGTGTCCGAAGAGCTCGCTCTCCAGCAGGTTCTTGGTGACAGCGCTGCAGTTCAGCGGCACCAGAAGGTGGCTCGCCCTCCGGCTGAGCGCGTGCAGGGCCCTGGCCACCAGCTCCTTGCCCGAGCCGGACTCTCCCGTGATCAGCACGGTCTCATCCGTCGGCGCGGCGCGGCGGATCAAGTCGAAGACCCGCTCCATGGCCGGAGACTCGCTGACGATGCCGCAGAAGCCCACCTCGCCCTGCTCTGTCTCCAGGCGGAACTCGGCCTGTCCGATGCGCAGGACCGAGCCGGGCTCCAGCCTGGCTTCACCCACCTGGACGCCGTTTATGAAAGTGCCATTCGTGCTGTCGAGGTCCAGCACGTGCCAGCTCCCGTCTTCCGGCTTGCGCACGAGCCGGCAGTGGAAGCTCGACGCATACGGATCGTCTACCGGCCAGTCGTTGCCCTTGTCGGCGCCGAGCGTCAGGCTGTCGGCCTTCAGCTTCCGCCGCTCGTCGCGGCTCACCAGAAAGAGACCGCCCGGCGGATGCGCCGCGAATGCAGCCGGCAGGACATCGGTCCGCTGGCCGCTCGAAAGCGTGGTCTCGGCCACCGGCGCCTCGGGCCTGGACCGGAGTGTGACCGTCAGCGCCCCGAAGCCGATCCGGGAGCCCGGCCCGATCTCCACCTCGGTGCGTCTTTTGCCGTCGACCTCCGTCCCGTTGCCGCTGGTGTCGACCAGCAAGAGCCGGCCATCCGTACGGCGGATCTCGCACTGCATCCTCGAGACCGTGGGCTCCGGCACGGCCAGGTCGTTGGTGCCGGCGCGACCGATCCGAAACGCATCCCGGTCCAGCGGAAGGGTCACCAGCTCCTGGCTGCCGCGCAGGACCACGAGCTCCATGCCGCCTCCTCCTGGGAGAGACTGCTGAAAGGGCATTTCGCCAAGTTGCGGGCCTAATGTCAACGCTTCCTTGATGGGAGCAATCCGCGTTGTTCGCAAGTGCGCTTGCAGTGCGGGTTTGCGCAAGTCACGAAAAGAAAATACCCCATGATTTGGCTGGGAAATGGCATGCAATCTCGATGATTGACCAAG